>JBARSI010000057.1:0-22959 GCA_049644665.1 Anaerolineales bacterium
CATTTAAGGGAAGAGCGTATGACCAATGGGTCACACGCTGCTTATTAACTCGCCGCCCTGAGCTTATTTATTCGATACGGGCAATACAACTGTGAAGGTCGCCCCCTTTCCCAACTCTGATTCTACCCAGATCCGTCCACTATGCTGTTCAACAATGGATTTTACGATCGAAAGGCCCAACCCCGTTCCGCGCGCTTCCTCCGGGACATTGCTCGCACGGAAGAATTTATCAAACAAATATGGCTGATCCCCTGGCGGAATCCCCGGGCCAGTATCAGTTATGCACAGGATGATCTGATCATTCTCTTCATGGACAGCCAGGACGACCCGGCCGCCGTGCGGCGTGTACTCCAGCGCGTTCTCTAACAGGTTCGCAATCACCTGTCGAAGACGTATCGGGTCACCATGGACCAAAGACAGCTTCTCCTGCAGGTCAACCTGGAGCGTTATTTGTTTGGCCTTGGCCTTGCTCGCTAGACCCTGCAAGGCATAGCGAGCCAACACGGAAATCAGTGTGTCTTCTTTCTTCGTATCCAACCCCGCCTCAATCCGCCCTAAATCGAGCAAATCTGCCACGAGACGAGAGATTTGCTCAACGCTCAATCTCGCCCGGCGCACAAATTCCTGCTGCTGATCTGTGAGAGGACCCACTTGATCGATAAGCTCGATATAACCGAGGATTGCGGTGAGCGGTGACCGAAGGTCATGCGAGACCGTTGTCACAAACTCGGTTTTTATTCGGTCGATTTCTTTCAAGTGCGTGATGTCATGCATCAATACAGACTGACCAACACCCCGAATTGGGGTGCGGAGCAGATTGAGTACTCGTCCGTCAGACAGGGTGATCTCTTCACGTTGCAGAGACGGCCCGGGTGATCGGAGCAATTCTAAGAGATGGGGTTCATCAAATGCCTCAACGATCGAACACCCAATGAAATCCCCGTTGACGTTAAATGCCTCTTCCGCAGCGTAATTGATAAGCAACAGGCGATTCTCGTTATCGACGACGATTACGCCGTTTTCAGTTTGCGTGAGGATCGTTTCAAGTTTAGCCCGCTCAGCCTCCGTTCTATTGAAAAGTTGCACGTTCTCAATGGCGATCGCGGCGTAGGACGCCATTGCCGTCATTACCTTAACGTTATCCTGAGTGAGAACTCGGCCCGCCTTACGGTTATCCACCCCAAGGACGCCTATCGTCTTCCCACGCACTTGTAAGGGAACATAGATTAGTGAGTGGACTAGATAAGCCGTTTTAATTTTTTGAGGGGACCGTTCATCGAGCAATATTGGCTCGCCTGATGCCATCACTTGTCCGGCGAGAGAATCGCGTATGTGCAGCCTGAATGTGTTCGCGAAATCTTCATCGAAGTTCTGTGAAGCCCGCATGTAGAGTTCGCCGGAATCCTCATCCAGCAATAGCAGACTCCCCTCCTCCGCTCCAGTGAGTTTCACAGCGGCCTCCACGACTGTTGTGAGAACCGTATCAATATCCAATAGAGCAGTAACCGTTCGGCCAACGATGGCGAGCGTCTCTAATTCATGGAGACGCCGCTCAAGCGACTCGGCATCTGTATGGGCTTGTTCTCTAACCCGCAGCAGATCCTGCAGACGTCTGCCCCGTTTAACAGCTCGCCCCACAGCTGAAAGCAGGTGCTCCGCCTCAAAGGGCATTGACAGGAAATCCACAGCACCAGCACGCATGGATTCCAGTACAATCTGGCTGGACACATCACTCGTCATCAGAATGGCTGGAACTTCAGGGAAGTCCCGCTGTAGACTTTTGATGAACTCAAGCCCGGTGATGTTCGCCATTTTATAATCCGTCAGCACCAGATCCGGCTGCAATTCACCAATCAGCGCGAGAGCGGACACTCCATCACTTACAGAATAAACAGAATAACCAGCGGGCTTAAGGATGGCCTCCTCGATCGACCGTCTGATATCTCCGTTATCTTCAACAACAAGAATTAATTCCCCACTCATTCCTTGGTTCCTCTCTCATTGATTGGGAATTGCAGGGTGATAGAAGGTTTAGTTTTAAACATCACAGTGGACTGTTTGATTATCCAGGGATTTTACGGAGGGGGATTTCCAGATCTTTGTTCGACAATGTCTGAAATTCCATCCAAGACGGATTCGATATCATGCATAACAGTGCCGAGTTCTTTCGATAATCTTGCGGCCTGGCGCTTGCTCATCAATGTGGCAATCTCAGCTTGTGCTGCCCGCAAACTGCGGTGAACGTCCCTAAGCCACTTCGCGTCAACATAGTCCCGTTCTGTTGAGCGTTGAATTTCTCTCTCAAGGCGTTGAGCGCGATCTTCTAACGCCTCGAACAACCTGGCGTTTACGAGAGAAATCGAGGCGTAGTCGGCAACCGCCTCCAACATCACCAACTGTCTCTCCGTGAAAGGCCTTGGGGCTATACGCCCCACGCTGATCACTCCGATAGGTTGATCTTTAACGCTTACAGGGGCGATGAGGACCGCTCCCGAGAATTGCGCCAGCTTGAACTTCGCAAGCCCTTCTCCATGAATTGTCAGCGCTTCACCGGAAAGCATAACGAGTGAACTGATGCCATCATCCCAGGGTTGATGTAATTTCTTTGCAGCTTCCATGGGAAGATTCAACTCCGCCCGTAAGACAAGGTGATCGGATCCTTCTTTCTTGACCAAAAACCACCCGAAGTCCGCCTCGGTGATGTACAAGCTCCCCTCGATCAGTTTTGCAAATAGCTGCCCCTGATGCGTTGTTGAAGTTACCGTTTTACCGAGCCCGAAGAGAGTCGTCAACTCCCGCACCCGGCGTTCCAATTGGCGATTGCTCTCTGCCAGCTGCTCAGCCAGTTGTCGATGTTCACGCCGCAGCTGGATCTCTTTAATCACCCGCTCGAGAGCGGCGACAAACTCCGCCTCCCGAAACGGCTTCACAAGGTAATCGCGTGCCCCCAGGCGAAATGCCTGGATCGCGTCTGCCTCCATGCCCTTGGGCGCAGTGACGATCATTGGCACTTCCGCCCCTTGGGAACGTAACGCGACGAGCAGATCCTTTCCACTCAATCCAGGCAGTGTGAGACTGGCGATAATCAGATCTGGACCAAACTGCAGAGACTTCTGGATAGCCGTGCTCCCGTCTCCTGCTGTTTCGGTCTGATAGCCAAGCGGGTTTAATATCTGCCGTTCCAGCAGGTCGAGAGTATCCGGGTCCTCGTCAACAACCAGTATCCTGCCAAGCTTAGACGTTGTCACCATGAAAGTATGATAGCATGGAAATCTGTAGACGGGCGTTGTCCCGGGGAACAAGATACACCCTTCCCGATTGGATAATTAGAATCACCTTAGAAACCCCCTGGTTTCTTGACTCGCTTTCTAGCACCCGTTTAGAATCAAAGGATACAGGATGGGCAGGTATGGAATACAAGGACTATTACAAAATATTAGGGGTCGATCGTACTGCGAGTAGTGATGAAATCAAGAGCGTTTATCGAAAACTCGCGCTTAAGCATCACCCCGACAAAAATCCTGACGACAACCAGGCCGAAGAGCGCTTCAAGGAGATCAATGAAGCTTACGAAGTATTGGGCGACTCCACTAAGCGGGCGAAATACGACCAGCTGGGTTCTTCTTATCGAGAATGGGAACGGACCAGTGGCCAGCCCGGTTCTTTCAATTGGGATGAATGGATGTCGAGGGGACAGGGGGGAGGCGTGCGAGTTGATGTTGGAGATATCGGCGATGTCTTTGGAGGCTTTTCCGATTTCTTCTCTGCCATCTTTGGTGAGACGGGCGCTCAGCGACAAGGATATCGCCCACAGGGTCGCAGAAGTGGACGCGATCTCAAGCAACCTGTCACGATTACGCTCAGCGAGGCTAGTACAGGCACAACGCGTGTATTAACTATCAACGAGAAAAAAATTGAGGTTACCATCCCGCCAGGTGCCCGAACAGGTACAAAGGTGCGCGTAAGCGGGCTGGGCGAGGCAGGCGCGCAGAAGTCCGGCGATCTGTTTCTCGTGATTAAAGTCGAGCCCGATCCCCGCTTCAAACGCAGGAAAGACGATCTCTACACAAAGGCGACTGTGGATCTTTACACCGCTGTTCTCGGTGGGGAGGTCGAAGTTCCCACACTATCCGGCAACGTCGTATTAACCATCCCATCAGGCAGTCAACCTAATCAAAGCTTCCGTTTGAATGGGCGCGGTCTGCCCAATCTTCGAAATAAAAATAAGCGGGGTGATCTATATGTACGCTTGGATATCACCCTGCCGAGCGATCTCAATCCACGCGATAGAGAACTCTTCGAGGAACTTGCCAATCCGCAGGATCCCTAACGCGTATGTAGCAATGAGCGCCCTCGAATTATCTTTGATGGTTACCCCGCCCACTTGTGTTGGTAGGGCATCAACTTGATCTCAACTTTCATCCGTCATCCATCATAATTTGATGGAAGGGATGTAAATAAAGGACGAGGCAACAATGAAGACACGAATACTCCTGACCGTCGTAGTAACAATTGGCCTTTCAATTCTGGCGTGCAGCTTTCAACTTGTCCCGCCTTTTCAACCCGAGCCGACTCCTCTCCCGGCTTCAGTTCTCCCGGTTGCTGCCCCAATTGAGGAAGCAATAACGGAACTCTTCATAGCTGGCGAGACATCAATGACTGGCGGTGACCTGCCGGGACTCTACGAACGGGTTAACCCGGGGGTGGTAACGATCTGGGTTTTCGAGGAACTTGACGCTCCTCATGAGGTCACGATTCCTCGCGGGCAGGGCTCGGGATTCGTAATCGATCGTGAAGGGCACATTATCACCAACCAGCATGTTATTGCCGGAGCAAGTGCAATTGAAGTTGACTTCACCTCCGGCTTGAAAGTGTGGGCTGAATTGGTAGGCCTCGACCCCGACTCCGACCTTGCCGTGCTGAAAGTTGACGTTCCCGAGACCGAACTTGTCCCGCTTCCCCTGGGTGATTCAGACGGAATAAGTGTGGGCGAATTTGTCGTTGCAATCGGAAACCCTTTCGGTCTGCGAGGTACGATGACGGTCGGCATTGTGTCCGCTATTGGACGTTCACTTGAGTCGGAGCACCTGACACCCGAGGGAATCCGCTTCTCAGCTGGAGATCTGATTCAGACTGACGCGGCGATCAACCCCGGTAACTCTGGAGGTCCACTCCTGAACCTCAGCGGTCAGGTAATAGGGATTAACCGGGCTATACATACCGAGACTTTCACGGTTGATGGGAGCGCCGCTAGCTCGGGCGTGGGCTTTGCCATCCCGGTGAACATCCTTCGCCGCGTTGTGCCGGCAATCATTCAGGACGGCCGCTATGACTACCCCTACCTCGGGGTCTCCAGCCTGAACGATCAGCTTTGGAATTTAAAAATAATTGAGGCGCTGGGCTTTGGCACCAATGTGTTCGGTGCCTATATCACAGAAGTCGTCCCTGACGGACCTGCCGACGCTGCCGGATTGCGCGGCGGCAGTGAGGAGACATCCATCCCTGGGCTCTTAGCTGGCGGCGATTTGCTCATCGCTATTGACGGGCAAATCATCCGTCAGTTTGACGATATGTTGTCTTATCTTTTCAAGCACACAGAAGTGGGGCAAGATGTTGTCTTAACAGTGATTCGCGACAACAAGGAGATGAACATCACCCTAACCATCGGCGCCCGTCCATAAGAAACGAAAACGGCTCCCAACTAACATGATTTCGGGAGCCGTTCGTGTATTTCGCTGTTGGCTATTATCTATACAACGATCGTTCAAGTGAAAGGAGATTGTTCGCCAGAATTTCCAGATCGCGACTCGCCGCGAACTCGTCCGTATCTACCTCTCCATGTACGAGTTCTAAGCGATCGATCAGGCTTCGCACTGTTTCCGCATCCTCGGCGCCGAGCTTTTCCTCAAGCTCTAATAAGCTGGCCTTTGTCCCTGCAAGAGCGGCCTTGGCCGCGATCTTATCCTCTTGAGCCAGAGCAAGCTGTGCTGAAGTCACATTGACCAAAACATTGAGAAACTGCAGTTGCGACTCACCCATCTCAAGCTCGTCTAATAACTGTGTGTTCTCCGCCCGCAACGGTCTCAGGTCCTCAAGTTCGGATTCCAACGACTCAACTTTGATGCTCGCCTTTTCAAACTCGGTTGACAAAGGGCCTACCCGGACGAACCACATGGCCACTAGACCCAGAGCGAAGACTCCTGTAACACAAAGCGTCCAAAACAAGAACCGTCTCAGACGACGCTTTGGCTCAACCGGCTCTGCTGGGACGCCATCGTCTTCAAATACTTCCTGCACTGTCTCTGTTACCGGCTTCTCGGCTTCCGCGGCTTCAACCTCAGGAGCTTCTATCGTGATCTCGAGTTCGTCGTTAGCCTGGGTCTCTTCTTTATTCATCTGTGCTCTCCTCGTAACCTTATTCCCGGTATATTATTCTAAGCCAAGATCATCGGGGTTTGTCACTTCGATCAATAGCTTCCAGGCGATCTCAATTTCGTCCTCGGCGATGGTAGGTTGCGTGCGGATATCCTCAAGCGCGATATCCAGTCGATCCACTACCTCATCGAGAACGTTTATCCTATCCTCGTTTTCTGCCTCTCCACGCCATTTCTCCGCTTGAGCGTCAATCAGCGCCCTGGCGTATGCCACATCTTCACTAGCCTGTCCCAAATTAGCCTCAGACAGCCAGTATTGTGCGCGCGAGAGAATGGTCATCGCCTGTACCAATTTAAGCTGACCTAGCATCTCATCGACGGGATGACCGGCTTCAGTGAGCGCCTTTTCAAGGGTATCCAAGCGATCCGCTAATACCCCCAGGTCGGCCGCTAGATCAGCCATCTGCTCCTGTATCGTAACAGACTGAGCTGCGATTTGATCAGCAAAGTCATTCACCAGTTTCTCAAGTTCGAGCTGCTGTTCATTAATGTCTAGATCTCTTTCGGCTAAGTCAAACTGCAGCCTTTCAACTTCCTCTTGAATATCCTCTAAATCCTGATCGTAAGATGGGCCAGGTCCAACTGCAAGCTGGTAGATGATCCTCCCTCCAAAATAAAGCCCCAATCCGATGGAAAGCCCTAACACGATTGAGACGAGCAGACGAAGAAGCACCCTTAACGCTCTAGCGAAAGGGTTGCTTGTGGCTTTATCACTACTTGCGGTATTGTTCCCAGACGTATCCATAATCATCCATCCTCACAACTGAATAGGAGCCCGGTGTTGGGAGAAAAACGGTTTATTCAAACGGTCGCGATCAAGTCGATGCAAATCAAGAAAGATCAGTCTGCTCCCAAGATTTTGTTAACGCACAATGGACGGCTTTTGCCGCCCATTGTACCTCACTAATTCTGTGCCGCTTTATCGGGATTTGACCTCGATCTTCTTCGGTCGAGATTCCTCCGACTTGGGGATACGCAGCATAAGCACACCATCTTCAATCGCTGCCTCAGCCTTATCGGTGTCAAGCAGGTCGGGGAGACGCAGCCGCCGTTCGTATGAACCACGATGCAGTTCACGCAATAGGACATCTCCTTGTCCGTTTTCCTTTTCCTTGACTTCGCCTCGTAAGGTGACGACATCCTCGATAATTTCAATCTGCAGGTCGTCAGCTTTCAAGCCGGGCACGTTTGCAGTGATCACATACTCATCACTGTTGGCATGGACATCTACCGGCAGCCGGCAGCCGCCATTGAAACCAACGGGGTGATGACGATGCATCCTGCGATGTCTTTGTGGAACAATGTAGTAACTCATTACCAACACTCCTTTGTAGGTATACAGATTACGATTATTAGGATACCCACACACCATCAGATATGTGCATGCGAGACATATGAATTCTGTTAACTGCCGCACAAATCCAATGGCAACCCCCAATTACATACAGGCTCACCAATCGACGGCTAGGTAGTGGAGCACCTCAGGAAGGATCCCACGCCAGGTGCTGGACTCATGGTTCCCGGATACCAATACATACTTATGCTCAATATCTACCTCGTGGAGAGCCTCGCTCAGATCCAGGGTTTTCGCATACGCGTAATCCGTATCGCCGGACATGAGAAATATCTTCGAGGGCATATCTCCAAAAAGCATTAGACTGAACGGATCATATTCTGGGCGAGCGTAGTTCACATTCAGCGCCGGACTGAGTGCCCCAACGCGCTGAATGATGTCGGTATTTCGGAAGCCGATTTCTAATGCCCATACACCCCCGCGAGATACTCCTGCCAATCCCCGACTATCCCCCTGTGCGATAGTTCTATAGGTTCGATCGATGAAGGGCACTAACCCGTTGATGAATTCATCTTCATATGAGCCGGGCCCACCATCTGTGCTGCTAAACAGCGGCTCGGGTTGGCGGGGCATCACAACCAAAAATGGAGGTAGTGTGTCGTCCTTGTAAACATCTTCCAATGCCGCTTCTACGCCAAGAATCTGCCAGTGATTCTCACCTTGAGGTTTTCCGTGGAGTAGATAAAGAACCGGATAGCGCCGATTAAGATCGTCATAGCAGGGTGGAAGATAGATTAGAACTGGGACCAAGCCTGGGGTTTGCCATCCGAGATAGCTGGTGCGCTCCAGACGTACCGACGTTTCTGCACAAGCGTGAGTAGGGACCTCGGTTGGGATGACCACGAACTCTGTGGCTGTGAGGGGGACACACGCTGGGTTCTTATCTCGTAACAGATCCGTGCAATCCTCGAGGGCCTCGGTTGGAGAGGGAGTTAGATGATTCGTCTTAGCTCCGTTTGCATCTTGGACGCCTGCCAACGTAACAGGCAGCCGCTGACAGGCTACTTGGCTTACAGCCATCACCAATGGAAGGAAAAAGCAAACAATGAATATTCGACGCTGCATGCGATAGCCAAATCCTTTTACGACCTCTGCAAAGTGGATAGCCGCCAGTGCGAGATCGTCGCATTTCTCCGGAGCTTAGCGGGCGTTCTTGATTAAGTAGTTCCCAATCCCTTTCCATCCATTTTACAGGTCATCTCATCACATTGTGAGTCTCAGACCCTCTGCTTTTTTAAATAAGTGTTCCTCGCGCACATCCGTGTATATGGAATTTGGTATAAACTATTGTTACCCGCGTCGCTTTTGATTCCTCCTCGTCTGACTGTACAATCTTCGACATAATGGACGCCTCAAAGCGTCGATCTTTTTACAGATACTCGTTGGGACTGATGCTTATCTCTGCCGGCAGCCTGGTCTATGAGATTAGCCTAACCCGCATTTTCGCCGTTCAACAGTTTCACCACTTTGCTTTCCTGGTCGTCGGGATGGCTGTCATGGGAATCGCGGCGAGTGGATTCTTGATCGCCATCCGGCCGTCTCCACCCCCGGCATCCCTCCTGGCGCTGGGATATTGCGGATCTGTGCTGCTCGCTTACCTGATAATCAACCTCCTGCCCTTTGACTCTTACAGTATCGCCTGGGATAGGCAACAGGTCTGGATCCTGCTCCTTTACTTCCTGGCCTCGGGAGGGCCCTTCCTTTTCACTGGGTGGGCCGTAGGCGCGGCGCTTGCCAACTCCAGCGGCGAATCCCATCTTCTTTATGGCGCCAGCATGATCGGTTCCAGCGCCGGATGTCTGGTGGCGCTGGTGGGGATGGAGTGGCTCGGCGGGGAGGGGACAATCGGTCTATCAATCACTCTCGGACTGTTCGCCGCTGCAGTGTTCAGCGCACGCTTTCCCACCCGGGCAAGGCTCCTGGCGCTTGGATCCCTTACTCTGGTTATCTTCATCCTCGCACCACATTGGCTCAGGGTGCGGCTCTCGCCATACAAACCGCTGTCAATAATCGAGTTGGTGCCTGACGCGGAGCTAACGTACTCGCGCTGGAGCGCGTCTTCCCGCGTCGACGTAATCGAGAGCAGGAGCATTCATGTGTTTCCGGGTCTCAGCTTGAACGCAGCGGGTGAACTTCCCATTCAAGCCGGCTTATTTGTGGACGGTGAAGGTCCGCAGCCGATCACTCAACTTTCACCGGATGAACCGGCGTCACACAATCTGGCATCCCACATGCCGGGCGCCCTCGCCTACGCTCTCCGGCAAGGCAGGCCCGCTCTGATCCTCAACCCCGGCGCGGGGCTCAGCCCTCTCCTGGCGTTGGCATCAGGTGCGGGGCAGGTCACCATTCCGACAGATAATCCTCTCGTAACCGAAATTCTCAAAAGTACATTTTTGGGATACAGCCAGGGGCTTTACGGCCATCCTCGCCTGACCGTCAGCCCACGGTCCAGCAGGGGTCTGCTCAGCCTCCCCGATAAGCGCTACGCAGTTATTGAATATGCGTTGAGTGACAGCTTCCATCCCGTGACCTCGGGTGCCTTCAGTCTTTCCGAAAATTTCCTGCTCACAAAGGAATCTGTCGTCCAGGCCTGGAGCCGACTCACGAATGATGGGTTGCTTGTAATCACGCGCTGGGTTGAGACACCATCAAGCGAATCCGCCCGGGCATGGTCTATGCTGATTGCCGCGCTTCGCGAGACGGGAGTATCCGACATCCAATCGCATACTATCGCCTATCGCGGGATGAGGACGGCAACGATGATCGCCAGCCGACGACCCTTTACAAACGATGAACTCGCAGTGGTACGTAATTTTCTACAAGAGAATGGATTTGACGCCCTCGTCCTCCCAGATTTACAGGCCGATGATGTCAATCGCTTCAACGTCCTACCAGAACCCGTTTACCACCAGCTTTATACAAATCTGCTGGAGAACCACGAAACAACAATCCGCGAGTACCCGTTTAATCTCACACCTCCACGCGACACACAGCCTTACTTTTTCCATTTCTTTCGTTGGCGTCAAACGTCGGATGTTCTCTCTACCCTTGGAAAAATCTGGCAGCCTTTCGGGGGTAGCGGATACTTCGTACTGCTTGGTTTGTTAGTGCTAATGCTTCTCCTCGCGATTCCTCTGGTTCTCGCTCCGCTTTACATCCTTCGTCGTCGATCTGCCGCTGCTGTTTCTCGTGCCGCGATGCTTCTCTATTTTGGCAGCCTGGGTGCCGGTTATCTATTGATCGAAATCCCCTTGATACAAAGTCTGGGACTGCCTCTCGATCAACCCGCGCTCGCACTCGCGACGGTTCTATTCATACTGCTCCTCGCCTCAGGTTTGGGCAGCTTGCTTTCCCCAAGGTTATCGCTGCGCCCCGCACTGCTTGTTTTAGTCCTGACGATCTCCTTATTGACGGCCGCTTTACCCGCTTTTGTTCAATGGATCCTGCCCCTGCCGCTTTATGCGAGAATTGCGCTCTCCATCGTGATGCTTTTCCCTTTGGGTTTACTAATGGGTGTCCCTTTTGCATCGGGTTTGGCCCACCTCGACATCAATTCCTCACAACTTATCCCTTGGGCGTGGGCAATCAACGGCGCGCTATCCGGAGTGAGCGGCGTTTTGGCGGCGATGATCTCCCTTTCGATGGGATTTCAAGCAACGCTTTTTGCCGGAGGGGTGATGTACCTGGTTGCTTGGTTCGCAGCGCCACACTTCTCGCGGCACAAAATCCCGTTGTGAAGAATTAATATCCCTGGGTACTCCCTCAATTGCCGAGGAGCCCTTCATTTAGTTGTCACTTCGAGAAGTCCGGGTTGGTTGTTTTGCAGCTTTGCTGAAGATGAATCTCAATACTGATTTGTTGTGAATGAGGACCAAAATACGATTCGAGAAGGGCTCATCCTCGAAATTAAGTTTCCATTGCTGTACGGTTGAATCGAAACAGGTTTATGGATCTATTCCGAGGTGCGAGTAAAAGGCACAAAGCGAACGCCGCCAAGGCTGGCGGATTGAAACTCATCCAATGATAGACGCGTAACCCGCCACAATTCTTGGATACCGCCAATTGGTCCTACCGGGATCACAAGAACCCCGCCAATCTTCAACTGTTGAAGCAGCGGTTGCGGGAGATGATCTGGAGCTGCCGTCACAATAATCGCGTCGAAGGGTGCCTCGTCTGGCCACCCGAAATATCCGTCTGCATTTTGCACATGGATGCTCTCGTACGCGAGCGCCTGCAGACGCTGCTCGGCTTCGTTTGCTAACGATCCGATGATCTCCATTGTGAAGACCTCGATATCCAACTCTGCCAAAACCGCCGCTTGATATCCGGAGCCAGTCCCGATCTCCAGGACCTTATCTCCTGCCTTGACATCCAACTCCTGCGTCATTAACGCCACGATATAGGGTTGTGAGATCGTCTGCCCGTAACCGATGGGAAGCGGGTTATTCTCATAGGCCAGATGTAAATAATCATCAGGGACAAATCGATGCCGCGGGACTCGTCTCATAACTGCGATCACCTCAGCAGAGTCAATCCCGTAGGCAATGATTCCGCGCTCGACCATTTGATCGCGCTCTTCGGCATACAGATCGGGCGCCGCGGTGGCAGTAACCTTCTGGAGTTCTTCGGTTTCTCGGGTAACTTCCCCGATTTCTTCTGTTGCACGCAACCGACCACGCAGAAAAATCGCTCCACCGGCGATGACGACGGCCAAGGAAAGCACAATAAGGACGGTAAGCCGTTTTGACATCTCGACCTCCGCCCTTGATTGTAGTATGAAAAACTCAGTTTATCTCAAGCGATACAGACTGTGTGTAGATATTAAAGCTTGGGGGATACTCAAAATGCTTCTTCACCGCACATAACTCAGCAGCCCGGATCAGCGCACCTTTATACTTCTCTGGAAAATTGTCTGGAACCTGGACCTCGAGGTCAACCTGCGCGATCATTCCCGTTGCCGGATTTGAACGCGTTCTTTGAATGATGCGAACTCCTTCTGTGGGTAAATTTCTCTGCTTCAAGAAGCTCAGGATGTAGATCCCCGCGCAGGTCCCCAGGGATGCCAGGAAGGTCGCAAAGGGCGTCGGCGCCGACCCTTCTCCCCCTCCTTGCGGGGATTGATCCGTACCTATCGTAAACGGTCCGAAGTGGGCGTCAACACGCGCTCCTCCAGGGAAGGTGATTTCCATCTCCATAATTGTCTCCTTAAACTTATTATCACTCCTCCTTTGGATGCAGGAGAGCGCGTGAAGTTACTCGCTTATGCCATCCCTTTATGAAAAGACAGAATGGGTGTTCCTATAAAATAATACGGAGCGGATCACTCCGCTCCGTCGTTTATTACAAGACTCCTGGGGTACTTAAAAACCTAACCAGATTAGAGGGGCCCATATGATTTCCGGATAGAAAGTATCCATGAACCAAACAAATCCACCGCAAACGAGAATCAGGACGAAACATCCCGCGCCAGCCAGAAGCCATGGCTTCTTGGCTTTCTTTGGGGGCGATGGGTCTTCAATCGCCGGGCTCGGTGGAGCTGCTGGTTGCGCTTGCGCGGCAGGTTGGGCGACCGCCCGGGGAGCTTTCTTCGCAGGTTCTGCTGTTGCAGCAGGTTGGGCCACCGTCGCCGCGGCTTCCGATGAAGTCGCGTCGAAAGTTAAGGATACAGTTTCTCCCAGGGCGACCAAATCGCCCGGGTTCATCACCCGAGGTGCCACTAATCGTTCACCGTTGACAAATGTGCCATTGGTCGAACCGAGGTCTTCCAGAACATATCCTCCAGGTGTGCGCGTGAGCCTGGAGTGCTGGCGCGAGACCTCTGCGTCCCCAACAACGATCTCATTGGTTACATCGCGCCCAATGAGCGAGACCTCCTTCGTCAACTCAAAGATTGTTCCCGGGTTCGGCCCAGTGCGAACGATCATGCGGAAATCTGATGGTGGCATCGCCTCCTCCTCGTTACGTACGCGTTAGTGTACAAGCCGGTTTATTTCGAGTCAACTGCCTTTCTTCTTCCGGGAACGCACACGTAATCGTATTCCATCCACACCGATGATGTCGACCCTGTCACCGCTTGTGATCTCGTCATCGTCATTCTCGAGTATTGCGCTCCAGAGCTCTCCAGCAACTTGAACCATCCCTGCGGGCGAGAGATCCGAACGTGCTTCGGCGGTGCGCCCTATCAACGACCCGGCGCCAACTTCGGCCGGTCGTAATTGAGCGCGAATAACAAAGGTCAGGAGTGTCAGAAAGCCAATCGCGATCGCAATACCAGTTCCAATTACAAGTGGGACGGAAACACGCCAAAAGGATGGGGTTGTAGGTGAGTTAAACAAGACTAGAAAGCCAATGATAAATGATGTTAATCCTGCAACCGTTAATGCTCCATGTGTGGGTGCTTTAATCTCCAATATAAAGAGCACAAAGGCGGTGATGATGAAGATCAATCCAAACCAGTTCACAGGAAGGACCCCGAGGCCATATGTTCCCAGGGCCAGGCACACGATCCCTATGAAACCGGCGATCCAACCGCCCGGCTGAGAGATCTCGATCAAGATCGCCTGAACCCCGACTGAAAGCAGCAGGAAGACGATGTTTGGATTGGTCAGGACTTGAAGAAATTGTTCAATAAAATTTTGGGGGACTTCCGTGACGATCGCATTGGACGTTTGCAAAACGCGCTCCCCGAGCGCATCAACCTTCTCGCCGTCAATTTGATTTAGGAGCGATTCAATATCACCGGCGATAAAATCGACCAAGCCAGCATCAAGCGCTTCTTGGGCGGATACGGCGATCGCCGACTCAATCGTCGCTTCAGCTAAGTCCGTGGCTTCTTTCCCCCGATGTGCAGCCAGGCTCCTAACTGTAGCCTTGAGAATCTCCTTCTCTTTGGTTTCGATAGTATCGCCGAGATCTTCTCCCTGCATCCCCACCGGGCTCGCTGCCCCAATTGCGGTTTCAGGTGCCATTACGGCAAGATGCCCGGCTAATGTGATGACTGTACCCGCGCTCCCGGCAATCGCTCCTCGAGGGGCGACGTAAACCACTACCGGAATCTGGCTTCCGCGAATCGCTTGCACCATGCGATTCATTAGATCAATGGACCCGCCAGGCGTATCGATCTGGAAGATTAGCACCTCGCCGCCTTCCCGCTGCGCCTGCTCAATCCCTCGCTCAAGGTACTCTACCATCGTAGGTGTTAGGGGGCCCGTTGCCTTCAACAAATACACACGATTCCCTTCCTGCGCATTCACTCCAATTGGCATGATGAACGCGATTACAAGCAGGAATAAAACCATGATGATTAATCTTCGAGACACTGTGCACCTCTTAAATTTGATTATATCCCCAAAATAGCTCGGTTTTCACTACTTGTCATGATTTTTGTCTGCTTTATAATCTCTTTAGACAAAAGAGCGCCTTCAGCGGTTTGATATCACCCAAAGAACCATTGGGACAGAAAGCCAAACAGCTAGATTAAGGACTTATCATGAAACGCATAGAGTGTTCTGAATTCCGCGATGAAGAGGGCATCATCAGCCTGGAAAGCCGTGTGAGAGGGACAATACAGCATGGACTCAAGTGGTATGGCGAAATGGAAGCTCAGAATGAAGCCTATATAAAGTTAAGTAAGACACTCGGGCGCGAGCATTTGGCTATTTTTAATCTACATCTTCCCAACTCAACGACCACTATCCCGATGCTGCTCCTCAGTCCGCAAGGAGTACGCGTGATCCTGCCAAGCCCAGTCATCGGCGTTTATCGGGCGAAGGGAGAGGCCTGGATGAAGTACGGTGGTGGGCGCTCACGCCGTTTCGCTCCTGTCCGCCCGAATCTGCAATCCCGGGTTCAGATTATGGCGCAGGAAGTGCACAGCTACCTGCAGGAAAAGGGATACGCTCTCCCTGAAGTCGAGGCGATCCTGCTCTTCACCAATCCTAAGACCCATATCGACACCTCCGACCCTCGGGCGCGTATTGTCCAGGCTGACGCCATCGACCACTTCGCTGCAAATGTTAACCAATTTCAAGCCATAATGAATCAGGATGACATTCTTGAATTAACCGAAGTTCTAACCAAACCGACCAGGCCCAAAGCAGAGCCCCTTCCTGAGCCTGCTCTGGACCCCGAGCCTGAGCCTAGGTCCGTCGACCCCATCCACCTGCCTGAGGATTCCCCAACTGAATTGGATGCAGCTTTCGATACGGATGCTCCTGCCCTCGCCCCGCGCAAGGAACGCTCCTTGAAACGCAGTCGCTTCCCGTTCTCGCGGCGCCAGTGGATACTCCTTGCCATTTTGGTGTTCTTCGAAGTGATTATCCTGAGCGTCCTCACAATCTTGGTGATTTCCTACAGCTTTTACGGCTAGGTCCATCAGCAACACTGGAGCCTTAGTTGCCACCTCTTCTATCGATCATCATCCCCGCCCACGATGAGGAACATCGACTGCCGCAAAGCTTAGAGGCGATCCTCGAGTTCATCCATACCCAGCCCTACCAATCAGAAATCATCATCGTTGAAAACGGAAGCTCGGACCGCACCGCGCAGATCAGCCAAGATTTCGCGGACCGCCATCCAGAGATTCGAGCACTTCAAGAGCCGGTTGCCGGAAAAGGATTGGCGGTTCGTAGAGGTATGCTTGCTGCAAAAGGCGATTTTCGTTTTATCTGCGATGCGGATCTCTCTATGCCCATCGAAGAGGTGAATCTCTTTCTCCCTCCTCATGTTCTTCCCTTCGATGTTGCCATTGCCTCGCGCGAAATTCCCGGTGCAGTTCGTTATGACGAGCCATATTACCGTCACTTGATCGGGCGAGCTTTTAATCTAATCGTCCGCATGGTGACACTTCCCGGTCTGCAGGATACACAATGCGGCTTTAAATGTTTTCGGGCAGATGCGGCAGATGAACTTTTTCCACTGCAGACGATCGCCGGCTGGACCTTCGATGTCGAGATCCTTTTCATCGCCAAGAAGCATGGTATGCAAATCATCGAGATCCCGATTAACTGGTATTTCAACTCGGGGAGCAGGGTGAACATCTTGCGCGACTCTGCCACGATGTTCACAGATCTTTTTCGTATTCGCATTAATAATCTCAAAGGGGTTTATGACAAGAAATGACCGCGGGTGTACCCCCGATCTCGTGCTCGAGCACGCGCTTCATAATGCTGGTATTGCAATAATCGCCGGCATTGATGAAGCAGGGCGAGGCGCTTGGGCAGGTCCCGTGGTTGCCGCGGCAGTTGTTCTTCCTCTCGATAGCTCCAACCTGGAAAGCAAACTCGAGGGTGTTCGTGACTCGAAGCTATTAAGCGCACGTCAGCGCAGCCATTGGGCTGAAATAATCCCGGAAATCGCCTCCTTGATCGGTGTCGGCCGGGCGACGGCAGAAGAGGTTGACACGCTGGGCTTGATCTCCGCCACTCGTTCCGCAATGACCCGTGCCTTTGCTGAACTCGAACCCGCGCCGGATCATCTCCTGATCGATCACATCCTGCTGCCAGAGTCTGAACTACCTCAGACAGCATTACCCAAAGGTGACGCGATTGTGCTCTCAATTGCAGCCGCATCTATCATCGCAAAAGTTGCCCGCGACAATATTATGATTGAGCTTGAGGAGCGCTATCCGGGCTACGGCTTCCCCCGGCACAAGGGGTATGGCACGTTTGTTCATCGGCAGGCACTGGCAGCACTTGGACCTTCGCCCGTCCATCGCCGCTCTTTCGCGCCAATAGCGACTCTTCTTGCCAAGACCGTGGCGGCAATATAGAAGACCGCAATTCTCAGGCGTCTCCTTCCTGGCGAGACGGATCGAACATAACCCGCGACATTCGACATCCATGATGGTTACCCTTCTTATTGATTCGAGAAACCAGAAGGATTACACTACACCTAAATACACTCGGAGTCTTTTCCTTGTCACTTGATGCTTTCTTCTCTCCCCAATCCATAGCAGTCATTGGCGCGTCGACCAACACATCGAAATTGGGATATGCCGTTCTCGATAATTTAGTAAACGGTGACTTCCTAAAGGATGGCCGCAAAGTCTATCCCATAAACCCCAAGGCCGACGAAATCCTTGGCCTTCGCGCATTTCCCACTGTTGCAGATATCCCGGACCCGATCGACCTGGCTGTTATCGTGATCCCGTACCCCCTGGTACCCGAGGCGATGCGTACTTGCGGCGAGAAAGGAATCCCGGCGGTTATTGTGATCAGCGCCGGTTTCCGCGAGGCGGGCATGGATGGAGTCGAACGGGAACAAGAGCTTATTGAGATCACCAACGACTACAACATCCGCCTGATCGGTCCAAACTGCCTCGGAGTGATCAACACCGTGATCCCAATGAACGCCTCATTTTCGGCTGGCCTGCCTCCGAAGGGGCCAATGGACTTCATGTCCCAATCCGGCGCGTTAGGAACTGCAATTCTAGATTGGGCTCAAGCCGGAAGATTGGGCTTGAGTAAATTCGTTTCATTGGGAAATAAAGCCGATGTCAGTGAGATCGATCTGCTGCGCGCCTGGGCAAAAGATCCAACATCGAACGTCATCCTTTCTTACATGGAGGGATTGCCCGATGGGCAGGAATTCATCCGCGTCGCGCGCGAAGTCTCGAAGCTCAAACCGATCGTAGCGTTGAAATCCGGTGTTACGCAAGCCGGCTCCCGAGCGGTGAGCTCTCACACGGGCTCGCTGGCAGGGTCTGAACAAGCGTATGAAGCCGCGTTTGAGCAGTCGGGTGTCCTTCGGGCTCATTCCCTGCAGGACTTATTCGACATGGCCCGGGCCTTTGGCTATCTTAGCCCCCTTCAAGGTGATCACATTGCCATCGTGACCAACGCGGGCGGTCCTGGCATCCTGGCGACAGACGCGCTGGAACGAGCCGGCTTAAAGCTCGCCCGGTTTAAACCAGAGTGCATCAAGGCGCTCGAACAGTTACTGCCTGATGCAGCCAGCGCGGCTAACCCCATAGATGTTCTGGGAGATGCGCTCGCCGACCGTTACCGCTTTGCCCTTGAGCAGGTTATTGAGAACCCTTCGGTTGACGGCGTGCTCGTCATCCTTACACCGCAAGCCATGACTGAGATCGTGGAAACCGCCGAGGTGATCGCCGAAATCAACGAGAAAGTCGACATTCCCATACTGGCTTGCTTCATGGGCGAAGCTCGCGTCAATGCCGGTATTGAAAGCTTGGCAAAACACAAAATACCGAACTTCGCCTTCCCTGAGCGGGCGGCGATGGTGCTGCGAGCGATGAGTCAATATCGGGAATACCGTGCAAGGCCACTGCCCAGTTTCGAGAGTTTTGATGTCGATCAGAAAACTGTGCGCCGGACGATAGACAGTGTCCTCGATGAGGGCAGGCTTTCGATAGGGGATGCGGAAGCACAATCGATCCTCGCTGCCTATGGTCTTCAAGCACCTCTTTCAGAGATTGCGGAAACAGCCGAGAGGGCGGTCGAGATCGCGGCGGACATGGGCTATCCCGTCGTTTTAAAAATCGCCTCGCCCGACATCCTTCATAAAACCGACGTCGGCGGCGTGAAAGTCGGCCTTCAGAATCCAACGGATGTACGAGATGCTTTCGATCTAATCACATATCGGTCACAGCGCTATCTCCCGGAGGCGCGCCTATGGGGGTGCCAGGTCCAAAAAATGGTGCCTTCCGGATTGGAAATCCTCATCGGCATGAACCGCGATCCCCAATTCGGCCCTCTCGTTACTTTCGGTCTTGGTGGAATTTTCGTGGAGGCTTTCAAGGACGCTGCTTTCCGAATCGCACCTTTCTCGCGCGATGAGGCTGCACAGATGCTCACGGAGATCCGCGCAACTGCCCTGCTCAACGGCTTGCGAGGCGAGCCGCCAGCTGATAAGGAGACATTGGTAGACGCTCTGCTCCGAATCAGCCAGCTCGTCCTTGACTTCCCCGAGATCGCCGAACTCGATATCAATCCATTTATCGTGTATGAAAAAGGAAGCGGAGGCATTGCGCTCGATATGCGCCTGATCCTCTGCAAGGTTGAAAGCAAACCTTCCACCGGTCTGGTGGACACCCCAGGGAGCTTCAAATGAAATCGTTGTATATCACTTCTGTCGAGCCACACTCCGGCAAAACCGCTGTCTGTCTCGCGCTGGGACAAATTATGCAATCCGATGGATACAAGGTGGGGTACGTGAAACCCGTAAGCACCCAGCCCTGGCGCACCCCCGACGGCAAGTTGGCAGACGAAGATGCCGTCTTCGTGCACAGCTCATTGGGGCTGGATGGCGATCCTTTACAGGCTTCGCCCATCATCGTCACCGCATCAGCATTGTGCGAGCGCCTCAAGGGTCTCAGTGAGCACGACCTCGTAGGTGATATCCACGAAGCCGTAAAAAATGCGGGGAAAGGGAAAGATGTCCTGCTTCTCGAGGGCGGCGCCAGTTTGCGCGAGGGCTATGCCATGGGGCTTTCAAACTTGCGTATCGCCGAAGAACTCGGCGCGCCAGCGCTGGTGATCGTCCCCTTTAAGGGTGATATGTGTCTCGTAGATGATGTCCTCGCCGCACGTTTTCGTCTTGGCGACCAACTCATGGGCATTGTGATAAACAGGGTTCCCGAGAGCAACCGATCATTTGTCGATGATTATGCCCTTCCCTATATCAAAACGAAAGACATCAATGTGATGGGGGTTCTGCCGCACATACCCCGGCTCTCCGCACTCAGCGTAGGAGAACTTGTTGAATTACTGGTCGCCGAAGTACTTACACAAGAGCTGGATCCGGACGCTCTGGCAGAGACATTGACTGTCGGCGCGATGACGGCTGACGCTGCACTCTCCCGCTTCCGCCGCTACAAGAATAAAGCCGTCATCACCGGCGGTGACCGGACGGATATCCAACTCGCTGCACTCGAAACCTCAACCGTCGTCCTCATTCTTACAGGTAATCTGCGACCCAGTCCGCTGATTATCCAGCAAGCCGAAAGTCTCGGTGTCCCGATCCTGTTGGTTAAAGAAAACACCATGGAGGCGATCGAGCTCATCGAGGGATCCTTAGGAAAGACTCGCCTGGGACAGCCGGAGAAGATGGAGACTTTTTTAAACCTGATAACTGAAAACGCGGATATCGCCGGCATCTATAAAGAACTTGGGCTTAAATGAATCTCTTATCATGAGATCGCCATCTGCATAAACCGGTTGCCGTGCTGTCGCAAATAGGGCATATTAAGAACACGCGCCGAGCAAGAACTTCTTACCCAGGAAGCAAGAGACGCCATCGCTCCAATCTCGGCTCGCAGCGACAAACCGAGAATAGAAGGACACCAAAAGGGACCGCCCAGATTTCTATCTTTGGACAGTCCCTTATTTATTTAAGTCGTCAATTTACCAAAAGCGCTATGTTGTTTTTTAACTACTAAGCGAGCGTCTCCAGTTCTACCTCCAGCCGTGCGATCTCTATCCGCAAGTCCGCTGCCATCTCAGCTAATAGATCCCTCCCATTCCTCTCTGCTATGCTGACCTCGAGCATCAACCGAACGGTGTTGGAGTTGATTAATTCCTGCAGTTGTCTTTCAAAAGCTGAGATTACACGATCGAGCCGCACACTCTCAGCCTTCAGATCCACAATAATTTGCTCACGCGTCTTGGTCGCGGGTGTTTCAGGGCGCTCTGGCTTCTGTGCCAGCTTTTTCATTGCCGATAGGTTTTGCGCAGCATAAGCGTCATTCACCTGCGTCATTACCTTCTCCCGCCGGCGTTTCTCCTCATGGTCAGTGACCAGATCCGGATGGAAGCGTTTGGCGAGGGTGCGGAAGAGCTGCTTGAGTTCCGCCTTCATTTCGTCAGAGACTGGTGCCGGCGGTTGGGGTTCGGAGGGCTCATCGCGCGGTGCCCAGGTCCGTCGAAATTGCTCAACGACATCAACGTTAAAATCGGGAGAGTCCGCCCGCTCTCCCCACTGCGCCCGGTGTGCAGCACGCAGACGAGCTTGATCAACGTCCGCTTCCAGCGAAGCCAATCGCTGTTGGAGTGATCCAACCTGGATCTCATATTCACGTTCGAAACGCTCCAAATCCGCTTGCATATCAGAGAGCTCGAACTGAAGTTGTGCAACCCTCTCCTGCCGCTCGGCTACATCTACTTCAAGGCTTCGTAGATCCGAGTCGCCCGCTCGCTCAAGAGCTTGTTTGAGGGATCCCCTATTGCGCTTCTGAAACATTGATTGCCTCGCAGGCCGCGTTCCTCGCCGCCTTTGCTCTCCTGGAAAGTTATTCGCTCGTCAGGCTTACGTACCAAGGATAATAGCGTATTAAATCACCGTTTGCCGAGTTACGAAATTCAAATTTACCCCAGACACAGTCGTTCTACAGAAGAACAGCAGGAAACTCATGCTCACTTATGGCTTTGGGTGTTGGTCTAGGTATCTTATCGCAGGGACCGCGGGGTTCGGCGGGAAATGCGCGTGGCGTAATATCCCAGCGCCCCTGCAGAGAGAAGCAAGAGCACACCAAGAAGGCCCAAAACTGTCGATCGGCCCCCGTCATCAGTATCGATCGATCCGCCAATTGAGGAGCTCGGTTGAGCTCCAAATTGTAGATACTTGATATCTCCTGGTTTTAGAGATACAGGCACATTCAAGCCGGTCGTTGGGTTGTATTCTGGAGGGACCGCGGCGCTGACATTGTAGTCACCGTTGGTTAACTCCGGGAAACAATGGCCGACTGGATCTTCCTCTTCGCTTAGATCCTCCGTTGTGACTTCGCCGGCTACGATACCATTGATGTCAACAACACTTATCTGTCCACCGGCGAGTGGCAGTTCCCCCTCTTCGAGCCGTCCGTTACCGTTCTCGTCCATGAAGAGCATTATGCAAATTTCGGCGGCTCCAACAAGCGGCGTCGGCGTCAAGAGATCCTGTGTCGGCGTCGCTTGAGCGTCAAAAGGCGCCGCAGTCGCCACCGCCGGCCCTCCTACGCCCAATTCAAGCTCCATCCCTGGAGATATGTAATCTCCCGGTTGAATGCCATTCATCGCCATGAGTTCTTCGAGTGTGATCCCGGCAATAGCAGCAATACGCCAGAGAGAATCCCCCTCCTGGACAAAATAAACGATCTTTCCATCCTGGCGCGGAGTGGGGGTGAGAAATGGAGTGGGTTGGAGTGCCGGTTTGGGATTGTTCTCGGCGCGAACC
>JBARSI010000058.1:0-5016 GCA_049644665.1 Anaerolineales bacterium
CTCATATTGCTTGAAATCTAAGGTGAAGGCAATCGGCGGGTGATGCTCGTGAGAGGATGTGAAGTCAGCCTGCGTCTCCTTGCTACCAAGAAAAGGGAGAGAAGTAAAGATCGATCCCGTTCAACCAACCGGGGATCGGAGTTAGCGGGGAATTAATAATACACGGTTCAGAAGGGGAAAACGCACTTTGCAGCATTCAAATTCTGGATTTGCAACGGTCATGAACGTTCGCCGGCAAATGCTTAAAGAGGAATCACCAGATCGATATGGCCTCTTCCAAAGGTACAGGAATTAACGACCACATAACGCACAAGGTACATGACTCATGAAACAATCTCAGGATACCAGAAAGTACCGACATCACACGCCAAACGAGAGCGAATGCAGGGGACGCGTACGTCCCGCACAGAACCTCGGAATCATGCAATGATGGTCAGGTAAGTGGAGATCTAGAGACAGGAGTGATCCATATGTCAAAAGAGACGCGAATAATAACATCGCAGGTATCTCGACGTGATATACGCGACACTGAGAGCCTTAACGTACGACCGGTTACGTCACCGTTTCTCCCTCCAGTCACACGTACCAAAGACCAAGAGCCAGGTCAATGTGTAAAAACAGGGATGCGCGAAGACGTTACACCACACCTAGATGAGCGAACTTTAATTCTTATAGCAACACTGGAGTTCGCCACCTCTTCAAACCTCTCAATGATCACGAAGGCACAAGACGCCACCATCGTGAATCTTCTCGAAGGAATACGCAGGGACAAGTTGGCGGACAGAACATGGCTGCCCGATGAAAAAGCGCAAAGTGGTCAATGGATCTATTTTCTTACAACTCGAGGGGCCAAGGTCGCAAGCAATCTGTTGAATGAGAAAGTGTACAGGCCGAGGATCGATGAGCGTGTCTCCCTACTTCTTCATCACCGAACAGCTATCAGTCAAGCGGTCGCTGGATTAGCGGCCGGGCTCGGCGATAGGAGATTGGAGTTATGCCGCGTTGGCAGGAGGCTCAGGAGCACGATGAAGAACAGTTCATTGAAGGGGATTTACTTCCCAGACGCTTACTTGGCTTTCACTATCCAGACGACCGAGGAAGAGTTTGTTCGCCACCTATTTCTGGAAGTCGATCGAGGGACCGAGAGAAGGTCACAGCTTAAATCGAAATTTCACTCCCTCAATAGCTACTATCTCCAAGATCACCAACGCCTATTCCATACCAATCGCTTAGTTGTAGCCATAACCGTGCCGAGTAGACATCGCTGCCGAACCATCAGCGAGATAGTGCGGGAAACAAAATCTCGCGTCCGTGTACTTGTGGCCCTCCAGTCGAAAGTTAGTAAGGAGGATCAGGCATTAGCGTCATGGACGGATTGTATAACAGGAAAGCGGAGGCACCTACTTGAAACCCCACAAGGACCCTCGAAAGGAGATCTTAGATGAACAACAAACCTAGATATGACCCAGAAGACCCCGCCGTCGTCATGAAAGCCATGACAGACATGTTCACCCTCTTGGCTATCGTCATGGGGTTTCTCTGGCTGAGTGGCTTCTCGATCGCCGGTTTGGGCTTCCTCGCGGCTGTGCCCATTGCATTGCCAGGAAATTTGCTCCTCCGGGGGCCCCTTGTTATTCGCTGGGTGCTCGCCAAGCGGGATAACAATCGACCGTTAGCGCCTGATGAAATACTCCTCGGGGAAACTCATGAATGGCCGCACGCTCCGGTTACCTTGAACGACCACCAGCGGGAAGGTCATTTAGCCATCCTGGGCCGGATGGGGAGCGGCAAGTCGACTCAAATGAAGTACATGGCTATGCAAGATATCCTTCAACACCGACCTATCATCCTCATGGATCCTCACTCCGCATTGGCCGAGGAGACGGCCCACCTCTGCCTCCGTTATGGCCGGGAGCCTGTGCTTCTTCAGCCCGATCCCTATTGGATGAACACAATGAATCTCCTCGAAACGGGGCCGGACTATGGCCCAATGGACGCAGCACGGACGGTGACGGAAGGACTCGTCCAAGTCTATCTTCCTTACCAGCATGAAGTGCCTATGAGGATCCGTCACCTGGTCACAGTGGCTGCCTATATGCTGGCCACTGCTGATGAGGGCTTCACGCTGTTGGAGATGACCCGCTGGATGTTGCAGGCGAACTTTAGGGATTACCTCGCCAGAAAGACGTTCCAGGTCACAAGAAACCTTCGCTGGCTGGAGAGTTCACAGGAATTGAGTTCACTCCAGTGGCTTAATAGCCTCACGCGCACTCAGCTACATGACCAAATCCAATCCTCCTGGACGCGCATTTCGGGCCTGCTGAACCATCCGGATGCCCAGAGGATGTTGGGCTGTTCACGAGGTACTTTCAGCTTCAAGGAGATCCGAGCCGGGACTCCGCTCTTGGTCGGCATCGGTGAAGAGACCTTCCACAGGACAGGCCACCTTTTGAATGCCTTGTTTATTACTTGGATCACCAAACGCCTGCTCGAAGTGCCTCGAAATATCGGGAGATCAGATCCTATAAGCCTCTATGTTGATGAGCTGGCAGAGATCTCACCAGAATCATTTGAGCGGCTGCTTCGCCATGCGCGTAAGAGGAGTGTACGCCTGACCGTCGCCGTCCAGGCCCAAACTATGCTTAATCGTAACTTGTACGGAACGCTTATGGGGAATATCTCAAATTTGCTCATCTTCGGGTCGAGCGGTCCTGGCGTAGAGGAGCTTGCCCGTGAGATCTGCCGTCCAGACGAGACGGAAAGACGGGCTGGATCGGCGACGCATTACGCTGAACTTGAACGTCAATTAAATGATATGGCTTCTCGAATCCGTGACTTGCCCACTCACGAATTCCTACTCTTGCAGTCAACTCGGCCTGGTCCACCTCGCCACTGCAGAAGCGGAATGGTAGTACATCCCACCTCCGAGGCTGTTCAAACTGCAATAGAGCAAGCTCTTAAACACCGTGGTAAGGATGTCAAATCAATTGACAAGGAAATCCACGAGCGCACAGCTGAACTTGACTCGAAGTTTGGGCCTCTCCACGAGTTTGGTGTTCAAGAACTACCAGGGGAGATCGCGCCCTGGTAGCGTGCTACGGAATGGGCAAACGGCATCCGCCATCGCGTCGCATGCGGATGTGCACCAACAATGGGTTGGAGTGCCCTCACGAAGAACTACGCCACCGAAGCAGAGTGGTCCTTATCTTTCCAGATCGTGCCTGTTATATGAGGCTCATGACGGCTCTGGCCATGGAGCAATCCGAAGATAGGCTGTCAGGTCATCACTACCTGGACATGAAAGTGCTGGAGGAAGAGCCGATAGAGAGGAGGGCTTCACTGCCGATGAAGAGCGTTCCTGCCTGATTTGAGAGGGAATTCAAGACACAAGAACTGCGTGAAGGAACCAAATTTACATACAATTCTTGACCCAACTGATAATTTCGGCAACCTTTGTTTGGACGCACCATTTACCATCGACTGGGATTGTTAAATGTTGTGAAATGAAAAGTATTCACTCCAAATTTCAACTGACAAGTTACATCGTATTCGTGTTAGGAACGGCTGAAAAGTGAACACTTCTTTGGTTCAAAGGTGAACTTTGAAACCACTCAGAGGCAATGAGAGTTGGTGGACCATCTGCTGATTCCACCAAAGGCGGATTTGCATGGCGTGTTTCTTGGTATCGAGGACCATGTGCATATCCACTTCTTCGTAGAGGGCACATTGGGGACTTGTATCCAATGGTTGAAAAGGGAGATACGCCGATATCCGTTGACTATGCGTCGCTCACGCATGCAGAAGATGTCCTTGGTCGAGGTATAAGCCTTAGGTAGAGCGAAGGGGCGGAAGAGGCTGTTGCCCACTGTGGTGGCATTGGCGAAACGCAGGCCAGGGATTTCCCCGGTTGTAGAGTGCACCTGGTGATTGTTGCCCCGTCCTAAGATACCAGGATGGTATGCCGGGATAGGTATAGCGGTCGACCTCTTCGCGCAGCACGGTTCGGACATCTTCCAGTGTGGTCAGGTACTCCAAAGCGCAAAAAACGCAAAAGCCCCCGCGAGGAGCACCCAGAGTACGGTCTCCCACCAATTTCTGGAGGTATCGATGAGCCCAAGACAAAAGAGTGTCAAGCCCCCATTGATGGCCATCTGATAGCCACTACACTTCAGGAGGTCGCGTATACTAACGCCTTCCTGGTGAGCATGGTAGTCGGCGAACCCCAACGCGGAGAGGATCACCGCCAGCCCAGTGATCCACATGGCCCCAAAGCCCACCATGCGCCAATCGATCAGATCGAGATTTACCACGGGGATGAGTATACCTCCAGAATATCGGGAGCCGAATAGAGGAGTTAATTAAGACGATCCCCGAGTTCGGGGATCGCATAGCATGGAGCGTTTGATCATCATGAGGGTTACCCATGAACGCTACTGGCTAAGAGCTATCATCTACCATCTAGAACGCCCCCTCCGCTTTCAACACCGCCGTGATCGTTTGCAGCAGGATCTTCAAGTCGCGACCCAGCGAGTAGTTCTGAATATATTCGAGATCCAGAGCAAGCCGCTGTTCCATGTTCAGGGATCCCCGACCCGCAACCTGCATGGGGCCTGTGAGTCCGGGCTTTACAGCCAGGCGCTGACGTTGCTCATCGTTGTACTGAGCCACGACCCAAGTTTCTTCTGGCCGCGGCCCCACGAGGCTCATCTCCCCCTTAAGCACATTCCAGAATTGGGGCAGCTCATCCACGCTCCAGCGACGCAGCCATCGACCTACTCGTGTGACCCGGGGATCGTTGGGAATCTTAAATACGGGTCCATCGAGAGGATTCTGATCGAGAACTTCCTCGACCCGTAACTCGGCGCCCTGCACCATGGTGCGCAGCTTGAGCACTTCAAAGGGTTTCCCATGCTCCCCGGCGCGCGCCTGGCGGAAGAAGATTGGTCCGGCGCTATCGAGCTTTATCGCCACTGCAGCCACCGCCAGGACCGGCGCACTGAGCAACAGGCCGGCTAC
>JBARSI010000059.1:0-30514 GCA_049644665.1 Anaerolineales bacterium
ATGAGCCGGATAAGATCGTCGCCGCTCGAGTCGGAAATGCCGGGGGGGTCGTCCTGGGAATCGGTGAAGGGGAAATGTTCATCGCCTCTGATATCCCGGCGATTCTCGAGCACACACGCCAGATGGCGTTCCTTGAGGCGGAGCAGATGGCGGTCGTAACCGCAGATGGCTTTAAGACCATGACGTTTGCGGGCGATGAGGTTGGTCTTGAGATACAGAATATTCTGTGGGATCCTGTTTCGGCAGAGAAGGGTGAGTACAAACACTTCATGTTGAAGGAGATCTTCGAGCAGGTCCGCTCTACCACCGATACGATCGCCGGTAGAGCAGATTTCGAGACAGGGCAGATCAATCTGCATCAACTCAATCTCACCCCCGAGTTGGCCAAGCGAATTGAGAAAATCATCATCACAGCATGCGGCACTGCGGCGCATGCCGGGATGGTCGGCCGGCATCTTATCGAGCGCATTGCCCGCATCCCTGTGCAGGTGGAAATAGCCTCAGAGTTTCGCTATCAGGATCCGCTGGTGGATGAAAACACGGTGGTACTCGCCATTAGTCAATCAGGAGAGACGGCTGATACATTGGCGGCGATGAAAGAGGCGCGTGATCGAGGGGCGACGGTGTGGAGCATTGTGAACGCGATCGGTTCGCAAGCCATGCGTGTCGCCGACGGTTATATAAGCATGCAGACTGGTCCGGAGATCGGTGTTGCCTCGACCAAAGCCTTCACTGCACCTCTAATCGATCTTTACATGCTGGCAATTCTGTTAGGAGACATGCGCGGTACGCTTAACGAGACGCGCAAGTTGGAGCTCGTGCGAGACCTGCGACGCATCCCTGACCTCGTCGGACAATGCCTGGATCGCGCCGATGATGTTGAGAAGGTGGCGTGGGAACTTAAGGAATCGGAACATTGTCTCTATCTCGGCCGCGGCATCAATATGCCCATCGCGTACGAGGGGGCACTAAAGATCAAGGAGATTTCGTATATTCACGCCGAAGCATATCCGGCAGGGGAGATGAAACATGGACCGATTGCCTTGATCGATGATGAAATGCCGGTCATTGCGATTGCGCCAAAAGACCCCTGGTATGAAAAAATGCTCAGTCAGATTGAGCAGACGAAAGCACGGGGAGGCAACGTCATCGCTGTTGGGACTGATGGAGATAAATTGCTGCAAGGAATCGCGGATCATATGCTCTGGGTGCCTGAGACGCCATGGCTGCTGAGCCCAGTAACGACGATCATCCCGCTTCAATTACTTGCATATTACACAGGGGTGCTGCGAGGGGCAGATGTTGATCAGCCACGTAACCTCGCCAAAAGCGTAACCGTAGAGTAATCAATAGCGCAAATAAAGGTTACCGGGGCTGCTCTATAAGGGCAGCCCCTTTTTCTGTGCGAGGTGGGGGCGTGAATGTGGGAAGGCATTTGGAATCTTTGGGCGTAGCTAGAAACCGCAAGCAGAGCTTGCGCACTCCAGAATGCGGCACACCTCCACGTGCACCGGATATTGAAAGATGAGGGGCCGACCCGTGTGTCGGGGCGCACCTTGAGCGCGTACGAAATTCAATACATTTATTACCTGGCTTTTGCAGAAGTATACACCGCCGGCTTCCCCTTACAGGTGGGTAGTTGCCTCTCCTTGTAATTGGGAGGAACCCGCAAGGCCGGCGCCTGTACTGAGCGAGGCCTCCGACGTGAGGGAGAGGGCGCGAAATTGATTTCATCTCCCGGTCAACCTCTCACAGGAATGATGATTTTAATGCTACATGCCGGTTTCTACGGAGCGAGGGATTCGGCGACGAGATAGAAATCTTCAAGGGAAAGTTCGTCACTGCCACTGACCATGTAAAGAACTCCATTCTCTTCCCAAACAAGATAATTGTTGTAACTGATCTGCCAAACTATGTCATCCTCGGTAAGGCTCAATGCCGAACCTCCTCCGCCGACAAGGCTTGTGGGCGCATCCTCAATCCAATAACCCATTAAGCCTCGAACCGTGACCTCAGCAATTTGGGCATCGGCAATGGCGAACTCCTCTAACTCAATATTCGTGGAACGTTGCTGCCGGATAATAACCCGATGGAAGCGGAAGCAATCGCAATTGACATATATCCCTCCCGCAGGGGATTCAAAAATCTCCCAGGATATCTCTTTGGGGTTTCCCCATTCCGGTCGGAAGGCTTTTTCCCATTCCTGCTCCGGAACAACGTGTGGCACGAGCACCTGGAACTCTACCAGGCGACTGGCCTCTTCCTGTGTTAGCGGAACCCAGCGATGTGGTTCACCGGTTTCATCTATCACAGGGGTTGGTCGTATGGCATCTTTATAAGGTAGCGCCTTCTGGGCATCAGTGGGGTCATCTGTGAAGACGAGATGCCCGATCTGGATCAAAACTTCTTTCGTCCGCGCTCTCAAGGTGGGGGAAACGGCGCATGCGACGATGAAGATGACGATGGGGAGGAGAGCGCCCACAGCCGCAATTTTCCTCAGATAAGGTTTCGTAGGGGTCATTCGGGGCTTGTTACTCACTTTTTGTTGAATGGGTGCTTTTGAGGTACTAAGAGAGTCGAAGGAATTGTGTATCAGTGCCCGTGCAATTGTGAACATCTCCCGGTGAGAAGATTGAAGTTCTTCTATAGGAAGGTGATGGTCTTGGATAAGCGCATCAAGATGGCGGTTGAAATTCTCCACATCATTTGCGAAGGTTTTAGGATTGTGCATCATCGTTCTCCTGCAGTTGATCTCTCAGGCGACGAAGTGTGCGGTAGAGGATCACGCCTACATTGCTCTCGGTGAGTCCCGTGATACCCGCTATACTTCGGTTGGTCATCTCAGCTCCAAATTTGAGTGCCAAGATATCTCGCTCCCTCTCAGGTAAATTACCTATCAGTGGGAGCAATTCTTTGAGCAACTCATTGCCTGTTGCGATCTCTTCTACCCAACGCAATGAAGTTGTGGGGTGAGACCAAAGGGAATCTAGAGGTATCCAGTCGCGAATACGGCGAGTCCGCATCTGTTTCCTAATTAAATTGCGTGCTATACCAAAGAGCCACGCATCCATGGAGCCTCTTTCCGGATCGTATCGGTCGATTCTGGACATAGCCGCGGTGAAGGTCTGGGAGGCGATCTCATCCGCGACACCGGGATCCCCCACGCGATAGAGCGCATACGCATAGATTCGAGAGAAGTTCTGATCGAATTCCTTTGCGAGGGGCGAGAGCTCGATAGTCATTGATTTCGCTCAGCTTCAGTGCTCGAGACTTCGAGAATTCTAGATATGGTCGATCATCGAATTGATTCAATACCTTTCATTAATAGATTACCCTGAATCAACAAAGTATTACACATGGACACCTGCCTGACAGTTCAAGACCCCGATTTCAAGATTCGAACTCATAATTTAGCGGAGGTTAGGGGGCGATACACAGTGCAGCCTTTTTTTCAGTGCGAGGTGTGGGTGTGAAGGCAGAAAGTTGTTAAGATTCTCATGACTTTGTCAGAAACCGCAAGCAGAGCTTGCGCACTCCAGAACGCGGCACACCTCCACGTGCACCGGAGATGGAAAGATGACGGGCCGACACACGGGTCGGCCCCTACGGTTTTCTTATAGATGGGCGCAAGGGTTTTCGAGAGGGGTTGGAAACATCAACCTCTCGGCGTTCCAGACTCGGAAATGAGTCTCTTTAGAAGTTCGGGGTCGGTGGTTGGGAGTTTGCATGCGAAACCCTGGCAGAGAAAAGCAGTCGGGTTGCCGTCTAGAGGCTCACGGTTGGAAAGTAGAGTAGGGGCTCCCTCCTCGTGCTGCTGTCCTCCAGCACGTACCAGGCGCGGTAAGAAGGACTGATCGCTCACTTGCATGAGCCTCTGGAACTTTTCGTCGGCGGGGTCTCCAATCAGGGCAAGTTGAAGCTGGGGACCGAGGGCAAAATCCAGCGCATTTAACCAGGCTGCGAAGGAGGAGGGGATGCGCTCCGCAGTAGTCACGACATTTCTAAGCGCAGTGTGGGCGATCGCGGCGTAATTTTCGTCCCCATTCAACGCGGCAAGTTTCAAGAGCAGCGATGCAGCCAGACTGTTGCCGCTCGGTATCGGCGTATCCTGGATCGATTTTGGTCTGGAGATCAATTTCTCATGGTCATCACGCGTGTCGAAAAAACCGCCTGCAGAATCGCTGAAATGAGCCAATATTTCTTTCGCGCACTCAACCGAAGCCCTGAACCAGCGATTGTTGAAATCCACCTGGTAGAGCGCGAGCAACCCCTCTCCCAGTGCAGCGTGGTCCTCTAAATACGCAGAATGCTGCGCCTTTCCCTCCCTCCAGCTGCGCATGAGCTTCCCATCCACGTAAAGATTCGTCAGGAGGAAATCGGCAAGTTGTTGAGCGGCGGAGAGATACTCGGCACGACCAGAAACGCGTGCCGCTTCGGCAAGCGCCGTCAGAGTGAGGCCATTCCAGGAGGTCAGGATCTTATCATCCGTCGCCGGTCTCACGCGGCTGCTCCGCGCCTTCAGTAATTCCTGGTTGATCTCTGAAAGCTGCTCGAGCAGCTCCTGCTCGGGTAAACCGAGGCGCTCGGCGACAGCTTCCAGCGGCTCAGGAAGATTAAGAATATTCACGCCCTCGAAATTCCCCTCTTCTGTCACGCCGAAGATGTCCAGGGCCATCTCCGCGCGTGCTGGGTTTTGAATAGCCTTCCGGATTTCAACAGGCGTCCAGAGATAGAACTTGCCTTCTTCACCTTCCGAATCTGCGTCGAGGGAGGCGAAATAGCCGCCATCGGAATGGTGCATTTCACGCAATAGGAAATTGAGGATCCCCTCAACGACATGCCAGAAAAATGGATTGTTTGTCTCCTGCCAGGCGTGCAGATACGCCTGGGCGAGCAGCGCATTATCATAGAGCATCTTCTCGAAGTGGGGTGTGAGCCAGGGCGCATCTACGGAATAGCGATGGAAGCCACCTCCTGCTTGATCGTAGATCCCACCTCGGGCCATACGTTCCAATGTGAGTACTGCCATCTCGAGGGCCAATTTATCCTGGTGCCGGTTGTGCCGTCTCAAAAGATTTTCAATTGCGCTCGACTGTGGGAATTTGGGAGCTCCGCCCCAACCACCATGCTCCCAATCGAATGAGCGAAACAAGTTCTCTGCTGCGCGATCGAGAATCTGGAAGTTCAATTCATCAACACTTTCAGGGAGGTCTATCTTGGTGGAGATGCGCGCTGTCAGATTTTCGCCGAGCGAGACGAGTCGCTCGCGGTTGCTTCCCCACTCCTTCTGAATATGTTCCAGGACTTCACGGAAGGAAGGCATATTAAAACGACGATCCGGCGGGAAGTACGTGCCTCCATAGAAAGGCTTGCCCGCGGGAGTGAGGAAAACCGACATCGGCCATCCGCCCTGACCGGTCATGGTTACAACCGCATCCATATAAATCGCGTCCACGTCGGGGCGCTCTTCCCGGTCGACCTTAACGTTAATGAAGTATTCGTTCATTATTGCAGCAGTATTAACATCCTCGAAAGATTCATGTGCCATGACATGACACCAGTGACAAGCCGCATATCCGATGCTGAGGAAGATAGGTTTATCACCCTTCTGAGCCGCCTGAAATGCGTCAGATCCCCAGGGAAACCAATCCACTGGATTCTCTGCGTGCTGAAGGAGATAGGGGGATGTCTCATCTGCGAGTCGATTGGGCATATTGGGGCCTTTCTCTCGTGGGTTAGATCCTCGAAAGGACTAAGGAATTACGTTTCATCATCAAGGTATCCCTGCATCGTTCCCGTTTGCATTAAACGCTGAATTATAAAGTACATGGGGGTCAATTTTACCCCTCAGGCAGAGATGGTTTGTCTCGACGGAAGCGACCACCGGGGCTTCCCCACGCATTAATATCTCGGTTGTTAGTTTACTTGGACTGTCCCTGCGCCTGGCATGGATGAAGTGGTAGAATGGCGCACATGAGAAAACGAGAACTGCCGCTTTTTGTGCGCTGGGTGCCATCTTTCGTGATCATGGGAGCGATCTTCTTCTTTTCCTCGCTCCCGGCAAGCCGGGTTCCATCTTTTGGTGAATGGGATTTGTTGATTAAGAAGGCCGGGCATGCAAGTGGGTACGCTCTCCTAGGACTGGCCTACTTCTTTGCGCTTCCGCCGCGCCTTTCATCGGGATTTCGTTGGGTTCTGGCGATGGTCATGGCGATACTTTTTGCATTAAGTGATGAGTTCCACCAATCCTTTGTCCAGGATCGCAACTCGAGCATCATCGATGTTGGCATTGATGCCATCGGTGCAGCGATCGCCCTCGCCATTGCTGCTTTCTACTCGTCAAACTCGAACTCGAAATCCTCGATTTGATCTCCCTGCCAACCGTTGCCTCGGACCAGCTCAATATCGCCAAACATCTCATCTTGACGCACTTCGACTTGATCCTGCTTTAATAGCTCCAGGACTGCAAGGAGAGAGACCACGATCTCTAAGCGTGAGCGCGCGTTTTTTATCACCCTGCGAAAAGAAAGCTGGCCTACTTCTTTGAGAGACTGGACGATGCTTAGTATCTTATCTCTCACGCGCACCCGCGGCGTTGAGACGCTTTCTTCGTGCGTTGGTATCGTGTGGACATTCTTCAGTACTTCGAGCATGGCCTGATACAGATCATCAAGCTGGAATTCCTGCATGTCGATCTTCGGATCGATGACGGGGGGTGGGGCGAGCCGGATATAGGAACGCAATCCCGCTCCTTCACGTTCGGAGAGAAGGACCGCAACCTGCTTGTATTTCTTGTAAGCCACAAGTTGCCGCGCCAGCGCATCCCCGGGGTCTTCCTCACCAGGCTCTCGTAAAGGCGGTCGCGGGAGCAGCACTTCGGATTTAATTTGGATCAAGCGTGCTGCCATGACCAAGAAGGACGCAAGGTCTTCTAATTGACGATCTTGAAGCTGCCTGATGTAGGCCAGGTACTGGTCGGTGACTTCAGCCAGTGAGACTTTCGTGATGTCTAATTCGGCGTGTTCAATCAGATTGAGGAGCAGGTCAAGCGGACCTTCGAAAACGGGAAGCTGGATTGTGTAGCTGGGAGGTGAGAGCATGGATCAGAGCAGGATGATGAGTGTACTTGCGATGGCGACGATGGCCAAGAAAATGCTTAAACCAATCTTGACATAGCGGAAAAGCTGGCGATCGGTTTCTTGCTGCATAAATGCTGCTTCACGCTCGGCTGTCATGCGCTTACGATCGATTTCGAGAAAATCCTCCATGCGAACTTCCGATGCCTGCGCCTCGGCTGCTTTCAACTTATTGGCCGTTGCGCGAGCCTGATCCAGGCGCCATGAGCGGGTTGAGGGGCTGTGCCTGGATACGACTCTGCTGAAAATTGTGAGTGGTTCTTGACAGCTTTCACATTTAATGGCGCCGAGCGGGTTATGTTTTCCGCAAGCAGAGCATACAAGTTCGCCATCGATAATGCTCGCGCGGCAATGCTCGCATCGGTACGCGGATCGTCCGATTTCGACCAGCTTTTCTTCTGAACAAATTGGACATTCGTAGGTTGGCATATGCTTTTGAGCTTTCGAATGATGGTATATGAATTATAACACCCATCGAATTGAGTCTTCCTTTTTTCGTTCGTCAGTATGTAACCTTTTTTGTGGTTTTGAATCTAATCTAAATTGGGGATTTGATGGTTATAATACGCTGGCAGACCACTCATGAGGAGAACAAAATGATTGAAGAACCGATAAACGTTGTTGATGATGCTTTCGAGAAGACTGTCCTGCAGTCTGAGCTCCCTGTAATCGTAGACTTCTGGGCACCATGGTGTGGCCCATGCAAGATGGTGGGACCAATCCTGGAGACGATTGCGAAGGACTATGCTGGGAAGCTCATCGTAGCAAAAGTAAACACCGATGAAAACCCGAAGTGGGCGATGGAATACGGCGTGCAGGGCATTCCGACGATGCTTCTTTTCGCCAACGGAAATGTCGTGCATCAGCAAGTTGGCGCAGTGCCCGAGCCCTTCATGAAGGATATGGTTGACACCTTCTTGGAGACCGCTGGCGCTGAGTGAATTAAGCAGCTAGCCATCATCAGCGGATAATATTTCTGCGTTCTGTAATAACGAAAACCGACCTGAAGAGCGTCCAGCTTATTCAGGTCGGTTCTTTATTGAGTCTTTACGCTGCGACTACAGGTGATCGCTAGAAGAAGACCCCCAAATCAGCCCCTCAATCTTGCGCGCAATACGTCGTACGAATGACCTGATCCGTGCCAGGATTACGAGTAAGGCATGTCGCCGGCGTGCAGCGAGTGAGATCTTGCGTTCAGGGATGACCCATTCGAGCGTCAGAGCGCCCCATGTGAGACCAGCGCCGAATCCAACCAGAACGAGGTGATCTCCGTCTTGAATCCTTCCACTTTGCAGCGCTTCGCAGGCGGCAATTGGAATGGATGCTGTTGAGGTATTGCCATAACGACTTAAGTTAATTACGAACTTCTCCAGGGGCATTCTCAACCCGCGAGCTGCGGCTTCAATGATCCGCATGTTCGCTTGATGAGGGACCACCCAGGTCACATCATCTAAACCCCACCCGGCGAGCGAGACCGCTTCGCGCGTCGCTGACGCCATTACGCGTGTGGCGAAGCGAAAAACCTCGCGGCCATTCATTTGGATCGTATGCTGTTTCTTGTCAACGGTTTCATGAGTGGCGGGAAGTTTGCTTCCCCCGGCGGGCAGCGAGAGCAGGCTTTCACCCGATCCATCAGAACGCATAACGCAGGTGAGAACACCGCCGGGTTGATCGCTGGCTTGCAAGACGAAGGCGCCCGCGCCATCACCAAAAAGGATGCAAGTATTCCTGTCCTCCCAATTGGTGAACCGGGAAAGCGTTTCGGCCCCTATCACAAGGGCGTTCTCGATGGAACCGCTCCGGATTGCCTGAGCGGCCATATTAACGGCGTAAATGAATCCCGTGCATGCCGCGGAGAGATCGAAGGCACCTGCTTGGGTAGCTCCGATTTGATCCTGAACAATGCATGCGGTCGAAGGGAAGATGTACTCGGGTGTAGATGTGGCGACAATGATGAGATCGATATCTTTGGCGCTGATGTCGGTCGTTTCAAGAGCTCGGAGTGCCGCATCTATCGCAAGTGTCGCAGTGGACTCCCCTTTCTCAGCAATATGGCGTTCGCTGATTCCGGTCCGGGAAAGGATCCATTCATCACTTGTGTCGACCATCCTGGCAAGCTCATCATTGGATAGGACTCGATCAGGCGCTGCCATTCCCCAACCGGTGACATGTGCAAACCTAGTAGCCATAAGGCATCAAAACCTTTCTATACCTTCCCAAATATTAAACAAGCGTTATGCCCGCCAAACCCGAATGAGTTCGTCATCACGTACGTTAATTCCTGATGGCGTGCCTCATTTGGAACGTAATCCAGATCGCATTCAGGATCGGGGGTATGGTAGTTGATGGTGGGGGGGATTACATTGTGCTGCAAAGCCTTTACACAGAAAATGGATTCAATCGCTCCAGCTGCGCCGAGCAAATGCCCCGTCATTGACTTTGTAGATGAGACGGCGAGATGATACGCGTGTTCCCCGAACGCCGCTTTTATCGCCTTGGTCTCACCGACATCGTTGAGTTTGGTGCTTGTTCCATGGGCATTGATGTAATCGATCTGTTCAGGCGCCAAGCCTGCATTTGCGAGTGCGTTCCGCATACAGATTTCTGCACCTGCGCCGTTCTCGGCAGGGGCAGTCATGTGGAACGCGTCGCTCGTGGCGCTGTATCCTATTACCTCTGCATGGATTTTTGCACCGCGCGCATGGGCTATTTCATAAGACTCGAGAACCAGGCAGGCGGCACCTTCACCCATGACGAATCCATCCCGATCAAGGTCGAATGGTCGACATGCCTTCATCGGGGCATCGTTGCGGGTGGAGACTGCGTTCATCGAGTTGAAGCCAGCGACTGCAACAGGGACGATCGCTGCCTCTGCTCCACCTGTCAGAATAGCATCGGCTGCGCCTCTGCGGATCATCTCTGCCGCTTCTCCAATCGCATTGGCGCTGGAGGCGCACGCAGTAACGACAGTCATATTCGGACCTCGCAACCCGTGAGCAATGGCGATGTGCCCGGGTGCTGAGTCGGGAAGCATCATGGGGACCAAATGAGGGCTCACCCGCTTGGGTCCTTGATCCATGTACTCCCAACTTGCATTGATGAGTGTGCCGACACCGCCAATGCCGCTGCCGATGATCACGCCGATCCGGTCGCGGTTTCCATCATCTATCGACAATCCAGAATCCTCGATCGCTTGCGCGGCTGCCTCCAATGCGAATTGCGTAAAGCGGTCCGTCCGCCGGGCCAGGCGCTTGCCGATTGATCGGACTGGATCAAATCCTTTAACCTCAGCAGCAATCCGGGTACGGAAATCTGTAGTATCGAAGTGGGTGATGAGCCCAACACCCGATTCGCCGGCGAGCGCTGCATCCCAGGTACTCTGTATATCATCACCGAGTGGACTGATACATCCCAACCCCGTGATAACCACCCGTCTGTGTGACACGTTACCCTCCTGTAGAAGTCCAATTTTCTGCCCCTGTGTGTAAACAACACTCATGGCAGAGTTTGGGTACGCTCAAAATAAGTGACCCTATGCTAGAATCTGCCTGGACTACACATCAATTCCAAGATTTGGCAGAAAACACCTGATTGAGGTCTCACGAAAAGTGAGTATCGAGGAATCTCATGCTTTTAGTCACTGGAGGAACAACTTATGTCGGCAGAGCGGTCCTGAGAAACCTGTCGACATATGGCTATTCAATCCGTACGCTTCTCGAACCATCCATGGAATCTCCCATTCTGCCTGCGGGCGTGAGCGTGGATGTTGCCCTCTCATCACTCGACGATGAACGGGGAGTCCGAGCAGCGATGGTGGATGTCTCTGCCGTGATCCATCTTGCCGGGACAGGATTAGATCGCGCCCTTGATGACCCCGAGGTCGTTGACGCCGAATGGACGAGGGTGCTTGTTGAAGCTGCAGAAGATGCTGGAGTTGAACGCTTTATCTATCAGAGCACATTAGGAGCAGATCCCGCCTCTGCGTATCCTCAAATCCGGGCTAAGGCGATTGCAGAAAACTACATTCGCAATTCGAGTTTGGCCTACACGATCTTGCGTTCGGCGGTTCTTTTTGGGACCGATGACTGTTTTACAACCTCATTAGCGATGCTCATGGCCGGGTCAGTATTATTCTTCCCCATTCCTGGCGACGGATCTACAGTCCTGCAGCCTTTATGGGTTGAAGACCTGGCCACGTGCATCAGCTGGAGTTTATACGAGGAAGAGACCAAGGGGGGCACGTTCGAGCTTGGCGGCCCTGAGTACTTTACCATTCGACAGGTCGTTTCAATGGTGATGCGTGCGGCAAGCATAATGCGCATCATTGTTCCAACACGCCCGCCGTATTTGCGTGGAGGCGCCTGGTTAATGGAGAGGACTTTGCGGCATTCTCCGATCTCGACAAATTGGTTAGATTATCTTGCCGTGAACAGGACGACCGATTTGGACACCTTACCGCGGTTATTTGGGCTTGCGCCGACGCGATTGGAGGATCGTCTAGATCACCTCCGTGAGAAGAATTGGGGCTGGGAACTGCTGAGACGGCAGTTTTCAAAAAGGTGAAATAGAGAGATGAAATCCGGGATTGAGATACGCTCGTTAGATCTGTATGAAGAGATGGAGCAAGCGGAAGAATTGCAGCGAATCGTTTGGCCTGGGAGTGAGATCGACATCATCCCCGCCCATCTCTCAATGGCAATCAGCCATAACGGGGGTGCTGTGCTGGGAGCTTTTGACCAAGACAAATTGGTTGGTTATCTACTTGGATTTCTGGGCACTGATTCAGAGAACCCTGACCGGATGGCGATGACGCGTTTAAAACATTGGTCGCACCAGGTGGGCGTGCACCCTGCATACCGAGATCATGGCATCGGTTTCGCGTTGAAGCGAGCTCAGCGGGAAGAGGTTCTCAAGCAAGGAATTCGCCTGGTTACATGGACATACGATCCGCTGCTTTCCCTGAACGCGCATCTGAATATCCGGCGACTTGGTGCAGTATGTGATACATACCTGCAAAGTGCCTACGGAGAGATGCGCGACTCATTGAACGCAGGCGTAGAATCCGATCGATTTCAGGTGGATTGGTGGGTTTCTTCTCCCCGCGTATCATCTCGTTTTGAAGAGGCACGAAAACCGCTCGACATGACACACTATCTAGAGGCGGGAGCGGAGAAAGTGAACCCCGCCACCCTGGATGATGAAGGTCAACTGTACCCGGGTGAGGCAATCTATGCTCCCCAAGGGATCGTCGTACTGGTTGAGATCCCGCCTGATTATCATGCGCTGAAGAAATTCGATTTAGATCTCGCACAGCGCTGGCGGGAGCACACACGGGATGTCTTCACATCCTTGTTTGCCGCGGGCTATCTAATTACCGATTTCTTGTACCTCAAGGGTGAGGTGCAGCCTCGTTCATACTATGTACTCACGCATGGGGAAGGGAAGCTGGGATAATGCGAATCGAACGCATCGAGCTACATCACATTAGCATGAGATTGAAGAGCTCCTTCATCACCTCCTTTGGGGAAGAGCTCGACCGGGAATGTGTGCTCGTGAGAGTGTACGCTGAAGGTTTAGATGGGTGGGGTGAATGTGTCGCCAGCAGTGTGCCCGGATTCTCTTATGAGACAGTGGAGACCGCCTGGCATATCCTACGCGATTTCTTCATCCCCGTCATACTCAACAAACCAATTTCGCACCCGCGCGATCTAAAGCAGCTTTTACAAGCTTATAAGGGACATCCGCTTGCCCGTGCCGGGCTTGAAATGGCTTTGTGGGACCTACGAGGCAAGCTTGATGGGAAATGCCTTAGAGCACTCCTTGGGGGGGAGAAACATAGTGTGCCGGTAGGTGTATCCGTCGGGATCCAGGAAAACCCTCAAGCGATGATCGAGAAGGTAGGAGACTATCTGCAAAGCGGGTATGGCCGGATCAAGATTAAGATTAAACCCGGCGCAGACCTGGAGGTTGTAAGAGCCGTCCGGGAAAGTTACCCTGACATCGATCTCCAGGTTGACGCGAACGCGGCCTATGCGCTGAATGATGCGCAGCTTTTCAAGGATTTAGATCTCCTGGGTTTATCCATGATCGAACAACCCCTGGCAGAGGACGACCTGATCGATCATGCCGAACTGCAGGCGCAAATCAATACTCCCCTGTGCTTGGATGAGTCGATCCGCAATCATCGTCATGCGGAGCAGGCACTCGCTATCAAAGCATGCGAGGTGATCAATATCAAATCCGGCCGTGTTGGTGGGCTGACGGAGGCGATCGCAATTCATGATCACTGCGTGGGGGAAGGGGTACCTGTTTGGTGTGGAGGCATGCTGGAGACGGGAATTGGCCGGGCAGCGAATCTTGGGCTTGCCTCACTTCCTGGATTTCAGCTCCCAGGCGACATCTCAGCTTCGGATCGCTATTACGATCCTGATATCGCTGAACCGCGGTTTACGCTCAATGCTGACAGCACAATAGATGTGCCGGGTATGCCCGGGTTGGGTGTGGATGTGCTCCCTAAGGAGCTGGAGCGGGTGACCTTGAAGGTTGAAGTGCTGACGTAAAGGATGAACGTGGAGAAATCCAACCCTGGATTAGTGCTCAGGCGCTGGGTGCCTGTTTTTGGAAAACCCCATTCCTAATATAAAGTTGCCGGGAACAGCTTCATGATCCAATCGATCGAAGCTGCCCCGGCGACGGCGAAAATCAGCATCTTGAGCGTCTTCCCAAGACAGGTCCAGAGAAGAAAAGAGCCGATCGGCATTTTGAGTACCCCAGCGGCAACGCCGGCGAGATCGAAGAATGGATTCGGGATGAATGCCAGGATCAGGATTACCAGGGCGCCCCGCCTGGCTGTCCACTTCTCAAGCTTTTTATAGATCTGAATATCATCGACGACCCCCTGTCCGCTGAAACCTACGAGATATCCTGTGATTTCACCGATTGCAGCGCCAATGCCGGCTGCAAGCGCAACCCCCAATGGATTGAACACAGCACCAAACGCAAATGATAATGCGATCGCGGGTGCGGGAATGATGATTGTTGCATTGGCGAGCAGCGACAGCAGGAAGATGCTTGGATATCCATAACCGGCAAGTTGTTCAGTCTTGCCACGTATGGAAAAGATGAAGATTGTGATTGCTATTGCGACAAGAAATGCTAAGAGGCGAACGACGTGAAGTTTCCACCCCGAAAGCCACCCAGTTTGCTTCACAGCTCTTCAATCAGGATTGTCTTAATGGTAACAGCGGGTGCCTGGGATTGGGACGGATCGCGCACAGGGATTGCCATCAGAACATCCAAGCCTCCCGTCACGCGACCAAAGACTGAGTGTTTACCATCCAGCCAGGGTGTCGCAAGATGGGTGATGAAGAATTGAGAACCGTTTGTATTCGGTCCGGCGTTAGCCATCGAGAGCACGCCGGGTCCGGCATGTCTCAACTCGGAATGGAATTCATCCTCAAACGAATAACCTGGCCCACCGCGTCCAGTCCCGGTTGGATCGCCGCCTTGAACCATGAAGTTCTCGATGACTCTGTGGAAAATTACACCGTCGTAGAAGCCTTCTCGCGCCAGGAATACAAAGTTATTGACTGTTTTCGGCGTCTTGTCGGCGAAGAGCTGAAGGATGATATCGCCATCACTGGTCTGTATCGTCGCTGCATAGGCTTTTTGCGGATCGATGTCCATCGGTGGTGGGGATGTGTACGTTGTATCGGTCACGGTTTCTCCTTTGTCGGCAGGTTTAGTTGGATAAGAGAGCTTCGATTCTTGCAACGACCATGTCCATTGCTACCGTGTTCAATCCGCCCTCGGGGATGATTACATCAGCATGGCGCTTCGAAGTTTCAACGAATTCCAGGTGCATGGGACGGACGGTTGTCTGATACTGAAGAATTACAGATTCAACCGAACGGCCGCGTTCCTCAATATCTCGCTTAAGCCGACGGATGAAGCGAATGTCGGGCGGTGTGTCGACGAAGATCTTTACATTGAATAAATCACGCAGCTTCGATTCAGCAAAGATTAGTATCCCTTCAACAAGGATCACCGCTTGGGGATCGACATGTGTGGTCTCCTCAGTACGTGAGTGAGTCGTAAAATCGTAGATTGGAATCTCGACTGGTTCACGGCGCTGCAGAGCTTGAACATGTTCAATCAGTAGGTCTGATTCCAGCGAATCGGGGTGGTCGAAGTTGATCACATCGCGCTGCGATCGTGAGAGTTCAGCCAAATCTTTGTAGTAGGCATCATGGGGGATGAAGGCGATATATTCCGTTCCGACGCGATTGAGAATTACATTGGCGATCGTTGTCTTGCCAGATCCGGTCCCGCCAGCGATGCCGATCACTATCGGATTGTATTTTGGTCCCATAGAACCATTATACGCGAAGCATCATCTGAACGAAACTCGTTTTATGTAGGGCCGCCGAAAAATGCACGATGTTCGCCCGCTCATTCGGGGTGCCAGGTTTGGCTCTATCCACATACAGACTCGCCCATGGGGGAGTGAATTAATGTTGCTGATTTCCGGGGAGGGGAATGGAATCAACAGAGCCAGCGAGGGGATTCGAACCCCTGACCTGTCGCTTACGAAGCGACCGCTCTGCCGACTGAGCTACGCTGGCTTGCTGTGGATAGTGATTGTAAAAACTCAGGAATACCCTGAGCGCCGATGCGGCGAGATTATACCAGTCGCAGCGAAGGCTTGGCAAGAATGTCAGCCTGTTGGATAATGATTCTATGCGCGTCGCCATGCTTTCATATCACACATGTCCTCTTGCAACCCTGGGTGGGAAGGATACCGGAGGCATGAACGTTTATGTCCGCGACCTTGCCCGTGAATTGGGCCGTAGAGGGGTCGGCGTGGATGTTTTCACGCGCTCCCAGGATGAGCACGTCCCGCATGTTCTCCATGATTTGGGTTATGGCAATCGCATCGTTCACATTCGTGCAGGCCCGGAAGTCCCCATGGTGAAAACGGAATTGGTCGAATATATCCCCATATTTATGGAGGGGATCAATCGATTTTCGCAGGCGAAAAACTTGACCTATGACCTCATTCATTCGCATTACTGGCTCTCTGGACTCGCGGCGCTGGATTTGCGTGACCTCTGGTCGGTGCCCGTAATTCAGATGTTTCATACCCTTGCGGTAATGAAAAATCGAGTAGCTCGCAACGAGCACGAGGCGGAATCCACGATCCGCGTTGATGCAGAAAAACGTTTGCTGCGCGAAGTCGATCGCGTCATCGCCGCCACACAAGCCGAGGTTGCCCAAATCCAATGGCTCTACCAAATTGGGACCGAGAAAGTAGTCGTCATCCCGCCCGGTGTGGATACGAGTCATTTCTATCCCATAGCGAAAGATGAAGCGAAAGAGTTCGCAGGGATCCATCAGGAGAAGCGGATCATCCTCTATGTTGGGCGGATTGAATCTCTGAAAGGTATCGACACCTTGCTGCGCGCGATTGCGAGACTCATAGAAAACGGTGTTTTTCGGAACGTCCCCTTGGGCCTTCTCGTAATTGGTGGGGACGCAAAATTTAGTGCGGAGGATGCCAACGCGGAGATGGGCAGGCTGCAAGAATTAAGTGATTCCCTGGGTTTGAGTGAAGTCGTTTCATTCTTGGGCAAGTGCGACCAGGATAACCTGCAATATTATTACTCCGCAGCAGAGATCGTTGTCGTTCCATCCCACTACGAGTCATTCGGTCTGGTAGCGTTAGAAGCTATGGCTTGCGGAACACCTGTAGTCGCCTCTGAAACGGGAGGGCTGGCCTTTCTGATCCGTGACGGCGAGACAGGTTTCCATGTCCCTGCCGGGGATGTTGATTCACTCGCGGACAAATTGACTCGTTTATTAAAGGATGATGTCCTGCTTGCACGCCTGGGTACACAGGCAGCGGCCTACGCAAAGGGATACGATTGGGCTCATGTCACGGACAAAATCCTTGATCTTTACGGGACACTGTTGCCAAAGACCGCATAGGATCCAACACGCAGCGGGTAGGACATAATTCGCTTCATTAGATGTCTCGAATTTGAGGGAGCTTTGCAGGAAGGCTCATAGGATATTGAAACACAGGATACAATACAAGGTCGGTTAAGGTTTATCGCGCAGTACTTCGCACTCGAAAACACGAACAGGGATTTACATGGAAGATCGGGTGATTAAGAATTATCTCATTGATATGGACGGCGTGCTCGTGAGCGGACGGATGCTGATTCCAGGTGCGAGCGAGTTCATTCAAGCTCTTCATGAGAAGGACCTGGGATACCTCGTCCTCACCAATAACTCGATATATACACCACCGGACCTTTCTCATCGTCTTCAGATGCTGGGGTTGGACATCAGCAGCGAGCGGATCTTCACATCGGCGATGGCGACTGCCCGGTTTCTCGATTCCCAGCAACCGCGGGGAAAAGCATTTGTGATCGGCGAGAGTGGCCTCACAGACGCAATCTATTCAATTGGGTATGTAACGACAGACATCGCACCAGATTATGTCGTCCTCGGAGAGACGCTGAGCTACGACATGGTTTCGATCACACGAGCGGTTCAATTGGTCGCGGAGGGTGCCCGCTTCATCGCCACAAATCCCGATCCGGCTGGACCTTCCGAGAGCGGGATAGTGCCGGCGACAGGAGCCTTAGCGGCGCTAATCGAGAAGGCGACCGGCGTTAGCCCCATGTTCATTGGAAAACCGAACCCCTTTATGATGCGGGCGGCTCTGAACTTCCTTGGTGCCCATACTGAAGATACGGTGATGATCGGGGACCGTATGGAAACGGACATCTTCGCCGGTGTTGAAAGTGGTCTGGAAACGATCCTGGTGCTTACCGGCATCGCTTCCGAGGACGACCTGCATCGATATCCTTACCAGCCATCCCGTGTTGTACACTCCTTGAGTGAAATTGAGGTATAAGGCTCTGCTGATGAGGATCGAGCTCCTTAACCAGCAGTGGAGGTATTAAAGATGTTACCGTACATTGTAATTACTCTGGCTGTGATTTACTTCGTCATGAAAGGTACAGGGTTTCTGGATAAACTTGCCCAGTCCCAGCGCACGCAGGGTGATCCTGAAGAGCAACTAGGGAGACGCCTGGTTGATCGAATACGTAATGATGCGGATATGAAACGCCGCCTGGAAGTCTTTAAGGATTTTCTTGGAGACAACAATGAAGATGAAGATGGGTGAACGGTCCATCAATTCGTGTCTTCGACGTAGCTTGAACAATTTCATCTATTATCTCAGTTGAAAGCATGACGGTGTAGTCTCTTGCCAGATACAATTGGTGGTCTGGCGGCGTTGGGAACTTCAATCCTTTGGGCTGCCACTTCCACATTTTTTACATTCGCCAGTCGGGAGTTTGGCTCGGTAGTAGTTAACCGAGTCAGGTTATTGCTGGCAACGGTCTTCCTCGCAATCACTCATTTGGCCATAAACGGAGTGCTATTTCCATTAGATGTACCACCGGAGGCGTGGCTTTGGTTTGTGCTATCGGGGGTCATCGGATTGGTCCTAGGCGATGCTTTCCTTTTCCAGGCGTTTGTGTGGATTAGCCCCCGACTCTCAATGCTCCTCATGAGTCTGGCCCCCGTCATCAGTATGATCTTCTCGTGGATATTCCTTGACGAACGACTAACAATGCTGCAAGTCCTGGGGATAGGGGTTACGGTTTTGGGGGTTTCAACGGTTATCCTTGATCGGGGGAAACCCACCGGGATGGATGGGCAGAATCGACATTACCTCAAGGGGCTGCTTTTTGGACTCGGTGGGGCGATAGGTCAAGCGTTAGGCCTGGTCACCTCAAAAGTTGGGCTTAATGCAGGGTTATCCCCTCTGTCCGGCAATTTGATCAGGATATCCAGCGCGGCTGTGATCATGTGGTTTTTTGCTCTCGCAATGAATCAAGCCAGAGTGACCTTGGGCAGCGTATGGCATGCGGGCCGAGCGCGTACCTTTCTCTTCATGGGCGCCCTGTTTGGACCATTTCTGGGCGTCTGGCTTTCACTGGTTGCCATTCAACACACATCCGTCGGCATTGCCAGCACATTGATGAGTCTGCCACCGATTTTTCTGCTCCCCATAGGGAAGATCATCTTCAAGGAGCGTATTGGATGGCGAGCCGTAGTCGGAACGGTAGCAGCCATCAGTGGTGTGGCGATGTTATTCCTGGTTTGAATACGAATTTAACTTAGGTAGGGAGCGAGTTATTCCGTCGCCGTTGGTACAAGACCGGGTTCACAAATGCCCAATATGCCGTTGGCATCGATGAAGGGGCGAACATTACGCATAATCTCGATTTCACCTTCTACCATGACGCAAGTTCCGGATTTGAATTCGGGGTAAGTTCGGGTGTAATCGATGATCTCAAAAGTGCCCATTTCCTCGCTAAAGATCGCAACGTAGGGGATTTCGCCCACTTGGAACCACCGTTTGATTACACCATAAACGCATAGTGTTTCACCCTCGGAATCAAGCGAAATCTTATCCCATCTCATGCAGCCCGACTCCTCAGGTTCGGGCGTTATCGTCGGTTCTGGGGAAGGACTCCCCTCTGGCCTCTCTGTAGCCATAGCAGCCGCAGTCGTTGGGGCAATGGATGGGGCACCGGTTGAGACTGGCGTTCGCTCTCGCTGAGCGAAAAGCGAAGATAAATCAAGGCTTCTAATAACGACGATCAATATTGCCGCGGCGGCAATGATACCGGCACTTATGAGGACCCAGCGGATGATCGTTGGTCTAGAAAAAGATCGTTGCTCTTGGTCATCTTCTGGGATTTCTTTATCAGGACTGGGGAGGAGACCCGCAAGTGGATCGAAATCCCTGTCTGAGTCGAGGCGGCGATCATGGAGAATGGCTAATCCCTCCTCGCTCTCCGCAGGTCTGTATGGAGTTTTTACTTTTTCCCGAGGGGATTTCGAATAAGCTACCTCGCTAACATCTTCGACCTCGGGATGAGCATCTCCGGCGCTCTCTGGCTTCTTCTCCAAGCTTGGTTTCAAACGTCCCAGGAGGCTTTCGGAGTGTTCGCTCCCTTCGATATCCACGCTGAACGGTTGCTCTGCTAAAAGTTCCCTGCCGCATAGTGGGCAGCGTTCGATGCCGCGTTCGACCCATTCCGCGCAGAACCGGCACTTTTGCAAACTCGTAAGCCAGAGAGGGGGATCTATATCACGCCGGCAAAAGCGGCAGAAGACGGCCTCATCCTGAATCTCTTTGTTGCAGTGAGGGCAACTGCGCATGGATTTTGTCCTAAATAGTTATACGGCAATTGTAATCCTTCAAACGAATAGTGCAATGTCCCCTAGGTGCTAGCAACCCGCCAATCTCACTTGCGATATATCGAACAAAGAGCACCTCCCCAACTCACTCCCCATCCCAGATAAAGTGGATTTGACTTTGCCGCCCTCAATGCTGGGGATAAAATTACTTTTAGCGGGAATAACCTTATCAATGGTTCATTATCTCCGACTCCCGAATCTGTGCCACAGGACACTCTTGTGAGTACCCGGTTTCTTGTATTATGCTTGCCTGTTTTCAGCAAGATCCAGTGTATAAAGTTGACGAGAGTTGATGAGTATGGAAACGGGGGCACGAATAGAGAAGGACAGTCATGAGACGCTCGACGAGGGATTTTTTCAAGGCATGGCAAGGGGTCAGGGGAGCGACGTTGTTCGACCGTCTGCATGGTTATGTGTATGGCCATTGGCCGTACCTTTACATCGGCGTCGCACTCGGGGAGCATCCCCTCAGATGGTACATTGAGCGGGTGGGGGCCATTCTGGCGTTTTTCACTCCAGTTAGAGAGGAGGTGAATGATCAAGGCTCGACGTGGGCAGAAACATATCATGGAAAGGTGATCACGACCGGTTCCGCACGCCAGCTCGTCCAGGTCCAGGAAGATATCAATTTACCGGATCTCGAGCATGTGATTCCATACTCGAAGGCGCGCGACATCATTATGACCGACCCAGATCACATCGTCATCCTGGACTGTCCATGTCGATCTGCACGCCCAGAGCCATGCTTGCCGTTAGATGTTTGCATGATTGTGGGCGAACCTTTCGCATCCTTTGTGCATGACCATAACCCGGATCGCTCACGTTGGGTTACGTGCGAGGAAGCAGAAGACATACTCGAGGCAGAGCACGAGCGCGGGCATGTTCATCACGCATTTTTCAAGGATGCGATGCTGGGACGTTTTTACGCAATATGCAATTGCTGCTCATGTTGTTGCGGCGCGATGCAATCGATGCGGAACGGGACACCAATGCTGACCTCGTCGGGCTACGTCAGCGAGGTGGAGACCGACCTATGTGTCGCGTGTGGAATCTGCATCGAGCATTGTCCTTTCAGTGCGATGAGTATGCTCGACGTGTGTGTTGCAGTTGACCGGGATATGTGTATGGGTTGCGGCGTGTGTGTGAGCAAGTGTCCGGAAGGGGCGCTGGCACTGCAAGAGGATCTTGAAAAGGGAGTGCCTTTGGTGCTCAGTGAGCTCCTGAAAATAGGCGCGGAAGCATGACCCCGGGGGTATGAAAGACATGTCGAGAAAGGTTGCGTACAGCAGGTCACTTAAGGGTCAAGCGAGGCTATAATATGCCCTGCATCGAATTTTCGAGGAATATCAATGGGTAATATTGAGATTGATGAACAAAACAGGAGAACTTCATGGCTGTAAGCCAGCTGGCGAAGACGATCAATGAATCACCGACTTTACGCCTGAATGAGCAAGCCAGGATTCTGCGTGCGAAAGGCGAACCGGTCATTCACCTTGGGATTGGGGAACCGAAGAACAAGACACCGATCAGCGCACTACTAAGCTGCGCAGCTAGTTTGAATGCCGGAGACATTAAATATACGCCGACGGATGGGATGCCGTCCTTGAAGAAGGCGATCGTCCGCTACACCGAGGAGAATTACAACGCGCTTGTCAACCCGGAGAACATCATCGTCTCAACGGGAGCCAAGCAGTCTATCTACAACATCCTTTTCACGATTGTCAACCCACAGGAAGAGGTTATTCTCCTGGCGCCGTATTGGGTAAGCTACCCGGAGATGATTAAAATGGTCTCAGGGGTGCCGGTCGTTGTTGTCCCCGAAGATGGAAGTTTCCATCCGAGCATGCAGGATATCGAATCGGTGGTCAGTTCAAATACGCGGGCGATCATCCTCAACAGCCCCAACAATCCTTCGGGAGTTCTCTATTCAGGGGATTTAATCGCTGAGATTGTGGAGTACTGTGAGAGAAAGGGGATCTATCTCATATGTGATGATATTTACCACAAGCTTATTTTCGATGACAAGATAGCTGTTCCGGCTTATAAATACACCAAAGAGGATATCGAATCCAGCCACCTGATTGTCGTCAATGGGGTGTCCAAGATGTATGGGATGACGGGTTTTCGCCTTGGCTGGGTTGTTGGACCGCGAAAGCTCGTCAAAGTAATGACGAACATACAGGCGCAAATGACTTCAAATCCGCCGGTTGTCTCTCAAGCCGCTGCGGAAGGAGCGCTCATGGGGGATCAGGGCGTCGTGGAAAGCCTCCGCCTGACGATACAGAATAACCGCGACGTGATGTTGAAGGAGCTGATGGGGCTAAATGGGGTTCAAGTCACGAAACCTGATGGAACCTTCTACTGCTTACCTGACTTCCGATCCTTCCAGATGGCGTCAACCGAGCTCGCCAGGTTCCTACTCGTAAAGGCGCTGGTGGTCACGGTTCCGGGATCTGAATTTGGAATGGAGGGCTACCTGCGACTGAGTTATGCAGGCTCGATTAAGGACATCAAGAATGGGATCGAGCGTGTGAAATGGGCGCTAGACCCCGAATATCCCAATGAAATCTACATTGGCAATCGCAAACTTACCAGGGATTGGTTATGACAAACAACCTACTGAATATTAAAACTCCTGCTCAAGCAGAGGCCGGGGTATTGAAGTGTGACTACGGCTTGGAAAATCACGGGCTAACGGATCTAAATACGATCTATTGGAATCTAGCCACCGAGTCGCTTTATGAGGAGATCACATTCCGGGGTGAAGGTCACATCACTTATCAGGGTGCGATTGCAGTTTCCTCGGGAAAACACACCGCCAGAGCGGCGAACGATAAATACATCGTCCGTGAGCCATCGACAGAGGAAGACATCTGGTGGGGGGAATATAACCGTCCCTATGACGGGAAAAAGTTCAATGAACTCTACAACAGGATGCTGGGCTTCGTACAAGGGCGTGATATTTTCGTCCAGGATTGTTATGTCGTCGCAGATCCTGAATACCGTGTACCCATCCGGATCATCACGGAATATGCCTGGCATAGTCTTTTCGCACGAAATATGTTCCTGCTTCCTCAAAGCGCCGAGGAATACCGGCAGCATATCCCATCCTTCACTCTCGTCGCAGTTCCGTCTTTTAAAGCGATCGAATCTATTGATGGGACCAATTCTGAGACCTTTATCGGCCTCAACTATGGGCAAAACCTCGCCATCGTCGGGTCTTCTGCTTATGGCGGTGAGATCAAAAAGTCGATTTTCACAGTATTAAATTATCTGCTGCCACTTCAGGGTGTTATGCCGATGCATTGTTCTGCGAATGTGAGTCCAGAGGGAGATGCGGCGCTATTTTTCGGTCTCTCGGGAACAGGGAAGACAACTCTCTCGGCTGATACGACCCGCAGTCTTATCGGTGATGATGAACACGGGTGGAGCGATGAAGGAATCTTCAACTTTGAAGGCGGGTGTTACGCGAAGGTGATCCGCCTTTCCTCCAGTGCAGAACCGGAGATTTACGCAGCCACACAAAGGTTCGGCACGATTCTTGAGAATGTCGTGTACGACTCGACAACGCGGAAAATCGATCTCGATGACAATGAGCATACTGAGAATACTCGCGCGTCCTATCCCCTGACGTATATCGAGAATGCCGTTCCAGAGAAAATGGCGGGACATCCAAAGAATATCGTTCTACTAACATGCGATGCATCTGGTGTGATGCCACCGATTGCTAAGCTCTCACCCAACCAGGCTCTATATCAGTTTGTATCGGGATACACAGCGAAAGTGGGTGGAACTGAGGTAGGAGTAGGAGATGCACCGGAAATCACGTTCAGTACTTGTTTCGGTGCTCCTTTCATGGTCCATCACCCCTCTCGCTACGCTGAATTGCTGAGGGGGAAGATCGAGCGACATGGTGTCAACACCTGGCTGCTTAATACGGGTTGGGTGGGAGGCCCCTTCGGCGTTGGGGAGAGGATCAGTATCAGCTACACTCGCGCTTTGTTGAACGCGGCGCTCTCCGGTGAACTGCTTGATGTGGAATACAAGAAAGATCCAATCTTCGGCTTTGAGGTTCCGGTCACTTGCGAGGGAGTCCCTGCAGATATCCTCGATCCATCTTCTTCTTGGCCGAGCAAGGAAGAATATCAAGAGAAGTACCGTCAATTGGCATCGCGCTTCATTGACAACTTTACAAAATTCGCCCCGGAATTTCCCCCAGAAGTTCGCGATTCGGGCCCTGTAATCTGATACAATAGCACGCCTTATCTGAGGGTGCGCTCGTCTTCCCGTTACAACCGTCGAGTGGAGGGGAAGGGGATAAGCGCGCACAAATTTGGAAGCGATGTTGCACCGGGATTCAAATGATTGTATGTTTATGGGTCTTTTGTTCAGGGTGAAATAGCATGACAAAGGAATCTTCAAGGATTGCGAATTGGGCTTTAGGCCTTCTAGCAGCGGCCTTTGTTATCACGCTGCTGATTGCAGGGTTAGTAACATTTTCTGTAGTCCGCGATCTGACAGCTTCATACACGGGAGTAGGCTTGAACCCGTTCCAGAATACTTCTGGAGATGGTGGGAATGGCCCAGCGCCTCCTGGACCGACGCCGACTGCGGTGAGGCTCGAAGCGACGCCCCAACCATGGGATGGGAAATCCCGGGTGACCGTCTTGGTGATGGGTTTGGATTATCGCGATTGGGTTGCCTCTGATGACGCCCCCAGAAGTGATACGATGATGTTGATTACTATCGACCCGCTCACGCTGCAGGCAGGGATGCTGTCGATCCCCCGTGATCTATGGGTTGAGATTCCTGGATTCACCCACAACCGCATCAACACAGCCTATATGTTTGGTGAGGCGTATAACCTCCCTGGGGGTGGACCCGCGCTGGCGCAGAAGACCGTTGAAAACCTTCTGGGAGTTCCGGTCACATACTATGCGGTTATCGATTTCCACACATTTGAACGTCTTATCGATGAGATCGGCGGCATCGATATATTGGTGAAGGAGCGGGTGAAGATTGCACCTATTGGGGGTATCTCCAGCTGGTTGGAGGCAAAACCATACAATTTGAACGGCGCTGAAGCCCTTGCTTATGCAAGGGTGCGCAAAAACGCAGGTGGAGATTTCGGCCGCGCAGAGCGCCAGCAGCAAGTGATCCTTGCGGCAATGGATAGGGTCGTAGGCTTCGATGTTCTTCCAGGCCTGGTTGCGCGTTCGCCAGCGCTCTATCAAGAACTCACAGCGGGGATCCGGACGAATCTCAGCCTGGAGCAGATTGTCTCGCTGGCCTGGCTAGCATTGAAGGTCCCCAAGGAGAATATCCAAACAGGTTCCATCGGTCCCCCGAATATGGTCGGGTTCTATACCCGACCTGATGGCGCTCAAGTCCTGCGTTTTGTGCCGGATCAAATCCGGATCTTACGTGACGAAATCTTTGTCGAGACGAGCGCGATTGGCCCGACTCTCCCTGAGCTGCCAGATAGCGGTTATGCTCCATAACAGTAGGTAGTATGAAGAACGATCTGACTCAAAAACATTCAGTAGACCGGGAGCGGCTGTCTGTTGATGAAACACAGCCGGTGAAAACGGTATCTGCGGCTCGCAAGCGTCCAATATCTCGCCTATGGTTTCTCGGAATCCCCGGGTTGATTTTCGTTGTGCTTGCGATCGCGACTGCAGCCGGATATAGGAGCGGTATGTCCGCGCGTGAAATTTCACAAGCCGAGACTATGGCTTCGGCTGCCCAGCAGCAGATGGACCAGGGTATTGAAGATCTACTTGCAGGGAACTTTGAGCTCGCTATTCAGCGCTTCGAGTATGTCCTGACCCTTGATCCTTATTTCCCCGGTGCGGCAGAATTTCTTGGTCAAGCGCTCACCGCGCTAGACCAGCCCACGCCAACCGCACGCCCAATCGCATCGTTAACGCCGACTCCAACCCCGGACTTCAGTTCCTATGAGGGGATGTTTTCGAGCGCCCAGGATGCTTTCAGCCGCGAAGACTGGACGACAACCATCGACATCCTGATCCGGCTTCGTGGCGAAGATCCTGGTTATCGCTTGGAAGAGGCGAATCGCTTGCTGGCATCCTCACTGCGCAATCGAGGCATGGATCATCTCTTTTCAAACAGGTTGGAGCAGGGGATCTTCAATCTCACACTGGCCGAGCGATTTGGTCCTCTCGACTCACAAGCAGCGAGTTGGAGACAATCCGCGGCTTTCTTCATTTTCGCAAATAGTTACTTTGGCTTGGATTGGAGCCTGTCAAGTGACTACTTCGGCCAGGTCTGTCAGGCGAACATCTGGGGAGGATGCACGAAGTATGGCTTATCTGCCAAAGAGTACGCTTCCGCGCTGGCAGAGGAAGACTATTGCCTTTCCTCATATTACTTCGAACAAGCCTTCGCGTACGTAAACCCGGGTGGGGTAGAGCCGACGGCGACGCAGGTCGCCATTCTTTGTGCGACGGCGACAGCCCCGACGCCGACCTTAACAGCAACGCCGACACTTGGAACTGCCACGACTACAGCGACGTTCGATTTCACGCCAACCCCCTCACTTACGCCTTCAATCACGCCTTCGCCGACGGATGGAGTGCCCCCCGCCAACACCAAGACCTCGACGCCGACGGCAACCCCTACAAGCACGCCTACGCCAACTTATACTCCGACGCCAACTGTAACGCTGACGCCTACAGAATAGACTTTTATCATTGGGGGGAGTCAATTAGCTGGTGTCAAGCTTCGCTGAGCAGGGTTCAGGGTGTATGCGCTTTGTTGAGTCCCCGGTATGGAAATATTCCGATCAGTCACGCCTACTGTATTCGCATAGCCAATATATTATGCTGTGTGGACGTGGGGTGTAAGGTAGATGTAATGCCGGTAGTTTGGGTTTCTTGCTAACCTTATTGCATGAGCGGAAGATAATGAACTTCCGTTGATTATTTCCTGGATGGAGGAACGAGAAAGGGTGCAAGTATGTTAGATCGTGAAAACTCACAAAGGGGACAGGGCTTACTGGAATACGGTATGCTCATCATTCTGGTTGCAGTACTCGTCATCGTCGTAATTACCTTTTTGGGTCCATCAACGGGGAACCTTTTCAGCGATGCTGTGACGGTATTCTGAGCAGCAGTTCACGAGGTCAACGACGGGCCACACAGTTAGCCGGATAGAATATAACTTCAAGTACACAAAAGAAGAGCCTGCCGGTGAGGCAGGCTCCATTTTCTTGAAGGATATGTGTGATTACTTAATCCCTTGATCCATTATTTCCGTTCTTGCGCAAAATAGTTTCCAGAATCTCAAGGTTCAGAGGTTTCGGTAAGAAACCGGTCGCTCCTGCTTTTTTAGCTTTCTCCTCGAGGTAGTGATCCTGCGCGGCTGTTAGGAGAAAAATGGGTACATGCTCACAGTTAGGGATGGTTCGCATTTCCTCGAGTGTTCGCAGACCATTCATTCCGGGCATCATGAAATCGAGCAGAATGAAATCCGGTTGTGTTGCACGCAGCATCTCGAGTGCATCTTCGCCTCGATACAGTTCAAGCGGTTCATGCCCGAGCATGGTGACCGCCATGGAAAGCATATTTGCGGTATTGATTTGGTCGTCGACGATCATTACTTGAGCCAACTTTGGTGCTCCTTACCTGGTCCGCGGGTTCCCAATATAAAACCCGTGGGGGTTGCGCAAAGCCAGGATCCCACGGGATGGTGTGGTTCTAATTCGGTTCCACGAAAACTTCGTGGTCGAATTTCGGTAACTGGCTGTCATAGCTCAGATGAGCCTTAGACCCTGTAGCTTTGCGTCATCACCTTTCGGTGATTTTGCCTTTTTCGTTTCTGGCTACAGTATAAGGTATTTTACTCCATTTTAGCCTTACAAGCGGCTTTCGAGTTGGGTAACATGATGGGTAAGCCGCAGTGGCTGGTGCACTCTGATTCTCACCTCAATTATAATGGTGCCGGTACCCTAAAATTCTGGTCAACCCCCGACATATCTTGTGACAATATCAATGGCTCGCAATACCCCATTCTCTGCGCGTATTTGCTCGCCTATCGCCCTGGCTCGTGTGCGCATCTTCTGATCATCAACCGCGCAGATAATTGATTCGGCAAGCGCCTGCGCAGTAAGCTTCTTTGCAGGAAGAGGTTTGGGGCCTGCGCCAAGAGAGTGCACGCGGTGTCCCCAGAATGGTTGATCGCTTGTAAACGGGGTGATGACGTTCGGCACGCCGGCCATTAAGCCCGTTCCCGTTGTACCCGCTCCACCATGATGAACGACTGCTGACACCTTGGCGAACAGCCAACGATATGGAGCGGAGTCAAGCTGAATAACAGTGCTAGGAAGATCACTAAAATGGTCTTCTGCGCCCACGATAACCGCGCGATGCCCGCTCAAAGCCAATGCTTCCAGCATCGTCTTCGCCAATCTCTCCGGGCTGCGCGTTGAGGTACTTCCAAAGGCGATCGCTATGGGTGTGGAGCCTGAATCCAGAAAATCCAGCAGCTTCTGTGGAGGGTGCCAATCCGGATGATCTGTGAACCAATATCCCGTAACATGCACATCCTCGCCCCAGTCGGCAGGCCGAGGAAGCACAGAAGGGCTGAACGCGTACAGGATCGGCGTTCGGCGATTATTTCTTGCAGTAAAAGGCCAGTTGGTAAATGGGGGCAGGTGAGGATTGCTTCTTCGAAGCCATCGATATAGAACCCGGCTGCCTTGCCAGAAAGTTTGCGTGATGAACTCGTGTGTGAGCCGGCGATAAAGGTTTCCAAGGGGAAGATCAGGGAAGACGATCCCGGGAAACTCGGAGGTGGTGGAAAAAACAGGGAAAAATTGAGCGGAGAAATCAGGGACATCCTTCTCTCGAGCTATCTCGTGACCTGCGTTCGTCAGGAGAAAAGAATGGATGATGATATCTGTGTTTTCACAAGCTAAATTTACCTGGTCGAGGACGCCCACCGCGATGGGCACAACGAACTTTGACATTACCCGGATCATGCGCAAATAATTCTTGCCCGCCTCATCCACAAGATCCTGGACAAGTCCTTCAGGGTCACCTGGTAAACCAATGAAGTCAATGCCGTGAGTGGAGACGAGCTGCTCAAACACCATTGGTGCTGCCAGCCGTACGCTATGACCGGCACGCTCAAATCCTTTGCCGAGCGCGATGAATGGCTCCACATCTCCGCGCGATCCGTAGGTTAAGAGTGAGATTCGCATTCGCTGTGCTCTGTGAGATGAAGAGAGACGATGATTATCGGCCAACTGCGGGTCTTGTATGCAGAGCCGCGATTCTTCGCTCCCCGCGGTTGCTTAGAATGACGTACCTGTGTAGTTACGGAATATCCTCAAATTCTGCCAGAGACCCGTAGGCGACTCCCACCATGCTCGGCCCTGTATGGGCGCCCAATACCAGGGACATAGGCCCCATTGGCAGCCAGGTACAATCGAATTGTTGATCTACAAGCTCGCGCAGCATGGCTGCCCCCTCGGGGTTGAAAGAGTGGAGCACTTGTGTTCTCAAAGCACTCCCGGACTTATGCTGTTTGGCAATTAACTCAACCAATCCCTTAACCGCGCGTTTGAACGTCCGTACCTGTCCGTGTTGTACATACGTCCCATTCACTTTTTCCACACCGATAAGTGGCTTGATATTCAGCGCTGTGGCAATTAACCCTTTCATATGACTGATACGCCCACCATGGATTAAGTATTTAAGCTCATTAAGCGTGTACAAGCTTTCACTGGCTTTGCCAATACGCTCCATTAAAGAAAACACTTTATCCTTTAGCCAGCCTGCTTTGAATGCCCTGGCTGCCGCTTCCACCTGCCATCCTGCCGCAGCGGATAACGTCTTTGTATCGACCACAGTGATGTTGGCTTCGGGAACGAGCTCTGCGCCCGCCTTGGCGGAGTTGAATGTTCCGCTTAAACCGGAAGACATGTGGATCGAAAGGATATCCGCGTCCGTTGCTGCAATTTTCTTGTATATTTCTGCAAATTCACCAGCGGAGGGTTGGGATGTTGTGGGGAGGTTCCCCGAAGCCTCGAGCAATGGGTAGAAATCCTCTGGCTGGATATCCACCCC
>JBARSI010000060.1:0-9019 GCA_049644665.1 Anaerolineales bacterium
CCTCACCTGATTAATAAGGCTAATTCAGTCGAGGAGATGATCGAGAGAGTGCGCAATGCATGCCTGGCAAGCGCCATCGTAAATCATGGCCAGCAAATTGTGCTGGTCGCCAGCCTGCCGATCGGCGAAATGGGACCTCCAAACTTCACCCTGCTTCACACTATAAAGTAAGCCCACGAATCGGAGGAACGTAAGGGGGATAGAACATGAAATTCAAGGGCAGGTACAGAATTGAGTCTGCACGACTTCGTTCCTGGGATTATTCCTCTCCTGGTTGGTATTTCGTGACTGTTTGTACGAGAAACAAAGAAACCTTCTTTGGTGATGTCGTTTGTGGAGAAATGTGTTTATCTGAAGCCGGAAGAATTGTCTCTGATGAGTGGATGAAAACTGAAATAATCAGATCGAATATCAGGTTGGATGAATGGATTATCATGCCCAACCATATACATGGAATTCTTGTGATTGTGGATCGGACGACGAACGTAGAGGCGCCCCGCCGGGGCGTCTCTACAATAACCAAATGGAAACCTGGAACATTGGGCGCAATCATCAATCAATTCAAATCAATCTCAACAAAACGTATCCGTCGTGCAGGATTCCCTGCGTTCGCCTGGCAACCTCGTTTCTATGATCACATTATCAGGAATGATGATGCCCTCTCCCGGATACGAACCTATATTCAAAATAATCCGCAGAAATGGGATTCGGATAGATATTACTGTTAAACCGGTTGCCTATTGAACGAATGATCAACGTAGAGACGCCCCGGCGGGACGTCTCTACAATTTCAAAATGGAAACCCGGCACACTGGGTGCTATCATCAATCAATTTAACAATCTCAACAAAACGTATCCGCCGTTCAGGAATTACTGTGTTCGCCTGGTGACCTCGTTTCGACGACCACATCATCAGGAATGAAAGTGCCCTTTCGCGAATTTGAACCTATATGCAAAATATTCCGCAAAAATGGGAGGGTGATCGTCATTTCCGTCATCACTTCCCGTATCAATCAAAATAGTAACAATGGTGAATGCGCTAATATAAAAAAGCCCGCAATGGCGAGCTTTTGGATAAACCTGCTTTCTGTCCAAAATAATGTTAGGTAAGAATCCCCTGCAAACGCTCGGTAAGTACCCTGGCGACCTCTTCGGGCGTCCCTCGCAAGAATTCCTTACGGCGTTCGCGAACTTCTGCCTCGCGCAAGCCTGATACAACTGTCGGTGATCCCTTCAAGCCGATATATCCATCATCAACATCTACATCCTCGTGACTCCAGATCGCGACCTCAGCTTCCTCGAATGCCCAGTGCTGGCGCTTGAAATCAATAAATCTTGGTTCGTTCGAAGCAGTCTTCACAGAGATCACTGCAGGGAGGCTGACCTCTTGGATTTCATACCCCCCTTTAATTTCACGGCTTACGCTCATGATTCGTTTCTTCGGATCAACAGATAATGCTGCAGCTAAGGTGACCTGAGGCAAATCCAACCATTCTGCCAGACCCGGAGGAACTTGCCCGGTGGCTCCGTCCGCTGACTCCTCGCCGCATAATATGAGATCAACATTGCCGATTTTTTCAATCCCCTTAGCAAGCGTGTACGTTGTGGCTAAAGTATCTGCGCCGGCGAACTCGCGATCGCTCATCAAGTAGAAGCGCTCTGCTCCCATTGCCAAACCCACACGTAGAATAGGTTCAAAGAATGGTGGTCCCATCGAGAGGATGCTTATCCGCGCGGGTTGGTCATCCTTCAGCGCCAGTGCCATCTCAAGCGCATTCATGTCGGTAGGGTTGATCTCCGATCGCACTCCAGTACGCTCTAAGAGTAGTGATTCCGTATCAACCCGGATCTCTTCCGATTTCGGTACGACCTTCATGCACACGACGATCTCGAGATCAGGCATGGATCGACTCACGTTCGCGTTTTAGCGCTTTGATTAGCTCGGGAAGAATTTTATGCGCATCCTCGACAATGCAGTAGTCAGCATGATCGAAAATTGGGGCTTTCGGGTCTGAATTAATCGCGATGATCGTTTCAGCATCTTGGATTCCGACAATGAAATGGAATGCTCCGCTGATGCCAAAATTTAACGCCACTTTCGGCCGACAAACGACACCTGTTTGACCTACCTGCCTCTCTCGCTCAATATGCCCTTCGTCTACTGGTGGTCTTGTGGCGCCGATTTCGCCATCTACCAACGCCGCTAGCTCAAGCAAACTCTTAAAATCGCCTTCGATCCCTCGTCCACCGCAGATCAGTACTGACGCCTGTGTGAGATTTACCCCTTCGCCTACGTGCCTTTCGACAATACGAGAGCGGATGTCTGCTTTCTTGAGCTTCACCTTCATCTCCACCAGCTTTCCCTGCCTGTTGGTATCAGGTTCGATAGTGACGAAGACACCAGGACGAATGGTGGACATCTGCGGACAATGATCTGCAGATTCAAGGAGTGCAATAACACCACCGCCAAAACCTGTTACCTCGCTGATGAGCACTCCACGATCCTCGTCCAAGATTAGATCCGTGCAGTCAGCATTCAGCCCTGTCCTTAGCCGTACAGCAAGCCGACCTGCCAGATCGCGCCCATTCGGTGTAGCGCCAAGCAAGAATACACTGGGTTTCCCTACTTTAATCGCCTGCATCGTGGCGTGGGAATAACCACAGACATCGAATTCTCCCAGCAACGGGTGATCAAGAAGCCAGACCTCATCAGCGCCGTATGAATAGGCTTGATTCGCCCTATCCGCTACATCACTCCCCAACAGCAAACCACAAAGTGTCCACCCCGCGCGATCCGCTAGATCGCGTCCTTTTGACAGCAGCTCAACGGATACGCCTGCGAAATCATCCCCTTCAATCTCCAGGAACACCCATAGAGCCTTATTCGCTTCAGACGGAGCGTACAGCGAGGCGACCACTGATCCTACTCCTCCCCCGCATCATTATTTGACACTGTACCCAAGGCCATTTGCGCTATCTCCGCAATATCACGCACCTTAAGCTTCGTAACCCCCATACTCCCGACGGAATCCTCCAGGCAGGAAATGCATAGAGGACATGCTGTCGCTATGATATCAGCCTCAACATCGAGCGCCTCCTGAACGCGCAAATCAGAGAATCGCTCACCTGGTGGTGTCTCCATCCACATTCGTCCCCCACCCCCACCGCAGCAGAGCGTATCGGGTCCGGAGTGTGTCATCTCTATAATATGTGCATCTGGGATGGTTTCCAAAATCACCCTTGGGTAATGGGAAATCGTATTCACCCGCCCAAGAAGACACGGATCGTGAAATGTAATTTTCGAGGACAAGGTCCCCTCAAATGTGAGACGATCTCCTTCGATCAAGTCAGCGATGTATTCGGTGTAATGAATCGGTTCAAAGGATTCGTTTACAGGTGGATAGTGATTCTTGAACACATCGTAGCAATGTGGAGATAGCGCAACCAACTTGCCCACTCCAAATTTATCAAAGACATCAACGGCATGCTGCGCCACTTCCTGATAATACGGGAAGTGCCCGAGCCGCAGAACGGCTTCCCCACAACATGGCTCTTCCTCTCCCAAAATGCCGAAACTCACACCTGCCGCGCCCAGCAACTGCACAATCGCTCGGGCAACAGATTGTGCTCTGTTATCGTATGAAGCTGTACAACCGAAATATAGCAAGATCTCATGTTTCGAACGGTCATATTCCTGGAGATCGAGACCTTCAGCCCAGTCCATCCGTTGTGAAGGTGGTTGTGACAGCGGATTGTTATTCCAATATACCGACCAAAGAACCGGCGTTAATCCGGCTGGAGTCTTACGTCGCTCCCAGAGAAGCTGTCGAAGGCCTTGGAAGACCTCCGCAATGGGTACTCCCCTCGGGCAGTAGATTTCACACTGACCACAAGCGGTGCAGAGCCAGATCGTTTCTTGGTCTTCCAATAACCCCAACTGCGCGCCGCGCATAATGGATCGCACTGATAGATGATCGCCACGAACTAATCCCCAAGGACAAGTCGCCGTGCAAACCCCACACTGAAAACATGGGGCGGCTTTGCCATCCGTGATCTCGATCAGCTCTTCCCACAGAGCATCATCGATTTCGATTGGTCCCTGGTCAACTGTCATAGGTTTGATCGTTCCTTACCCAAGGATCGCATTCGTGAGATTTCTCTTTCAATCGGCCCCTTGAGTCGTAAGAGTCTTTTTCGAAAACTCGCGGATGACCTCATCCATTTCCGCGATCTTCTCCGCGAACTCTTTCCCTTCTGCAGCAGAAACCCACTGCAACTGCAGCCGGTCCGGCTGAATCCCCTTCCGTTCGTATTTCCTCTGCCAGTGTTGAAAACGTTTCAATGTCAATCGATTGGCGTAGTTGTAGTGACAATCAGAGCCAGTGTCGGTCAGGCGGCAACCAGTTATAAGTACTGCCCCCGCTCCCTGCTCGAATGCACGAGCGACAAAATCCTCCTCAAAACGTGCCGAGCACATGGTTCGGATGATCCGTGCCGAAGTGGGGTATTGCCGCTTCTCGATGCCTGCCAGGTCTGCTCCTGCATAGGAGCACCAGTTACAGGTAAAGACGAGACATTTCTCTTCAGCGTTCTCAGCCAGAGCTGCGTCAACCTGTGCCATAATCTGTGATTTTGTGAAGTAAGGCATATCAATGGCGTCGAAATTGCATTCAGCTGCACACGTCCCACAACCCATGCAGGCTGCCTCAAGTATTCGGACTTTCCCCTCTTTCACAGGGCCTGTCGCCTCGATGGCACTATATGGGCACACCTTCACACAAAGCATGCAACCGATGCACAGCTCTTCATTGACAACAGCAGTAAGCGGTTCTTTCTCGATCACACCACGGGATATCAGCGCCCCAGCTTTCCCAGACGCGGCGAGCGCCTGGGCGATCGATTCGCGCACATCCTTAGCTCCTTGGGCCGTTCCAGCGAGATATATGCCCTGGTTTGCTGTTTCTGCAGGTCCCAATTTAGGATGGAGTTCCATCAAGAATCCATCCTCGCTATGTGAAAGTTTAAGTTGATCAGATAGCGTATCCTCCTGAGGCCGTAATCCTACAACCAGGACAAGTAATTCCGTGGGAATTCGCACCTTCGCTCCAAGCAATTGATCGTCTACTTCGACATACCCATCTTGAAAGATGATCGCGTCCTGGGGTGGACGATCGGCATCGTAGCGGAAAATTTGTACACCCGCGGTCATCGCCCGTTCGTATAACTCCTCCGCCTTGCGGCTGTAAGTGCGAATATCCTTGGCAACAATGCGGACCTTCTTCCCCATCTCTCGTAACCGCAGTGCTTGCGCGACCATAGATGTGCAGCAGTAGCGTGAGCAACCAATTCCTTCCTGCCTCGAACCGACGCAGGAAATGAATGTGATCTTCTCTGCTTCCAATGACTCCCGCTCAAGCATTGTTTCAAGCTCTAAATTTGTAATCACTTTGGAATTCGAACCGTATGAAAATTCCAGGGGAGCATAAGGTACAGATCCGGTCGCGATGACAACCGCACCAACCTCAAGAGACTGGCCATCATCGAGTAACGCGGTGAAATTACCCACGTACCCACCGATCGTCTCGATCGTTTTACTAAGGTGAACGTGGGCGCCACTCGCTTCCAGATCTTTCATTTTCGCATCCAGAAGGTCCTCTGCCGGGATATCAGCCGGTGCGATCTTATGCAGCTGATTGAGGGTTCCGCCCAAGTGATCCTCTTTCTCAATAAGGTGCGTTTCGAAACCCTGATGGGCGAGAGCAGCTGCTGCGCTCATTCCTGCAATACCCCCGCCGACGACAAGAACGCGCTGGGTTAACGGCAATTGGCTTATCTCAAGTGGTTCGAGTCTGCGTGCTTTCTCGACGGCCATTGAGACCATATCGATGGCTTTTACCGTTGCGGCTTCTTTGTCGAACTTATGTACCCAAGAATCCATATTGCGGATATTGGACATTTCTAACAGGAAAGGATTCAGTCCTGCTCGAACGAGCACACCACGGAATATCGACTCGTGTGTCTTCGGTGAACAAGCTGCTATGACGACACGATTGATCCCATGCTCACGAATCGCATCCTCGATCTCTTTTTGCGTATTACCCGCGCATGAAAACATCTGATCTGAAGTGTAGACGACATCAGGCATATCTTTCGTAGCTTTGGTTGTACGCTCTACGTCTACCACTCCGGCGATGTTGCTGCCGCAGTGGCACACAAAAACACCCACACGTGGTATATCAATGTCCTCAATGGGCTCGATTACGGGTTCTTCTGGCCATGATCGATCGGTTAAGAACCGTAGTGCTAGGGATGCCGCGCCGCTCCCTTCCGCCACGCTATCGGGGATATCCTTGGGGCCGCTGGCACATCCAGCTGCATATACACCCGCTCGAGTCGTCACAACCAAGCCCCCCTGCTCTTCGAGCGAGCGAATAAAACCGTCCCCATCGAGCTCGATGCCGAGTGTTTCAGCCAATTGAGGAAGACCCGAAGGTGGTGAAACCGCGTTCGCCAGGACGACCATGTCGTAATCATCCTCAGCTATCTCTGAACTCTTTGTATTCTCATAGCGAACACGGATATTGCCATCACCGTTGGATGAAATTCTCGAGGGTCGTGTCCGGATGAAGTTCGCCCCCTCCTCCCTTGTGCGTTCTCGAAAACCGTCAAAACCTTTGCCATATGCCCGCAAATCCATATACATCACATCTACGTGCTCGATGCCATGATCCACAGCCTGATAGGCATGTTTGAGCGAATACATGCAGCAGAAGCGGGAACAGTAGGGATGATGTCTTTGGTCTCTGGAGCCAACACAAAGCACAAAGAGGATTTTATGTGGATGTTTACCATCAGAAAGTCGGAAGATCTCACCACCTGTTGGGCCAGCTGAGTTAACCAAGCGTTCAAACTCAAGCGCGGTAAGGATATCCGGGTGTGTTCCATAACCAAATTCGCGCATCTTTCGTGGGTCGAAACTGTCATAGCCTACAGCGACAACAATCGCAGCTACTTCAGCCTTGATAATCCGTTCCTGCGGCATGAGAAAATCGATCGCTCCTGCCAGGCAAGCTTCCTTACAGCGATTGCATGGGATGTAGTTCGGTGGTGTATTCAGGCAGGAATCCAGATCGATGAGGTAGGGTCCTGGTACCGCCTGGGGTATCGGAGTGTAAATTGCCCGCCGAGCCGCCATTCCTGAGTCGTACTCATTAGGCAGGACAACCGGGCAAACCTCGGTACAATCACCACAGCGTGTGCATGCATCCGTCACATACCGTGCACGTTGCCGGATGGCTACACGTAAACGCCCAGGCTCTCCTTCAACCTCTGCCAGTTCAGCCATCGAGATGATTTCGATATTCTGGTTAAGGTCTACCTCCGACATTTTTGGAGCTTCAATGCATATCGAGCAGTCGAGTGTTGGAAAATTCTTATCAAGAACTGCCATGACCCCGCCGATGGTCGCCTCACGCTCGACGAGCATCACATGTGCGCCAGCTTCAGCAAGGTCAAGCGAAGCTTGAATCCCAGCGATACCACCACCCAGAACTAAGATAGTATCGCTCATGAACCACGTACCTCATCTTTTGCGTAAGCAAAACCCGCTTCGAAGGCTTCCAGGTTAAGCGTAAGGGTTCTCGGTTTTACCGTAGTTTGAATTGCCTCCTCCATTGCCTCACGAGTGACGACATCGGAGATCGCACAGAAATACCCCAAGATAACCACGTTCGCTACGATCCTTCGTCCTAAGTTTTCGGCTAACTTCGTTGCAGGGATCGCCAATATTTGATCTTCTGCTTTCGGTGTTACCAAACCTTCATCGATAACGATTACACCCTCTGGTTTCGTCTCACCTCTGTAGCGTGAATATGCCTCCTGCGAGAGAGCGATTAGAACATCTGCCTTCTGTACAAAGGGATAGGCAATCGGGTAATCGGCGACAACGATACTGGCAGAAGATGCACCACCACGCGCTTCAGGGCCATAGGATTGTGTCATCACGGCTTCCAGATCCTGATAGAGAGAGAGAGCTTTCCCCAGCAGAAATCCCGCCAGCATGACACCCTGACCCCCGAAACCTGAAATGCGTATCTCCTGCCTCACGCCTCATCCTCCACGCGTATTGGTTGATACGCAGGCGCTTCTCGGTCAACAAATCGACCAACGTAAATCGGTTGGTCTTCCCTTAGATCGATCCCGAGTTGATCCAGAGGGGTATCGGGTTTATGTACACAGCGCTCCCGATACAGAAGCGTCTCATCGACTCCCCGCTCAAGATCATTTGACTTGCCAAATCCGATAGGGCATGGCGCAAGGACCTCGATGAAAGAGAAACCGGGTTTATTGAATGCGTATAGTACGTCATCGATGACTTGCCGCACATGTATCGTTGTCCAGCGCGAGACGAAGTTCGCTCCGGCAGCGGCGAGAAGGTTTACAAGGTTAAAGGGATGCTCCGGACATCCGTATGGTGAGGTTGTGCTCATCGCACCATATGGAGTCGTCGGTCCCATCTGTCCCCCGGTCATTCCATAATTGAAGTTATTGGCGCAGATAACTGTGATATCGATATTACGGCGTGCGGCGTGAATGAGGTGGTTTCCACCTATCGCCGCCAGATCGCCATCGCCGCTGAATACGGTTACACATAACTCCGGGTTGGCTAATTTCAAACCCGTGGCGAAAGGAATTCCCCGTCCGTGTGTCGTATGATAGGAGTCGATGTTCATGTACCCTGCCACACGGCCAGAGCAACCAATCCCCGAAACAACTACATGCTTCTCAATTTCAATTCCCGACTTGATGATCGCCTGCGCATAGCAGCGCATCACGATGCCAATTCCGCAGCCCGGACACCAGATATGCGGCATCCGATCGGCGCGGATCAGTCCATCAAGAGGATGCTCTTTAACGAGAAGGGGTTGAACCATTCTTGGTTACCTTTTCAATCGCTTCAAGGATCGGTTCAGGCGCAAGCATCGCTCCCCCTGCGTGGTTTACGCCTAGTACAGGCTGT
>JBARSI010000061.1:0-4512 GCA_049644665.1 Anaerolineales bacterium
GATTTGGAGATCTACGTTTCATCGGGAACAGTTCTCACGAGGACGAGCGACTCCTTCCGTATCTGGTGGTGACTCCCCAGACGATTAATCCAGACGCCCACAACCGTGGGCGTTTTTTGTGTCACCAAGGGAAACTTGCCCACTTTGAGTAATATTTGATTGGCTTTATCGACAAGGGTGGAGAGGTTAGAGCGGTCTGAGGACGCGGTCTACTCGAAGCTGCTTGAACCACAATGAAGCGCCGCGGGGCATTGACTCAAGCGCTGCTTCCTGCCAGGCACGGATGCCAAGGCCTTGAACCGTTTGCGGTCGATAGCCTACAGCTCGCCAGGCGCCGACATGTTGGGCGAGGTAGGGTGGAAGGAAGAGCAGCGAGGCTTCGCTCTGGAGTTCTACGGAAGCGGTTTCAACCTCGTCCATTAATGCGGGGATGGCATCATCAATGGCTAAGCCGGCAACGAAGTAAAGCTCATCGATACGCGTGACCAGGTTTTCGACCTGCCAACCGGCGATGCCGGCAATTTCGTCTTCACGAACTATCAAAAGGAAAGCTTTCTCGCCGAAGGCGGCCATGACGTCCTGGCGTGTCATGCGCTTCTTCCCATGGGTAACGTGAGTGATGAAACGGGCGATGTCATCTGCATCCTGTGGCCGACCGCGGCGGACGATGAGATCACCGGGTTTTACAACAGGGGGTTGGGGCAGTAATGGCTCTTCGGGTTTGGGTATTTTGCTCCAAGCATCTTGGACCTGATCCCAGGTATTCTCAAATGAGCCGTTATTGCGGATCATAGTCTTTGCGGCGCGGAGTTTGAGCGCCTGTGGAGATTGTGCCGCGATCCTTTGTCTTGCCGCTGCCTCTGCCATCTTGCGTTTATGCATCAAGCGCGCGATTTGCAGTTCGGCCGGCGCGTCAACGACCCAGATCGTATCGCAGCCAGCAACCAGATCGGATTCGAGAAGCTTGATCGCTTCAATCACAACGATGCTTTGACTCGCCCGGCGGATGAGCAGGTCGACCGCGTGGGCGACGAGAGGGTGCACGATAATTTCCAATTGTTCCAACGCCATTGGATCGGAGAATGCAATCTTCGCCAATTTCTGGCGGTCGATCTGCCCCTCACCGTCGAGGACCCATTCCCCGAACGCCCTTAGAACGAGGGGATAGCCGGGAGCGCCCTTTGCCATGGCGCGATGTGCGAGAGCATCGGCTTCGATACCATAGCCGCCAAGGTGCTCGAGCATCTTGCGTACGACGCTCTTCCCCGTGGCGATATTTCCGGTCAGACCGATGACGTACTTACCCGACCAACGACTCACTAAACTGCCTCCAATATGCTTTCATGAATTTGATTTTAGTCTCTGGCAATGAGCTTGTCAAAGAAGTCGAGCTTAGTGCAGCCGTGTTTGGTATACCTGTGATCCGACTGCGAGATAGAGATCATTGGGAGGTCCGATGGTCATTGCGGATATCTCCTCTTCAAAAAGTTCCTTCGGCATGAATTGCCCTTGATATACCAGGCGCAAACTGTAATGGAATACGCTATTGCTGAGCAGGTCGAGGAAGTATAGGGACGGCTCTGGCGGGGGTGAATAGTCCAGCTCAACGGGAACCGCACCGGGAATCTGCGCTGTTGGTTCTCTTCCCGCCCGCTCATCTTGGAAGTACGGCTGCGCATCACATTCGACACGTATCCTGGCGCCATCACCCTCTGAGCCAGCAATAGTGCGGCGGCAGCGGTCCAGCCGGCCATCCGCATAGAGAATAATCAGTTCGTCATGGGCCATGGCTAGGTCTATGGCCCCTTTAAGCTCGCGCACCTCTTCAACGAAGAACATTTTAGGAACACCGCTAAAAAAACCGCCAGCGGCTTCATAGATCCATACAGCATTCATCACCGGGTCGAGCACATAGAGATTATCCCCGTACACATCTATTGCTTGCAGGCGACCCCAGCCGATGTCCGGGGGGGTGAGTTGGGCGATCGCGGGCTGACGGTCGGGAGCGCAGTAGAGCAGCGTCCCGTCATTATCAATCGCTACCACGCCTTCCATACCTAGCGCGCCGGGAGCGGGCTGTAGTACGAAATCAATGGGGGCAGCCAGTTCCTGCGAGATTGCCGCAGTCCCCAAGCATTCAAAAGCCGTATCAATCTCATAGCCTCGCTGAGGTGCACCCCAAGCATGCCGGATGATTTCGTGTTTACCATCAAGCACGTAAAGATCGGTGGCGGAGGCGGCCAGCCCGGTGATGGTGGCGTCGGATCCGAACCCGCCGCTGACGAGCGGACGGAATTCGAGCCTCGATACCAGGTTAATGGTGTCAAGCGCCAATTGGACTTGCTCGAGAAGCGCCTGCGCCTCCGAGCTTTTACCATAGGATTCCGCCAGGGTGAGCATTTTGGCTGCGAACTCCCACTCGCCGCGTGACGTTTCATCCGGCGGGAGGGTTTGGGCTGTCATTACGGACGTTCGAGCTTGATCTACATAGGATTGGAATTCTTCCCTGCGACCCTTTCTCACGTAGACTAATGAAGCGATGGTTACAATAATTAGTGGGATGGCGATGGCGGTACCGACAAGCATTTGGCGGGATAGCGCATCGGGATGGAGAGGTTCAGAAAAACCCGGGGCTAGACGATTTAAAGTCCGCGAGAAGAAAGTCAGGGTGCGAGAAGTTATGGATTTCAAGCCGTGGGTAAGAGGGGCGATATAATCACTAAATTGGAATCGGCGTGCGCCGCGGGTGACCGTTCCGAATCGTTCCTGTGCTGTTCTTTCCATCCGTGGTGAAGCCTCAGCAGAGGGCGTCGCCGACTCGAAAGAAGGCTGGAGACCGGCTCTTCCGGGCGGCACGATGCGCGCCAGGAGCCCGGTTAAATCGTAGCTGCTGGCGGCGACCAGGCGGTCTATCGCTTGCTCGAGATCGAGTGTTGCCAGACCGGACAGGGTTGCATCCGACCACAGATCACTTGGCGTGGTCGTCAGAACGAGGAGATCATTGGGTTGTGATTCGAAGTGATAAAAACGAACGTGAGGCGCCAGGCTGATCCCAAGAGGCCGTTCCGTTGCTTCCTCCGAACTTAGACGAGTGACCGCGCCGGGGCGAACGAGGATCACCTGTCCGACGCCGCTTTGGCCAAAATAGAGATCTTTACCGCGCAGGACTGCGCTCATCAGGTTGCCTTGATAATTAGTAGGTTCAGCATCGTCCTGATTGGCATCCACCAATTGATCGTTTACCAACGCGGCCGCCTCGCGCAGTGCGGAGGTTACCGAACCCGGCGTGCCGTAATACGCATCAGCAGCCATACGTACAATATGGTCAAGATAACCAGGCGAAACGGGCCGTGAGGATTGCAGCGAGAGATTTAATAGAAGAAAATCATCTCCTCGCCCGCGGGCAGACCGTCGCGGTGCGGTTAACGCGAGGGTTCCCGGGGGAGAAGTCAGGCGAGCTGCGCCGCCAGCGATATGAATGAGAGCGATGTCTGCTTCGAATGGTTGTGCCATGGCAGTTATTGTACCGAAACGGATTAAACGGTGCAATTAGAGATGCAAGAACACTGCCGTGGCTGGTACAATCCTAGCCGTTCTGTGAAGATAATCCCATGTTGAATATACAGTTCCTTCACTCAGACCAATCTTTCTCTGAGCTAGCTGATATTTGGGAAGCGCTGCTCAGCCGCTCCGCCACGAATACGCCATTCCAACAGCCAGGCTATTTGGATACCTGGTGGTCGACGATGGGAGGCGGAGAGTGGGATGATGGAGAGCTTTGGCTCGGTGTCGGGAAGAGGGATGACGGGGAGATCGTAGGAATTGCTCCGTTATTTTTTAATATGGATCGAGATGGTCGTCCTTCGATTCACCTCGTAGGAAGCGCGGAGGTTTCAGATTATCTGGATTTCATCGTTTCAGAACCCGCCACTGAGGAGTTCGTTGACGCGCTGCTGGGATCATTAGATGTTGAAGGACCAGAAGGTTGGGAAGTTCTCGATCTTCCTAACCTGCCCGAAGGGTCATCAACAGTGCAGGCGCTGGAGCTCGCGGCGGGAAAACGCGGGTGGCGAGTGGAGAAGGAGCGAATCTCAGCGGTCCCATTCGTGGCCCTTGGGGATAGCTGGGAAGCATATCTCCAGGCGTTCAACAGCAAACAACGCAAGGAAATCAAACGCAAACTCAGGCGGGCGGACGAATACCCGGCGCGCGTGAGTTGGCGGATTGTCGATCGAGATTCACCGATTGAACCCGAGATCGAGCAGTTTCTCAAGCTCATGCAGAACGACTCGGAGAAACGGGCATTCCTCACGGATGAGATGCTGGAATTTTTCCGGCGCCTTGCCCAGGCCTTTCATGAGCGAGGTTGGCTTCAACTAGCTTTTCTCGAAGTGGGGGGGGAACCCGCCTTTGGTTACCTGAATTTCGATTACGAGGATAAAGTCTGGGTTTACAACTCCGGCTTCAATCCCTCACATTATGAACTCTCCCCGGGCTGGGTTTTAATGGCCC
>JBARSI010000062.1:0-4278 GCA_049644665.1 Anaerolineales bacterium
TGCCTTCCTCCATTACAGTATCAGCGGATCCGGTCTCTCGCGGATGCATTACCGCGATGTCCAACTCCACACATTCGGCGGTATCCCGGATCTCTGGATCGGCGTGCGCAGGCTCGCCGATCAACCAATTCGCAAGAAACGCTATATCTGGGTTTACTACGGGGGAGTGGATGGGCTTTCCCACCGTCATGGGCCGGATTCTGAACAAGCGCAGGCGGATTTTGCCTCCTTCACTTCTTCAATGATGGAAGATTTCGTGCGCCAGGTGAGCCCTGAAGCCGGTGCAAAGACCCTTCTCTTGCTCTTTGCCGACCACGGACAGATCACCACCCACAAAGACCCCCATTTCGAACTGCGCAACCACCCCGACCTCACCCAGCGTTTTCACATTCTCCCCACCGGGGAAAATCGCCTCGCGTACCTTTACCTACGTCCTGGCCATGACGAGGCCGTCAACGAATACATAAAGAACACCTGGCCGGGGTCTTTTACGACCATCCCCTCGGATCACGCACTCAAAGCTGGCCTGTTTGGTCCTGGCCTACCTGCTCGCTTGTCGCCTGACCGACTTGGAGATCTCACCGTTCTCACTCACGGGGACTCCTACCTATGGTGGGCGGATAAGGAGAATCCTCTTATCGGCCGACACGGCGGTTTATCAAGCGAGGAGATGCTCGTGCCGCTCCTTGCAGCCCGCCTGAGTTGATCTGCAGGTTCGCAATCTTCTCTCTATCTAACTCCCGGATATAAAACCACCCCCAATTCCTCGATAAAAAGGAGTTGGGGGTGTAAGACGCTCAAAACGACGTATCTACGGTGTAATACCACCTATAGACGGCAATGGAAGCAGGAAAGGATTATCGTTAGGCACAAGCATTACCTGGATACCCGGCGATAATTTCTGGATGTATTCAAACGTCAGCAGATCGGGGTTGCCCCGCAGGGCGTTAGCGATGAGATCGAGCGCTTCTTTCTCGGCTTCGGCTTCGATGACGCGCGCTTTTGCCCGCCCTTCTGCCTCGATCACCGCCGCGTCAGCCAGACCCTGTGCAACTTGCCGGGCCTGCTCGGCCTCCTGCTCACGTTGCTGTACGATGAGGGCTGCCTGCTGTGCCAGCTGCTCGGCGATCTGCTTCTGCTCGACGGAAGCAGCGTATTCATCGGAGAAGGCGATATTCCGCAGCACAAAATCATGCAGGATTAATGAGCCCTCATCGAAAGCTGCATCCAATTCAGTCTGTATCGAATCCAGCAAGGCGAATCGCTCTGTTGTAACGACCTCTTGAACCCCAAACTGGGAAACCGCATCACGTATCACACCGCGCGAGACAGTTCGGACTAAGTTGTCGATATATTCACCTTTCCATTTTATATGCGCCTCAACCACTTGTGTCGGATTGATTGAGAAGATCACGGAAGCGTCTACTCTGACGATCTGACCGTCTGATGTTCGCGCCTCAACCGAGTCGTCGCCCCGGATAGCACCTTCCTCCGGCGCAATGGACATCGTGTAAGTCTGCCGAGAGATGGGGTACGGGATGACGTTCTCAAGGAAAGGCACAACCCAATTTAAGCCAGGTTGAAGCGCCTCCGGCCGTACACCACCTTCACCGACCGTAATCACGACTCCTCGAGCAGTGGGTTGGATGAAGACCAGGCCCGCACTGATAGTTGTTAGGATCAGGGCAAGCACGATTATGCCTATGACGATGCCACCCGCCGCCCGGAAACGCTGCCCGCGAGCAGCGCGTGTGACTGCAAACCCAATTACGGCTAAAGCTGCGACCCAAGCCGCTGTAGCAAGCGCCGAAAGCAATGTTGCGACGTTCATTTACTCCTCCTTATAGTTAAACTCCCTGCAACCAAAATCGCTATTTACTTGATCTGCGCAGATTGTACCATGCAAAGTTTCTACATTCAGACGGTAGCCTGACATGGACCTTCCATCATTAAGTGCAGTTGCTCACACATCATACGCTGACCGCACGGCAGTATCGCTGCACCTGCCCGCCTTGGCGCGTATCAATCAACGCTGAGCACATCGAAATCACGCCCAACACTTCAGCCTACTGTAAGTTCTCTCCTATGACTGGGGGTCACGCTCAAGAATAATCGTTACCGGACCATCATTCTCGATCTCAACGAGCATGTGGGCGCCGAAAACGCCTTTCTGTACCGAAACTCCCAATCCTTCCAATTGGTTTACGAAATGATCGACAAGCGGTTGGGCGATCTCCGGAGAGGCGGCGTTGATGAAGCTGGGGCGGCGGCCTTTGCGCGTGTCGGCGTAAAGGGTGAACTGCGAAACCACGAGCACATCTCCGCCCACATCTTGTACAGAAAGATTCGTTTTCCCTTGTTCGTCCTCAAAAACTCGCAGGACAGCGCACTTCTCCGCCAACCACTCCGCTTCACTCATGGTATCAGCTTGCCCGGCGCCGATCAGGATGACCAGGCCGCGCTCGATCGCCGCAATCGTATCGCCGCCAACCGAAACACGACCGCGTCGAACGCGCTGAAGGACGGCTTTCATTTTTCTATTGCCCCCCTGGAAGTTCAAAGGTATGGGTGAGATCAGCCCTATTGAAGGGATTCCGATCCATGCTTAGAGCACCTCTCCAACAAGTCTTGCAAGCTCCCCTTGTTCCACATGCCTGCCTGTGGCGAGCTTGGAATACACCAGCTTGTCGTCGACGATTACTTCAAATTTGCCCCCATCCGCAGGAATGAGCTTTATAGAGTTGATTTTAAACTCGTAGGCGTTGATAAGTTCTGCCATCGCACCGATGGCCCGATCTGTATAGTGTCAAGCTGCGCAGTATTCTATTGAGATTGTGACCATTATTCCTCCAAATCATTCTGTAAATTTTTAAGATGTTTCTCCGCGTTGATCCTCAAAAAATGCTTCACTAAACCGAAGCGGAGTATATCGCATATCGGGAATGCTGGTTCAACTTTATTGGAAATATTTTTTCGCAGAAGGAGCCCATTTTAGATACACCCAGGAGATTTCTTGGTTGCCGTTCCACGACTCGCTCGATCTTACACGTATGAGCGCAAATCCTTCCTTGTTCCCGTCATTCTGAGGAGCGCAGCGACGAAGAATCTCGTTCCTGACAAGGAACTTACTTCAAAATTGAAGAACGAGATGCTTTGCTCCGCTCAGCATGACATTAAGGGGCGGACATCCAATGCATAGGGATGGCGCGGTCATGAGTACCAGCCCGGATCTTGCTCAATTCACCTTCCACATTTGATAAGCTGTAGATCTTGGTCACCGGTAAGAACTGCGCGATAATCGTTATGAGATCAGGAGGTTCACTATGCGCCGTTTTTCCACATTTATCATCGGAGCCCTGTGCGGTGCACTTGTTGGATCCGTCACCGCCATACTGCTTGCCCCGGAATCGGGAGAACAGCTTCGAAACCAGATCCGCGAACGAACCGAAGCTTTTCGCGACGAGATCCAGAGCGCTTATACGGCTCGCATGACGCAATTGGAAACAGAGCTCGAGAAACTGCGCGAGCCGACGAAATAAAAGCGGCCTGGAGTCCCATACAAGCTCCGATTATCGCAATAACAATACCGGGCATAGCAACTGCTATACCCGGTTCCATCTTCTGTACTAGCTCACTGTTCTTTCAATCCGGATGCAATGGCAAGATCAAGTGATGGCCGTATCCGGCGCAGTGCATTTGCGACTCGTCATGTTGTCACTTTAATTCAACGATATATGCTGCCGGCTGCCAGGTATGGCGAGTCGTCGCCGTCACAATCAGAATTGCTTCCCGGGAACCCTTCTCGAACGTGATCTCGATTTCGGCATGGTTATCTTCATCTAAGATTAGTTCGCGGACCTCTATCTCGCGCCCCTGTTCAACAAGTACCACGCTGTAGGTCTGCGGCAAGCGATTGTAAAGGCGCACAAAACCAGCCGCCTGCCAACCGCCTTCATCTGCCTCGAAATTTTCAAAATAGTCAATCGCCTCTATCGAAAGATCGTCCAGGAGCAGTCCATCACCATTCACTGCGGCATCCGTGATGTACTCGAATCGCAGGATGATCTCCTGCCCGGCAAATTCAGAGAGGTCAACCATCTCCTTAATCCATCGAGGTTCCTCACCACCGCCGCTATACCCTGTGTACGCCCAGCCGAAGGAGTTTCCCGAGAGGTCATCAGCTGTACCGGAGGGCGTCTCGAGGATCTGCCACGTATCCCCACCATCGCGGGATACCTCGAGGTAGAGGTAATCCCACCCCTCCTCGATGTCATACCA
>JBARSI010000063.1:0-20021 GCA_049644665.1 Anaerolineales bacterium
CGGGGTGCATCCGCTGCCCGTGAGCGAGATGCGCACCTGTGGGGACAATCTTGTTGAAGTCGTGGCGGTGGACGCAGCGGGAAATGAGGCCATGGACCTGAGCGCATTCCCGATCTATTTTGGGGACCTGACCATCACTTCTGTCGAGGCCGTCCAGGTCGTTTACGGAGCCCCGCTTGTTCAGGGAAAAGGGACCGCGTTTCGGGCGAGGGTTGACTCATCATTCGATTGCGGGCTGGAGGTTGACGTCAGGCTCGAACTACCGGATGGTGAGTGGAGCACAGCTCCACCTATTACAGGTCATCACCGTACGGATATGCCACTTGGGTGGAGATACCCGGAGAGCTGGGGACCCTATCACATACCAGCAGGAGCACACGGTTTTGTTATCATGCTGCCGCTTATCCCACCCGGCGAGGAAGATATGCCATTCCATGCCAGCGCGGCACCCTATGGAATTATCCGAAACGTTGCATCATGGGGGATCTTCGGCCCAGATGTACGTGTTGTGCCACGGCCCATCGCCGATCGGGTCAGCTTTGCGATCGAAATTGACCCGCAGGATAACTGGCCGGAGATAGATGAGGAGAACAATAGGTTAACATCGCCTTTAATCGAAGCGGTAGCGACGAAAGCCTGGCGCTTCCTCTTTGTCCCAACCAAAACCTTTCCACTGCCGCTGAGCCATATCGTTCAGGTAGGAGAGACTTTAGATATCCTCGCCCGGCGCAATGGGGTCACAGTGGAGGAGATCGAGAACTATAACGCCGAATTCGCAGAGCCCATCGGTGCGGGCCTGGCATCCGGTGATCGTATTTTGATCCCGCGGCCAGCTTGTGCGCCCGAATTGAGCCTCAGCCATGCAGCTGCGCGGAGGCACATGGAATATCTACTCGCCACGTTCCCCATCGCTGACTCAAAGCTCTCGTGGAGTTTCCCGGTGTTGGAGACTGAGCCGTGCGATGGCGGCACCTGCGGCTATGCCACAACATGGCAGCAGGACCCAAATATTGAGGGCGAATGGGAATATGAATGTAGTGTCTATGGTCGTATTGCAGCCCAGGCGTTGGAAGATCATGATTTCGGCATCGTGCAGGCATGTTCCGGAGGTCAATCATGCCAGGGATATGGGATCCTGGTAGGCGCCGATGGGGGGGATCCCTTGCTGGCGCATGAGTTCAATCATTCGATAGTCCCCATGCGCGATATCTATTCGCTTGACTGTTACGTAAGCTGGGATGAACGTTATTGTGAGCTGCCCAGTGGGGAGAGGTTCTACTGTTGCTACGATTGCTACGACGAGGAAAAGGAAAGAAAAGAGGCTGATGGCGCAAGCCCGGGGTTGGGCTGTACGATTGATTGCGGCGCTTCGCCTAATGACTGCAGTAGCGTATCTGCAGGTTGCCCAACCGCTGCAAGTTGTCCAGATTGCTGTCGGACTCTGTGCCAGACTACTTGCGATGCACGAGGGGGAACGATATTTGATGGGCCGGATGGCAGGACACAAGCAAATATGCCCGCTGGAGAGGGCTTTTGGGTAAACCGTTGGATGCCCATTGCAGGGAGGACGTACTTTATGGATGGTCCTAGCGGGAACAACTGGATGATCCTGGAAAGCGCAGCAGCAATTGGTGCGCTCGATGGAAGGGATCCGGGCTGCGGAATGCATGGCGCCGATGCTGACGGTTTTATTAATATGATTGAGAAGTTCCGCAGCCCAACCGATCCTGCTGCGCTTCTGGTTAGCGGATTGGTTAATCGGGCGACAGGGACAGTCGTGTTGAATCCCTTCATAAAGTTGCCCCAGGCTGTGCTGGATATCGAACCCGGCAGTGAGGGTGACTATGCCTTCGTCCTGCTCGGTCCTTCCGGTGAAATTCTCAGCCAGTCCGGCTTCAGCCCCAGCTTTTACCGGTCGGATCCGGCGGGTGGCCCGACCGATGAGGTCCATTTCGCTTTCCGGATCGAGTGGGTGGACGGCACGACCAGGATTGAAGTGCGTGATGAGCATGGCATTGTGCTCGCGACCAGAACCGTAACCCCCAACCAGCCGCAACTCACGTTGACAACCCCAAATGGAGGCGAGGTATGGAAGCAAGGCTCGAGTTACACTGTTCGCTGGGAAGCGGATGACGCAGACGGGGATGAACTTACCTACACCTTGGCCCTTAGCACAGACGCCGGGGTCACGTGGACCTCAATAGGGTTTAACCTCATTGAGACCCAATATAAAGTTGATACCTCTACCTTAGCAGAAGGTTCGAAATATCTTCTCAGGGTGCGCGCAACGGATGGCGTAAACTCGACCGAAGATGTGTCGGATGACGTGTTCGCTATCTCGACCGAAGCAGCACCGCCGGCGAGCAATCTCATCTTGGTGGGGCTCATCATTATGGGGCTTCTAGGTATGGTGGCTTTGATCGGGGCGGTGGTGATGTTTATAAGGAACCGGGCAGCCTAGCGCCGATCCCGGCCTCCCTCAGTACACCGGCACGCAGTATCTCTGAGATCGGGCCACAGCCCTTCGGCTGTGGCCCGTCTTCATCATGGTTTCGTTCTGAATGTCTATCTTCCGTTTCCCCCGGACAGTTCGTGTTGTATGATCAGGTACCAACGTGTATGCCCTTTTACTAAGATTGGAGGAGCGCATGAATCCACTGGTTGAAGCCTTTGGCCCGGTTTTCATCGCCGGGTTCGCCCTGCAGCAGTTGATCGACCTGCTTGACCCCATTCTCGACCGGTTCCTTAAGACCCAGAAGGCCTGGCTCCTGAGTATGATTTCGTTTGTCGTCGGTTTAATCTTAGCCGTGATCCTCGGCCTGCGAGTTCTAAGGCCTTTTGGTGTGACGCGAGTGCCATGGTTGGATGTTCTGATCACAGCACTCCTGATCACGGGTGGTACGAAATGGCTCAACGACCTGTTGAAAATCATCAAGTACCGCAAGCTTGAACTGCGCGCCCGGGCAAGGGCGATGGACGTCAACGTCAGCGCAGGCGGGGAAGGCTGATGGTGGAGGTCTGGCGCTGTTTTGGGAGCGGCGACCCGTTGATGGAGCAGTACCACGATGAGGAGTGGGGCGTTCCGGTTTATGATGACCGCCTCCTTTTCGAAAAGCTGCTCCTGGATGGATTTCAAGCCGGACTCTCGTGGCGCACAGTGCTGCATAAGCGTGACAACTTCCGCCGGGCATTCGATGGATTCGACCCAGAGGTGATGGCCCGTTATGGCGATGCCCAGCGAGAGAGGTTGTTGGGCGACGCCGGCATCATCCGCAATCGGCTCAAGATCAACGCAGCGATCACAAACGCCCAGGCTTATTTAACTCTGGTTGAGAGGGAGGGATCCTTCTCGGAATATTTGTGGGCTTTCGTCGGGGGGGAATTGCTCCGGGGGAAGAGGCGAAGAACCTGGGAGGATGTGCCGACCTCCACGCCGGAATCCGATGCCATGTCGAAGGCCTTAAAAGGTGATGGTTTCAAGTTCGTGGGTACAACAATCTGCTATGCCTTCATGCAAGCCGTGGGCATGGTGGATGATCACCTCGAGCGCTGCTTCCGCTTTTCGGGTCGGTAATTACCCGGCAGATATTACCCTCGGTTCAAGAACACGGGTGAGTGCTGATGATGATGGGTGGATTATGCTGGCGCTGAGGTTCGGTCAGGCGATTTCCATCCCGTCCGCCTGACGTTGGTTGGACCACATGCTGTAATAAAGACCCTGGGCCTTCAACAGACGGCTGTGGTCACCTCGCTCGACAACCCGCCCCTCTTGCAGCACGAGAATCTCGTCGACATCATCTAACTCGATCAGCCTATGTGTGAGCAGGAGAGAGGTGCGCTCGCGCATTAAGTCTATTAGCGAGCGCATGACTTCGTGCGCTGTCAACGGATCGAGATTCGCCGTGGGTTCATCGGCAATCCAGATTGGCGCGTCGCGGAGCAGGGCGCGGGTGATGGCCAGGCGCTGCCGTTCACCTCCACTGAGCATCAAGCCCCGCTCGCCGATGGGTGTGTCGAGAGCTTGAGGCAGGGCATGAACAAAGGCGAGTAGCTGAGCCTGCTCGAGCGCGGCGAAGATTTCGGCATCTACCGCATGGGGTTTTGCGTGCAATAGGTTATCGCGGATGCTGCCATGGAAGAGGTATGTATCCTGTGAGATCACACTGAACAGAGAGCGAAGCTCTTCGAGTTTACAAGAGCGCAGATCAGTTCCGCCGAGCAGGATTTCACCCTCTGCGTAGTCCCAGAATCTGAGCAGCAAATGAGCGATGCTGGACTTGCCTGATCCGCTGGGACCAATGACAGCGAGGACACTCCCTGGAGTGATTTCGAAATCGAGATCTTGCAGCACTGGAGGGAGATCTTCGGCGTACCGAAAGGTGAGCTTAGAGGCGCAAATTTGGGTCGACTCCGGCAGAGGCATGTGTGATTCTAGATCTACCACTGAGGGCGGCGCGGCGACGATCTCAAATAGACGCCCCGCTGCAGTGAGGCTGCTTTCGAGGTGTTGAAACGCGTCAGGTAAGGGGGCAACCGCTTCGAAACTGGCGATTGTGGCTATGACGACGACGGCAAGCAGATACCCCTCCAGCATTCCGAATTGAACGAGCGGGATAGCTCGTAACAATGTCGCCATCACTGCCAGACTTGTCGCCAGCCCGGTAAGGCCGATCGATAAACCAGAAATCCAGGCGTTCTTCTCCCTAGCGTTTGCGATGTCGATCGTCAAGTGTGATACAAGCTCAAGATGGGAAGAACCTTGTACGAATGCCAGGATATCGGCGTTCCCTTGAACGCCGTCGACGAGCGCGGCATTAAGTGCGCTGCGCAGCTCGACTTCCCTCTCGCCGAACGATCTTGCCAGCCGATTTGTGAGCAGGGGTATGGCCAAACCAACGAAGAACAGGAAAAAAAGCAACTGCGCTGAAAGCCAGATATCGAAGAGTGCCATAAATATCGTTACCGCGAAGGTCATCGCTACGGCAACACCCGGTGGAGTGATCACGCGCAAGAAGAAGTGCTGCAGTGTTTCGACATCGGCGACGATGCGGCTTAGCAGATCGCCGCTGCGCTGGGTCAACAATCGTGCTGGCGCCAGCGGTTCCAGGTGTTCATAAAACCACACCCGCAGTCTGGCGAGCAGGCGAAAAGCGGTGTTGTGGGTCTGAAGCCGCTCAAAATAGCGGAAGACGCCGCGGGCGATGCCAAAGAAGCGAACGCCCACGATTGCCACCTGAAGTTCGGCGATGGAAGGATGGAGTGCTGCGCGGGCGATGAGGTAGGCCGAGGTGGATAGTAAACCTATTCCGGCGGCCGCGGTGAGCGCGCCGAGCAGCATAGACAGCGCGATCCTCCCCGTGAAGGGTGCGGAAAGTTCTATGAGGCGGCGGGCTGTGCCCCTCACAGCGTGTCTCCTACGGCAATCATCTCAGCGTATAAGCCATTCATCTGCAGAAGTTTTTTGTGGGTTCCGCGCTCTATAATCTGGCCTCGAGAGAGAACGAGGATTTCATCGGCGTTTACAATGGTTCGTAACCGATGGGCGATGATGAGCGCGGTGCGGCCGGAGAGCAATTCGCGAATGCTCTCCAGGATCTCGGCTTCTGTCTCTACATCTAAATGAGCGGTAGCCTCGTCGAGGATGATGATCCGCGGCTTTTTGAGAAATGCACGTGCGATCGCGATTCGCTGTGCCTCACCGCCGCTAAGGCGAGAGCTGCCTTCCCCTAAAATGGTGTCATACCCCTGCGGAAGTGAGCTAACAAAATTGTGCGCGCCGGCGCGCTGGGCTGCGTTTTCAATCTCGGCGACATGGGCTTGAGGGCGAGCAAAGCGGATGTTCTCGGCTGCGCTGGTGTTAAAGATGTAGGGTTGCTGCGGAACCCAGGCGAGCAGCCTGCGCCAGGCGCCTGCATCTATCTCAGCCAGCGGTGTCCCATCGATCAGGATCTCGCCGCTTCCCGGTTCGGCGAAACGAAGAAGAAGATGTGCGAGGGTTGACTTGCCGCCACCAGAGGGTCCTACAACACCCACGATTTTTCCCTGGGGGATGGTGAAGGTCACACCATCAAGCGCGATGCGCTTTCCATCATCATATGTGAGGTGGACATCTCGAAACTCGATTGCCTCATGAAACTCGAGAGGTTTGCAATCGGGCTGATTTTCTTGGGCCGTGGGGGCGGGCTGATCAAGGATGTCGAAAATGCGCTGGGCGGCAGCTACGCCGGACATGCCGGAGTGGAATCGGGTTCCGAGCAAGCGCAATGGGATATAGAACTCCGGCGCGAGCAGTAGGACGAAAAAGGCTTGCTCAAATAGGATGCGGCCGTAGAGCAGGCGAAGTCCGATCTCAACCGCCACCACGGCGGTGCTGATCGTGGCAACCATTTCTAAAACGAATGCGGAAAGAAAGGCCACCCGCAGGACGCGCATCGTCGAATGGCGAAAGCGTTCGGAGATGTTGGCGATCTCCGCGACCATCGCCCGGCTGCGACCGAGCAGCTTGAGCGTTGTCAGCCCCTGGATGGCATCCAGAAAATTGGCGCTCATCGCGCTGAGGACGGACCACTGACGCCGGGTTTGTGCCTCCGCGGCGTCGCCGATGAGTACCATAAAGATCGGGATGAGAGGTGCGGTGAGCAGCATCACGAAGGCAGACAAAAGATCGACCGGAAGGATGAAGAGGAAAATCGCGAGGGGGACGATCGCCGCCAGCGCTAATTGAGGCAGGTACTGACGGATGTACGCATCGAGCGCCTCGACGCCCTCTTGGATCGTGTTCGTCAGTTCACCGCTGCGCTCTCCGGCTGTGTAGGCCGGGCCGAGAGCAAGTAGATGAGAAAGCAGGCGGCTGCGGATATCGGATTTTACGTGATTCGCGGCGCGTTGTGCAGCGACTTCCCTGAAGGTTGATAGTGCCAGCCATAATAGGCTCAGAAAGAGAAGGAGGATCAACTCCGATTGGATCTGCGACAGACCAGCGCCAGCGAGGAAGGCTGCACTGACGACCCGGCTGATGGCCCAGGCCTGGAAAACAATGACGATGCCATCCGCTGCCCCGAGCGCGATGGTTGCCGCCAGCGACTTGCGTGCTGTCCTGGTGCTGGATAGAAGCCTACGATCCAGTTTCACTAGGACAGCCCTCCGCCATATGTGTTCCACGTGGATGGAGCTGCGCCCTCAACCTCAATATGAATTCCGTATATTTGGCTGACGTTGAAGAGGAAAAGGTCCCGAGGCCAACGATCGGATCTTCGTGTTAGCACCTCGGGACCGGATCGAATTGAGCTGCGGGATAGCATTTCCGCAGCCGATAACCGTTCAGTACTCCAGCTTACTATCGCGTGTAACCCTCGCTCGGAATACATAGTAGGACCAACCCTGATACAGAAGGACAAGTGGCAGGAAGATCGCGGCGATGATCGTCATCACTTTCAATGTGTAGGGGCTTGAGGAGGCATTGTAGATCGTCAGACTCCACTCAGGATTGAGGTTTGATACCATCAGCCGAGGGAATAGCCCAACGAAGAACGTGATGGCGGAAAAAGTGATGCATATCCCGCTCATTACGAAAGCCCAACCGCCCTGCTTTTTGCGGATGAACCACCCAGCAGCCAACATGGCCGCTCCCGCGCTGATGGGCACCAGCCCGGGATTTACGCCCAAACGTTCGTACATATCCGTTACGAAGTAGCCGACGCCAAAAGCGAGGAAACCTATAACCAGGGCTGCTGGCCATATTCTTCGCGCCGCGGCGAATGCCCGCTCCAGGATCGGCTCCTCTAGTTTCAAGCTGAGGAAGGCTGCGCCATGCAGCGTAAAGATCGCCAGGAACGCAAGTCCACAGGCCAACGCGTACGGGTTGAGCAGGTTCCAGAAACCGCCTATATATGTCATATCTGTATTAATCGGTGTGCCGAACAGCAAGTTTCCCATGGCAACGCCCCATAGGAGTGGAGGAACCAGGCTGCCGCCGAAAATCAGCCAGTCCCATGTAGAGCGCCATTTCGGGCGGATGTCCTTATTGCGGAACTCGATGGCTATGCCGCGTAAGATCAAGGCCACGAGCATGAGCAGCAGAGCCAGATAAAAGCCGCTGAACATCGTGGCATACCAACTCGGGAAGGCCGCGAACATCGCGCCACCGGCAGTGATGAGCCAGACTTCATTCGCGTCCCAATGTGGGCCGATGGTTGCGATGATCATCCCCCGTTCTTCCTCGTCTTTGCCGAGGAAAGGCAGCAGGATACCCACACCGTAGTCGAAGCCTTCGAGAAAGAAATAGCCGGCGAATAATGCGGCAATGAGGATGAACCAGACAGTGTTCAGATCCATGATAGACCTCCTAATTAAAGGCTACGCAACGGTGTCGCCCAGGCTTTCTTTAGTTGTCGCATCATCTTTGGCGTATTTCGCTAGCAAGTAGACATCGACCACGATAAGCACGCCGTAGAGCAGCGTATAAACGATGAGTGATGTCAGCAGCATACCAACGGATACATTTGGTGATACTGCCTCCTCTGTGCGCATGATGCCGAATACGATCCACGGCTGACGGGCTACCTCGGTAAAAATCCAACCAGTCGAAGTACCGATGATGGGCAGCGCAATGGCATAGGGCATCCAGCGCAGGAATCGATCTGCCTTTGGAAGACGTTTGGTCAGCACAAGAAATAGCGCATAGAAAGCAAGGAGAAGCATCAGGGAACCCACGCCCACCATGGCGCGGAATGACCAGTAGCTTATCGTCACCGGTGGAATGTAATTCCCTGGCCCATATAACACCTCGTACTCCTGCTGGATGTCCTTTATCCCTTTGACCTCTCCATCGAAACGATTGTATGCCAGCAGGCTGAGCGCTCGCGGGATGCGGATGTCGAATACATTGCGCTGCTGGCCCTCATCAATGATGGTCACCAGCGAAAGATCAGCGGGGTCATCTGTCTGCCAGAGCGCCTCGCCAGCAGCCATCTTCATCGGCTGAGCCTCAACCATGTACTGGGCTTGACTGTGGCCGCCGAGACCCACCAGGCAAATACCGATCACACCGGCGATGGCGCCCCACTTGAACGAACGCTGGAAAATCTCTGAATTGCTCTTCTTGTAGAACAAGTGATATGCACTGATCCCAAGGATGAAAAATGCCGCGGTTGTTAATCCTGAAGTGATCACGTGGGGGAATTGGACCCAGACGTGGGGATTGCTCAGCAGGGCAAAGAAGTCAGTCATCACAGCCCGACCGTTTTCGATGGCGAAACCGACGGGTTCCTGCATGAAGGAATTGGCGACCAGGATCCAAAGAGCGGAGAGGTTCGACCCGATCGCGACCATCCAGATCGTGGCGGCATGCATGCGGGGCGAGAGGCGATCCCAACCGAAGATCCAGATTCCAAGGAAGGTGGATTCCAGGAAGAAAGCCAGAAGCGCCTCGATCGCCAGCGGTGCACCGAAAATGTCACCGACGAAACGAGAGTACTCAGACCAATTCATCCCGAACTGGAACTCCATAACGAGGCCGGTGACCACGCCCATGGCGAAATTTATCAAAAATAGTTTCCCCCAGAACTTGGTCATGCGTTTGTAGACCTCGTTCCCAGTCCGGACATACATCGTCTCCATCAACGCGATGAGAATGGACAAGCCCAGCGTCAGGGGAACGAAAAAGAAGTGGTACACGCAAGTGATGGTGAATTGCAGGCGAGCAAGCGTCACTGGGTCCATGGGATTTTCTCCTTTGAATCGGCCGTCAGGAGGAAGCGGCGATTGGGAGTCTTGAGTTGGCGACGACTCCAACAGAGTCTATGTAATATCGGTGAAAAGCGGAGCGGGAATCCGCAAAGAAGAATGTTGATCGACATGTTGTTAAAAAGGTGGCTCCGGTTTGTCGAAGTTTAATTGAGAGCTGTCCCCGCGACGGGATTCATCTTACAGATGATTAGGAGTAATGATATATGCGTATTTGATAGAAACCAAATAGGTTACGATGATCGAATGTGGAAACCACTTAACGGTGTCATTCCAACAAAGTTAACCGGCTAAAACCCCGATATAGTTGAAAAACCATACTCCGGCTAGTAAAGGAATCTTTGGATCCAATATTAGTTCTTCCATCATTAGGCGGGCTGCGTTCTTAAAATCCGTTTACCTCCCAGTATTTTCCCCAACTTCCTCCCCCTCAACGGTCCCAACAATGTCTTCCGGGCGGCAGAGAATCGCGTCGCGATAAGGTTGGGCACTACCAACGTTCTGTCTCTGATGGTTGATCCTTAATGCAGAATCACAGCTGAGGGGAGATTATCGCAAGCAGTGTCACCCTCGGGGAGCTTACTCCATGCCCCATAATAGGGACAACTCATCCCCATCGAGGGATTCTGATCAGGGTGATCGTACTTTCCTCGGAGATCGTCTTGCTAGAAAATGTATCTTGACCTATATATGCTCACCGTCAGATAGAGCGCTTTCAAATCAACCCCAGGTCATAGGAGTCACCATGGATAAAAAAACCCGCTTTTTCGAAGCAGCTCGGCAACGCTTGATGTATGCACTTTCATTGCCTGAACGAACGATACGGTCTCTGGCTGCCCTCGCTGGCGGCACCAGCACATTGCTAGCCGAAATGTTATTTCCAGAATCGTTGCGGGGGACTACGACGTATAACGTTACTATCGGCATGATGCAGCAATTTATTATTGAGCGAGTGGCTGGCATGGCAAGCGAGATCGGCGAGGACCGAGTTAATCTTGGTGATAACTATGTTCAGAGGAAAATGGCCGGGACTGCCCTGGAGGCGGCTGGGCTGCTGATGATGGGATACTCGCCACTCTGGGTGCTTGCCATTGCTGGTGACACGGCCGGTGGGAGCAAGGTTTTTCTCAACCGTCTCGTGGAGCACCTCAAGGAGAACGGTATTGTGGCCGAGGAGACTAAGGTTGCAGGGTTGGTTGACGTGCTTGAGGCAGTCCAGGAAGCATCGAGTAAGAGCGCCAACACCTTCGACGCTCCGCCCCTCTCACGCGTTGAGCTGTCCAATATGGCTGATGAGATGAAAGTCAGTTATGGCCAAGTTTTCAAAAGCACGACCAATCTGATACCATGGCTTGATGCCATTTGGAAAAACATGGAACAACTGGCTCGTCGTGAAAATATCTCGATTGAGCGCTTGGGTGGCATCATGACTATGGATGCCGTGTCATGGAGTAAAAAAGGGGCTAGCATGGCGCTGGCGGCCGGTCAGACTGGGGCAGAATTGTTTGATGAAAAGATACTGGATAGTTACAGGCAAACTTTGGCGGCGGCTTCGGAACAAGGGGTCGACAAATACATAAGTGACCATATGCGGCCGTTCATGCAATCTGCGAGAGCGCATTTTGACTCTACTCAAAAAACCTGGACCGGATCAAAGTTAGAGGGGGGAAGTAACACACGGGGCGTCGACTGAATTCATGCCGAGATGCTCTTGAGTTAAAACATCATTTCCCTACCATTAACTTTTTTTCTCCTAGACAAATTCACATGATAGTAAGTATCTCAAGAGTCGCACCAAAGAAGAAGCCGCCCAAGCCCGCTAGGTCCTACTGGGTGCAAGATTGACTATTTTTAAGGAAAAAGGGCTTCCTGAGCGACCCGGCAGAGGCGATTCGAAGATTTATCAAAAGGCGAAAACTGACTCCCCGAAAATGAGTCTCCCAACGCTTGACAGATTACGGCTTTATCATAAAATGGCGGGGGTTAAATCATGCCAAGATTCAAAAATATCGTTCGAGGAGAAGCCTGCCCGGGGGTAAACCCCGCTCGGCAGGCATTTTTTACCCCGAAACCCGGAGCCGAAAGGCTCCTTTTTTTATAGGTGATGTAAGTGAACGGGACGATCAACTTTCCGGGGCTCATTGACCCGCATGTCCACTTTCGTGACCCCGGTGCGACTCACAAAGAGGATTTCAGCAGCGGCACTCGCGCTGCGCTGGCTGGCGGCTTTACGGCCGTATTGGCAATGCCGAATACACAACCGCCGTTGATGGATGCGCCCAGTCTCGAACTGGCCAAGTCGGCTGCTCGCAAAAAAGCGCACTGCGACTACGGCATCTATCTTGGTGCGGGTCCAGATAACCGAGAAACGGCGAGCCGCTACGCGGATCGGGCTTGCGGCTTGAAACTCTATTTGGATGAGACATACGGTCCGCTGAGGCTCGAAAGCCTGCCGCTTGTGCATGCACATGTTTCCAATTGGCCATCTGATCGCCCGCTTGCAGCGCATGCCGAGGGTAGAAACTTGGCGGTGATTCTGTTCTTCGCAGTGCTGCTCGGGCGGTCGGTGCATATCTGCCATGTCAGTCGCAGAGATGAGATCCTGCTGATCCGGGCGGCGAAGGAGAGAGGTATACGAGTGACTTGTGAGGTGGCGCCGCATCATCTTTTTCTTACGGAGGCGGATGTGCCGCGGATCGGTCCCGGGCGGAGCGAAGTACGCCCACGCCTCGCCAGCGCAAGTGATCAGGACGCACTGTGGAAGAACCTCGATGTGATCGATTGTTTTGCAACCGACCACGCGCCGCATACAGTGGAGGAGAAAAATGGCCCGCAGCAGCAGCCGGGTTTTCCCGGGTTGGAGACAGCGCTTGGGCTGTTTTTGAGGGCAGTTAGCGAAGGACGTCTGACGCATGAGGAGTTAATCGCCCGAATGCACACAAACCCGAAAAGTATCTTCACATTGCCCGAGCAGGATGAGACCAGCATCGAAGTAGATCTCAATGAGGAATGGGAAGTTTGTGGGGCAGATTTCCAAAGTAAATGCGGCTGGACCCCGTTTGAGGGTATGCACTTGAAGGGAAGAGTGCGAAGTGTCGTTCTGCGCGGTCAATGCGTATACGCTGACGGCCAAGTGCTTGCTGCGCCAGGATTCGGTAGAGATATCACGGAACGATGAAGACCCGTATCAAAGACATTGATGGAGGTGCTGTGTGTCAACTTTTATTCCACCCAATAAGCGGCGGGCTCAAAGTCCGCATCTCCCGTTCGGCGACCAAAGGGGTGCTCCGTTTTATGAGAATGATATTCTCTCGGTCTTACAGTTCAACCGTGATGATTTAGACTACATCTTTGAGGTCGCCAAAGAGATGCGGGCTATGGTCGAGCGCGTAGGGACATTCGACCTGCTTAAAGGGAAGATCCTGGCGAATCTCTTCTACGAGCCTTCCACCCGCACCTCATCGTCGTTTTTTTCCGCGATGGAGAGATTGGGGGGGAGCGTGATCCCGATTAACGAGGTCCATTATTCGTCAGTGGCAAAAGGCGAATCATTGCCGGATACCATCCGTTCCCTGGAATGTTATGCGGATGTGATCGTGATCCGTCACCCGGAAGTGGGGTCGGCGAAACTTGCGGCGGAGTACTCGCGGAAACCGGTGATCAACGCCGGCGATGGTCCGGGGGAGCATCCCACGCAGGCTTTGCTCGACTTATTCACGATTATGGAGGAATTGGAGCGGGTTGATGGCCTGACCGTGACGATGCTCGGCGATCTGAAACATGGACGTACGGTCCATTCGCTGGCGCGGTTGCTATCGCTCTTTGTAGTGCGGATTAATTACGTTTCACCGGAGATCCTGCGCATGCCCAGCGAATTGATAGAGGAACTCGCCGGGCAGGGGGTTTCACAGATAGAGTTCACGGAACTCGATGATGTTATGCCCGAGACCGATGTGCTCTATGTGACTCGAGTTCAGAAGGAGCGTTTCGAAGACCCTAAGGAGTACGAGAAAGTAAAGGGTGCGTATGTGATCACGCCGCAGACGATGCAGAACGCCAAGGATGAGATGATCGTCATGCACCCACTACCTCGAGTGGGTGAGATCAGCATGGACCTCGATAAAGATCCACGTGCGGCTTATTTCCGCCAGATGGAATACGGGCTCTACCTGCGTATGGCGCTTTTAGCGATGGTACTCGGGAAGGCTTAAAGGGATAACATGGCTTTCTTCGATCGTCTAACCCAACGAGTCCAGAATGTGGACTCACTCCTGTGTGTCGGTCTCGACCCGCATATCGAACTCCTTTCGGACCCCACGGCCGAAGCCGCGAAGGCATTCTGCATGCGCATCATCGAAGCGACGATTCCACTCGCAGGCGCCTACAAGCCCAATGCAGCTTTCTTCGAAGTCTTTGGCGCACAGGGCTGGCAGGTCCTGAAGGATGTCATCGCCGCGGTGCCGGCCGGGATTCCTGTCATCCTCGATGCGAAGCGGGGGGATATCGCCTCTACGGCGCGCGCTTACGCTAAAGCTGTTTTTGATGAGCTCGGGGCGGATGCAGTCACGCTTCATCCTTATCTCGGTCGGGATGCGATCGAGCCATTCCTGCAAGATCCCGAACGGGGCGTGTTTCTCCTATGCAAGACGTCGAATCCGGGGTCAGATGACCTGCAGTCACTGACGCTCTACAGTGGAGACCCACTATATGCTCACCTCGCTATGCAGGCGGCTAAATGGAGCAGGCACGCGAACCTGGGGCTCGTCGTGGGAGCGACTGACCCTGATGCGTTATCCGCCGTAAGGCATGCAGCGCCCGAGTTATGGCTGCTGGCTCCTGGAGTTGGGGCACAAGGTGCGGATCTTGAACGAGCGCTGTCGGTTGGTCTGCGAGGCGATGGGCTTGGTGTGTTGGTTCCCGTTTCGCGCGGCATTGCCAGGGCGGATGACCCCGGTGGTGAGGCGCGTTTGCTTCGTGACCGGATCAACCAGGCCCGCAGACAATTGCGAAAAAATGGCATTCCACAAGATCTCCCAGCAACGGATCGTTGGGATCTAGCGGACGATCTCCTATCATCGGGGTGTGTGCAGTTTGGTGATTTTAAGTTGAAATCCGGCCTTCGATCCCCAATTTATTTTGACCTGCGGCGTTTAATCTCACACCCAGATATATTGCACAGAGTGGCGCAGACCTACTGTCTTCTATTGAAGAAATTGGTGTTCGATCGAATGGCGGCGCTGCCGTATGCGGCGCTGCCGATCGTCACTGCCATTGGTTTGATCAACAAACGCCCGATGGTATACCCTCGCAAGGAAGCAAAATCACACGGGACGCAGGCTACCATTGAGGGGGAATACTCCCCCGGCGAAGTAGCCGTGGTGGTTGACGATTTGGCGACGACGGGAGCGAGTAAGTTCGAGGCGATCGAATGCCTTGAAGCGGTCGGACTTCAAGTTCGAGACGTGGTTGTCCTCATTGATCGTCAGAGCGGCGCTCGTGGGGAACTGTCCGATCGAGGAATTAAAATGCACGCGGTCTTCGATTTGGATAAATTGATCGAACACTGGTCAGAAAGCGGCGCTATCTCAAAAGAACAAGCCGAGCAGGTGCGGGCTTTCCTCCAGCACGAGGAACCCTGAAGCATTTTCTATCCACCTGAGGCTCATTCGAGCAATCCGACCAGAAAAGATTGATCACCTTTCCAAGGATCCCAGATGGCATACGAGCGTTTCCTCCGCCCAGCCCTGTTCAAGATGGATCCAGAGCGGGTTCACCAGGCGACATTACGAATGCTGGCGATGGCGGGTGCATGGACACCGCTGAGCGCCATCTTGCAGCGTATTTACTGTGTCGATGATGCCTCATTGCAGGTTAACCTGTGGGGGCTGACTTTCCCCAATCCGATCGGCCTGGCGGCCGGGTACGACAAGGATGGCCAAGGAATGCATGGGCTCGCCCGCCTTGGTTTCGGGCATCTGGAGTTGGGCACGGTGACGCCATTACCCCAAGACGGCAATCCCAGGCCGCGTATTTTCCGGCTGCCCGAGGACAGAGCAGTAGTCAATCGCATGGGTTTCCCGAATCGAGGCGGAGATTCTCTGTGTACTCGCCTTCAACTGGGCGTTCCCAAAGGGGTGATTCTGGGGATCAATATCGGGAAGGGATTGGAAACGCCGCTAGAGGATGCCGCAAAAGATTATCTGGGATTGATGGAAGTTTTTTACCCGCTTGCCGATTACCTGGCTGTGAATATATCGTCCCCGAACACTGTCGGCTTGAGACGGCTTCAAGCGCGAGAGACCCTTGATGATTTAATCCGCCAGCTCACAGATCTTCGCTCGAAGCTGTGGGATCAATATCATAAGGATGTGCCCATATTAATTAAAATAGCGCCGGATTTGCATAATGATGAACTGAAAGATGCTGTCGAAGTAGTCTTGAAATGGGGTATAGATGGCGTCATCGCCACGAATACAACGATCTCCAGGGAAGAGCTACGCTCCCGGAGCAGTGAGGAGGCGGGAGGATTGAGCGGGGCGCCACTTAAAGCGCGTGCCACCGAAATTATTCGTTTAATTCACAAGTTTACGGACGGAAGCTTGCCAATCATTGGCGTGGGGGGTGTATTCAATATTGCCGATGTTCTGGAGAAAATCGAAGCAGGCGCTAGCCTGGTGCAGCTCTACACGGGTCTTGTTTACAGAGGCCCTGGCTTGGTGAGGGAGATCCTGGAGGGGTTACGCCCTAGAAGTGCCTAGCCCCTCGGAGAAGATGATGTTGAGCGAGATCATTTGTCGCTCCGCTCCTCAAATCTACCCTGTCAAGTCCCCAGCTCTTTGGGGGCGAAATCCCAGAACGAAGGGAGTAGGGACCAGCGTCGGAGAGATGACAATGACTCGATATGCTTGATTCGGTACAATTAAACAACATTTGGGGGATATATCTGGATGAAGTCACCTAAAGAAAGAGTCATTGCGAATTCCATAAGGCTAATTGGTAACTGGCTCAAGCCTCTCGCGGGATTATTTGTTCTCATTGCGATATTTGCCGGTTTCATTCTGCGTGGCAGGGAGGAGCTCCCTTCCCCGGTCGGGGAAGAGACGACCGAAGGGGGATGGTGCGATGTCTACTTCAGCCAGCCGGGCGGCCCTGGATCATCCACACTGCATGGCGGCCCGGATTCGGCTCTGGCAAAGGCGATCGATGAAGCGCGCTATTCCGTCGATGTCGCCGTGATGCAGCTGGACCTATGGAGTCTGCGAGACGCACTGCTGGACGCGGGCCGCCGCGGCGTCAATATACGAGTTGTCGTGGACAGCGATTACCTTCTGGAACCCGAGATTCAAGATTTGATTAGCGCCGGGATTCCTGTCATCGCGGATCGCCGGGAGTCCTTGATGCATCATAAGTTCGCAGTCATCGACCAGTTGGATGTTTGGTCGGGATCGATGAATTACACGGTCAACGGAGCGTACCGCAACGACAACAACTTGATACACATCCGTTCCAGCAAGCTGGCGCAGAGCTATACACGCGAGTTTGAAGAGATGTTTTTGGAGGACCGCTTCGGCGCGTTGTCGGAGGCAGATACACCTTACCCGCGTGTGAACATTAACGGGATGGAAGTGGAGGTGTACTTCTCCCCCGACGATCATATGCTGCAAAGGTTATTATCACTCGTCGCTACTGCGGAGGAGAGCATCGAATTTCTCGCCTTCGTTTTTACATCGGATCCACTGTCCGAAGCTTTGATAGCACGGGAGGGCGATGGAGTGCGAGTTCGGGGAGTGATCGAGCGCGGCCAAGTCAATAGCTCTGGAAGTGAGGTCGGGCAGCTGCTTCTGGACGGGCTGGATCTCCGGCTAGATGCCAATCAAAACAAGATGCACCACAAGGTTATTTTGATTGATGGTGAAATTGTTGTCACGGGGTCGTATAATTTCTCTCGAAATGCTGAGGAAAAGAACGACGAGAATGTTTTAATTCTGCATAGCGAGGAAATTGCCCGGCAGTACCTGTTAGAATTTGAGCGGATTTATTTAGCTGCCAGCAAGTGAGTCGACGGCAGACTGCGAAGGAGGAATTTTGGTGGATTATGACGGCAAGTTCTACCTGGGACGTCCTCACGATCTGAAGAAGGGCAAGACCGAGGCTGTGCCCTTGCTCTACGACCCAGATGATCTGACGACTCACGGCGTGGTCGTTGGCATGACGGGTTCGGGCAAGACAGGATTATGTATCGACTTCCTGGAGGAAGCCGCACTGAATGGCATCCCTGCGATCTTGATCGACCCAAAAGGGGACATGGCTAATCTATTGCTCCATTTTCCTGATCTGGCACCTGAAGATTTCCAACCCTGGATCGACCCAGACGAGGCCCGGCGGGAAGAGCAAACCGTTGAAGAGAAGTCTGAGAAGATCGCCAAAATCTGGGAAGAGGGGTTGGAGAAGTGGGGGATTGGACCAGAACGAATTGAAGCCGTCCGGAATGCGGTCGAATACGCAGTTTACTCGCCCGGATCAGATGCAGGGATTCCTGTAAGCATCCTGGCATCACTAAAAGCACCACAGGCCTCGTGGGAGGAAAATAAGGAGGCTTCTCGCGAGCGGATTTCAAGCACGGTCACCGCGCTCCTAGGGCTTGTGGGTATAGAGTCAGATCCTGTTCGTTCGCGCGAGCACATCCTGCTTTCCAATCTCTTCGAGAGCGCATGGAAAACCGGCCAGGATATGGACCTCACTGAGCTGATCCATCAGATTCAGTCCCCTCCATTTGATAAGTTGGGGGCTTTCGAGATCGATCAATTCTTCCCTGAGAGCGATCGTTTTGAGCTGGCGATGACGTTGAACAATCTCCTGGCTTCCCCTTCCTTCGAGGCCTGGATCCATGGCGCTCATCTGGATATCGGGCAATTACTTTGGGCGGCGGACGGCAAACCCCGTCACAGCGTTTTCTACCTCGCCCATTTACCCGAGAGCGAGCGAATGTTCTTTACCACATTGCTGCTCACTGAGGTGGAATCCTGGATGCGAGCGCAACCGGGATCATCATCTTTGCGGGCGATCTTGTACTTTGATGAAGTCTTTGGCTACATGCCGCCTGTAGCCAACCCGCCTTCAAAACCGCCGCTGCTGCGTTTATTGAAAACGGCACGCGCCTTCGGGTTGGGGGTTTTACTGACAACGCAGAACCCCGTCGATCTCGATTACAAAGCCTTGAGCAATGCAGGCACGTGGTTCGTCGGGAAGCTGCAGACTGAGCAGGATAAAGCGCGGCTGCTGGATGGGCTGGAATCTGTCGATGCGGGGAAGAGCGGATTTAAACGCTCCGAGGTGGATACGTTGATCTCGAACCTCGATAAGCGCGTGTTCTTACTCCATAATATCCACGAACGAGAGCAGCAAGTCTTTAAGACTCGCTGGGCTATGGCCTACCTCAAGGGGCCTATCACGCGCACCCAGCTGCGGGAGGTCAATGAGTTGGTCGGCGCGCTCAAGCCTCATAGCTCGACAACTGTCGGGGGCGCGTCGGAGGCAGAGGTGAAAGACAATCGGGCGGATACAGAACAAGAAGCTGTGGTGACCACCACAAGGCGCCCAAAAGTCCCCACGGGCATTTCTGAGTTCTTCCTCCCGAACATCATCACTTCCAGCCAAGCGTTGAAGGAAGCGATGCAAGAACCCACAAAATCGGAAGTTCTTGGCTTGATGTATAGACCCGCGTTATTTGCCCAAGCAGACGTGCGTTATCTTGACCGGAAAATCAATCTTGATCATGTTGAATCCAACGCGGCGATAGCTGAGGATGTGGATCCAAAAGGATTTATCCGCTGGGATGATTGGGCAATCTCCCCTCTCGACCCGGCCTCGTTTGAATCTGGCCCAGGCCCTGACGCTCAGTTTGCGCCACTAGAAGCACCGCTTAACGACACGAAGAGTCTGAAAGCGATAGAGAAGGATTTTCACGATTACATTTTCCATGGTGCTGGCTTGAAGCTTTCGTCCAACCCAGCGTTAAAGCTATTTGCGAATCCGGGGACATCGGAAGCCGAGTTTCAGACCCAATGCAGCGAAGCCGCGGACGAGGCCGCGGATAGCGAGGTGATGAAATTAGAGAAGAAGTATAAGGCCAAAATCGAGCGCATTAAAGAGCAATTGGTTAAGGAACAGCGTGAGTTGGCCGAGGATCAGGCCGAACTGGGCTCCCGAAAAATGGAGGAGGTTGCTACGCTTGCAGAAAACGTCTTCGGTTTATTTTCCGGGTCACGCAGCACCCG
>JBARSI010000064.1:0-1826 GCA_049644665.1 Anaerolineales bacterium
ACCGTAGGCACGACTCGTAAGCCTGCGAAACGAAGCCGTCGCTGCCTAGATTTGATTGTGTCTTGAGTCATCCGCTCTCAGGTTTCACGTCCGGACTCAGCAGGAACGGGGTGTTATGCAGTATGCCGTTTCGTATGACTTCCAGCTGACGGGATGATTGCAAACGACCTGGTGAAAAGCCTGAAAAAGTGACCATCCCCTGAAGAGATTCATCCGGCTCCAGGAATTCCGATAGGTCCAGGGAGGCTGCAAATAATTCATGGTAAAGAAAGCTGCGAGCGTTCTCTCTGAATGATGGGGGAACCTCGATTTCCTGCGCGCCTAAGAATCCCAATAATCTTTGTTCATACTTCTTTCGGGATTCAGGAAAGAATACAGTTGAAATCTGAGTGAATCTCGCTCGCCCCGCGCTGAGAACCGGCACACCCAGGATTGACGCCTCAAGTCCGATCGATGAGTTGTAGATAAGGACAAGTTTCGAATGGTTGATTAAATCGTAGGAGCTCACTGGATCAGCCGGCTCAAAGAAGATGACATTCTCAAATTCCAATAGCCCATGATTCGCAATCCAGTCTTTGACCGCCTCTCGGCTTCGTTTGCCGGGTCGTTCTTCATCTGGGTGTGCTCTGATGATGAAGAGCGTCTCCGGATGGGCTTGAATGATCGGCTTCAACATCTCCAGCCAAGCAAACATATCTGAGAAGAGTGTATTAGCATGAATCTGACTAGTGTCGAAGACTACATTCGTAAATACAACAACAGTCTGTTGAAATTTCTTCATCCACTCTAGAAGCCAATTTGGGAGATCTTTCATATTCGGCCAGAAGCGGATGCCAGCCATGGTGAACTCCCCTTGAAATCTCTCAGAGAGATATTGATCCAAGCGTTCATCATCAGATGATGTTAACGATGCATCTGCTTCAAGATTTACCTGACGAAAAGTCGCATCCCCATGAGAAAAAAAGGTCGAGTATTGGCGCAATCCCACCTCATGAGTTATGACGGGGATACCCGAATTCTGGGCAACATGACGGGCGGTGGCTTCTGGATAGAAGATCCCATTGAACACTACTAGCGCACGCGGTTTCTGCCGGGCCACAATCTCTTCGAAGTTCGTATACAAGCTATAGGCAGAGAGTATGTAATGCCGGAAGAGCTGCCGTATCTCATGCGTATCTGGAATTTGGTGGCTCCGCAGCGCCCATCTCAGGCCAGGCAGACAGAGGTCTCCCAGGGGAATGTTCTGAAAATTCCATGCAGCCATTTCAGGAAAAGAGAGACCTTCGAGCATAGGACCGATGCCATCGATCATTTCTTGTCGAAAATAAAGGGGGGTGGTCAATTCCTGTGGAAAAAGTCGCTGGCTAAGGCGTGTACAGCGCGCGCAAGGCGGGGGAGATTCCAACCGATCCTGGTGAGTACCCAGGATGCACTGCTGCATCCCTCGGTGACAAACAACATGCCGGACCGGGATGCCGGCAGCTCGCAGCGCCCATGAGGATAGCAGGCTGTAGGCACCATTCAGACTTAGACGATGAATTCTCGTGGATGCATTAAAAAAAAGGACTGGAGCGCTTTGCTGGTCTTTATGCGCATCCAGTTTCTTTAGGAATTCATCGACCTTCTCAATTTGAGAATTGAGTTTTCGATCCGCCTTCCATTGCTTAATATACAGCGAGGGTACCGGTAAATTCAAGAGAAACCCGCCTCTAGGATTTCACTCGTCTTAGCTTTTGCCGAGACGACATCTCGCTCTCGTAGACGCGTTTAACCCCATCCCCCAGGCTCGCTTCTGTCACGCGGATGTATTTAACCAACCGGCGGAA
>JBARSI010000065.1:0-7436 GCA_049644665.1 Anaerolineales bacterium
TAGCACATGAAGTGCAATCAGGGCGAAGATCATCACCGCAAAGTTGATAAGTTGAGCACCGCGTACACTGCCGAATACAATCTCACTATCCCCACGAAAACCTTCGAGAAATAGTCGTGAAATTGCCGAAAGCGCAATGAAAAGGGTGAAGGTATAACCCGAGAAAAGTTTTGTTTTTCGTACCTGCAAGATCACCAACAGGACGCCTGCGGCGAACAGGAGTTCGTAAATCTGACTGGGGTGTCTTTTGGCACTCCATAATTCAATCGCCCAGGGGACAGTGGTCGGTGATCCGAATGCATCACCGCTTGAGATATGAGCCAGGGCAACGAAGACCGCAAATACTGCCGCCCCCGGCGCAAGCGTATCAAGCGTCGAGAGAAGAGAGAGCCCTTTGCGTTGAGCAAATATCGTTGCGGCAATAAGTCCTGCCGTAATACCCTCCGCGGTGGAGAGTGTATTCAGGTTAAGCGCGAGCAGGTTCACGGGTTCACTTAAATAAAGATCTAGATATTTAATCGCATACCCAAGGCGGGCACCAACAATCCCGGCAGCAAGAGCGATGAAGATCATATTGCTAATATGCCCCGGATCAAGCTTATAGCGTGTCGCTTCGCGCTCGGCTAGCATCGTTCCGATCCATAAACCCGCCAATAGCAGCAGACCAGGCAATTGAATTGCGAGCGATCCAATCTGAAGGATGGGAAACATCAGGGCACTTCCTCCAGCAGTCGATCGACGGTGCTCTGCAGCGTGATTTCACTCATCGGTCCCCCGACGATCACACGCTGGATGACCCCCATCTGATCGATAAAGAAAGTCGTCGGGAAGGCGCGCATGAGATATGCCTTGCCCACCTTTCCGCTTGTGTCAAGCAGGATGGGGAATGTCAAATTGAACTCCTGCACAAAATCTTCAACCGCAGTGAGGTTATCTTGTGCTGTTATATTAACCGCCAGCACTTCCAACCCACGCCCATGATTCTCTTGATACACGCGCTGCAATGCTGGCATTTCTGCCCGGCAGGGCGGGCACCAGGAAGCCCACAGGTTCAAAACAATCACTTTTCCCCTCATATCGGAGATTGAAATCTGATCACCTGCCAAGCTTTCGAGGGTGAAGTCGGGGGCAAGAAACCCCTCTCGGGGGCTGGGGATCAATCCCCCTGTGGTTGCATCGACGGGCACTGCCGAAGCCCATATCCAAAATCCGCCAACGATTGCTGCACCGACCACAACCAGAGGCCAGCGCACAGGGTCTTGAAGCAGTTTATGAATTTTATTCATCGCGCGGCTATTCTACCGCGAGGTGCGTCCCCACCTCAGTATCGAATCTCCTCACTTTTATTGATGCTTCTGAATTTTTCTCTAGTGAGGGACATAAAAAGGAACTTTCGATAAAGCAAGATCTCGATTTTACGGCGCTTCCAGTCCATGCAACTCCAGCAAATGATGTTCTGCTAGGATTTGCGACGTTGGTCCATCGGCGACAACCTTCCCTTCATCGATGATAACTGTCCGATCAAATAGTTCTGTCACCATACGCATATCGTGCGTGGCAACAAGCATTGTTTGTGGTAAACCGCGCAGGAGCTGGATCAACTCACGCCGTCCGCGCGGGTCGAGGCCAGCTGTAGGCTCATCTAAAACCAATACTTCGGGGTCCATTGAAAGGACTGTGGCAATAGCCACACGTTTCTTCTCACCTTCGCTAAGATGATGCGGCACGCGCGCCTCTGAGCCGGCCATGCCAACTGCTTCAAGCGCCTGCCTCACTTTTTGCGCCACCACCTCTCTGGGAAGATCCATGTATAGCGGGCCGAAGGCTACATCTTCATATACACTCTGTGAAAAGAGTTGATCATCCGGATCCTGGAAAACCAATCCGACAGCGGCGCGGATCTGCCGCAGACTGTCTTCGGTCAGTTCTTTCCCACAGACATGGATCTCCCCCTCCCCGCGCAGGATCCCATTCAAATGGAGCAGAAGCGTCGATTTCCCAGAACCGTTAGGTCCAACCAGAGCGGTTTTTTCGCCCGGATTAATGAAAAGGCTTACGCCGCGCAAAGCCTGACGGCCATCCGGATAGCTGAAGTGTAGGTCTTGGATATCTAACGTATGGTGCATCCTCTACCTCAAGAACATCAGAGAGAGCGATCCGAGGATCAGCATGCTGAATACGATCAGGCTGATCCAATCGGATCTACGCATCTGGAAGGTCGAATAAGTGCGTATTTCACCATCGTAGCCCCGGGAGGCCATCGCCCCATATACCCGTTCGCTGCGATCCAGAGAACGCAGGAAAAAGCTGCCGACCATAGACCCCGTCACGCGACCACGCCAAATTAGGGAAGGTTTCCCTTTGCCAGGGATCTCCGGGCTGCGCGCAGCACGCGCCCGCATTAGCCGTAAAACTTCATCAGCCAAAACAAAAATATAACGATACATAAATGCGATCACCGCGACCAGGGGCCGAGGAATCCGCAGCGAGCACATCGCCCAGACCAAATCGGGAAAGGGCGTCGTTGCCGTCAACAAAATTCCAGCCTGGACGGCGACAAAAGTCCGAATCAAGATACTCGCGAAGCGAATTGCCCCCGGTTCGGATATTGTCAGATTAAGCGCGGGAAAGCTGAAGAGTGCCGGGCCCGGGATGATGAAGGGCAGCGGGGCTGCTGCAAGCAGAAATGGGATGGCAATAATCGATCGCCGCACTGCGTAGAATAACCCAAGTCTTGAAGCAGCCGCGTAGCCCAAAACTCCAAGGAATAGTGCACCGAAGGCGATCCAGGAGCCATTTCTGACAAGCCCAACAACTAGAATGAAGAAAAGTGTAACCACCACCTTTACCCGAGGGTCCATGTGGTGGATAAGGCTCTCCCTTTGATGATATTGATCCGTCAGGTCAATGTGCAAATTCTAATCCCCGACCACTCCCCGTTGGGCTGAATTTCGGGCAATGAACCAGGCCAACCCGAATACGACCAGAGTCCCGAAAGCGACAGCCAGAATCGTCGTTAGAACCGGATCGCTCAGGAAAGGCAGCGTGTAATCCGGCATCAGTTCGAAAGACGGATTTTGCGCCAATCCCAGGAACCCCTGCAGCTCAGCGATGAACTCCAGGCCATCCGGGTGCCCTGAGGCGAGCGGGGAGAGGGCCGAAACTCCCAACGCAGCGAGTAAACCGACCAGGGTAAATGTCGCTGTGCGCCTCCCCGGCGCTGTTTCACCGGTGGTTAACACTTGCGGTCGGCTCGCTTGTAGAAGACCAATGGCCCCGATAGTGATAATTGCTTCACCGAGGCCAATGATGGCGTGGACACCAGCCATCGCCGGCAATCCCAAAAGAAGAGGGGAAGTTCCTGAGATGGCTAATTCAATGGCTGTGGCGATTGCGCTGACTACCACCGACAGCCAGGCCCCTATGAATCCCCCGATCAGCCGAGATCGCGTGGTGGTCCCAAGAAAACGCACAACGAGCATATAGACAGCAAAGCCTGTAAACGCGGTGATGACACCCATATTCAAGATGTTCCAACCCATCACCAGTAATCCACCGTCCTGGAAGAGCAACGCCTGAACAGAGATGACGGCTGTCATGACCAATGTGCCCGCCCAAGGACCTAACACAATCGCCGCGAGCGTCCCGCCGAGAAGGTGTCCTGATGTTCCAGCCGCTACGGGGAAATTAATCGCCTGGGCAGCGAAAATAAAGGCCGCCAAAATTCCCATCAGAGGAACTTGCCGCTCTCCGAGTTGATTTTTTGTCTGGCGAAGGGCAATGCCGATGAAAATCACCGCGAGAAACCACCCCACGAGAGATACTGCGGTGGAAAGGAAACCGTCCGGGATGTGTAAAGGTGTTGGTGAAAAAAACATTAGCAATTCTCCCTATTCGATTTTTGATCCATCACGCAATTCCTTGCATGTCGCGCATAGACCTTCCAAGGTCATATGCTGCGAATCGATCTTAAAACTGGTTATCTTTTCGACGTGTCGCGCAAAGGCTTCGACCTCCTTCGCTTCCACTTCAAAGACAGAACCACAGGTATGGCAAACAAGATGGCTGTGCGGGTGTTCAGGGTCCCTCAGAGAGAAACGCATAGGTTCTCCCCCTGCAGAGAGCATATTTATCATTCCTGCCTCCTGCAGTGATTCTACGGTTCGGTAGACTGTAGCAAGGTTCAATCCCGGGAGGCGTTCTCTCACCTGTTCATATACTTGCTGCGCAGAAATGTGATCTTCCATGTGCGCAATTGTTTCCAGAATAATCGTTCGCTGGGCAGTAACTCTGTAACCCTGTTCACGGAGTTGTTCTGCAAGTCTTTTCCCGCACGACATAAGCAAACCTTTGTAGTTGCGAAGATTTGCATTAGGGTATCATCATATACAAGCATCGTCAAGCCGATCTTCTGGTCGTCTGTCACAACTGTTTTATCGAAGCTGGGGCGCACGAAAACACACGCTTTCCAGAACCCTGACAAATGTATCTCACTACCCTGGCATGAGGATGGTTTGAAAGTCAAGCATTTGGATTACGAAGGGGATTGTGTTTCGCATTTCCAACCCTCCAAGGCCAGACAAGGACAACCAGTTTTGTTGAAGTTTCATCCAAGGCTCGTTTACTCGATTGATCCCCAGAAGTAAAAAGCGCAGCAATGATCCAGATATTGTACAGAATATCTTGACTTTTTAGATATTATTGGTAATATAATTATTAATATACGGTCGCTTGATATGAACCTGCAGATTGATAAAAATCCACGTTATAACCTAAACGTCGTTGTTCGCGAGACGGGCACCAAAGCAGACACGCTGCGCGCCTGGGAGCGGCGTTACGGCCTACCTCTCCCGCAGCGCTCCACGGGAGGTCATCGCCAATACTCTCAATACGATATCGAAACGGTGAATTGGCTGCGCAACCAGCGACGAGAGCGAGGGTTGAGTATCAGCAAAGCCGTAGAACTATGGCGAAGCATCGAGGACAGCGGACAAGATCCATTGGCCCTGTCAAGCCCCAAGAGGACGACCGAGTTTTCAACTGCGCCCCTTATCCCGGAAGCTGGTTCGCTTACTACGATGGGCGAAAAATGGCTCGACGCCTGCCTGTCCTACGATGAAAATAAATCCGAACAGGTTCTCACCCAATCCTTTGCGTTATATCCCGCAGAAACTGTTTGCACGCATATTCTCCAAAAAAGCCTGTCGACGCTTGGACGCCTATGGTATGAGGGAAGGGCATCTGTGCAGCAGGAGCATTTTGCATCTGAACTGGCAGCCCGCAGGCTGCACGCAATGATCGCTGCCTCTCCACGGCCAATCCCGAAATCCAAGATATTAACCGCCTGTCCACCTGAGGAGCAGCACGCGTTTCCTACACTTCTTCTCACATTGTTATTACGCAATCGAGGTTGGGAGGTGATAAATCTCGGTACAAATGTCCCCATGGAGCGATTCAGCTCGGCATTGGAGCAAGTCAAACCAGATTTGGTTGTTCTGAGCGCGATGCGGCTCGAGACTGCCGCAACCCTCAAGGAAGTCGCGCTATCCCTTGCGGAATACAGGACACCATTAGCATTTGGCGGACACATATTCACTCAAAATCCCGCACTCGCACGTCACATCCACGGTCATTTCCTGGGCGAGGAGATACCTTCATCAATACCAAAGATTGAAAAAATCCTAAGAGGGACCTCACTTCCGTACTATCGCAACTGGGTGCCCGATGAATTTTCACAATCCATTTCTCATTTCATTGATACCAGGCCCATGATCGATTCCCATATCGTTAACTGGGCTAGAGGCGAATTCAACCAGGAGGCGATCCGGGATGCCATCGCCCTCGCCAATGATCACCTGGGCAGGGACATCATCGCCGCGCTTAAGCTGGGTGATATCAGTTTCATAGGAGCGAATATCCATTGGTTGGAGGGATTGTTGACTTATCGCGACATGTCTGAAGACCTGGTTTTGGAATACCTGACTGCTTATAAAGAGGCCGCCGAAAGGTTGCTGCCGGATTTGGGCCGACCCATCGTCGATTGGCTGGCCGATTACATCCACGATTCTACGAAAGACGGAGATTGAGATGAGTGTGATCATTTCCGGTGGCAGCGGTTTGATTGGAAGCGCGTTGGCAGAAAACCTGCTCGCCGATAAACACGAAGTCATCATTCTCAGTCGAAATCCCCAGAAGGCGAATACCCTGCCAAAGGGTGTAAAGATTGTGGCCTGGGATGGTGAATCTGCGAACGGTTGGGGCGAGTTGGTGGAAGGGGCAGACGCAATCGTCAATCTGGCAGGCGCTAGCATCGCCGGCGAGAATCCCTTCAAGATGCGCTGGACCGCAAAACGCAAATCCGCGATCCTCCGCAGTAGGATCAATGCTGGAAAAGCTATTTCCGAAGCGATCAAGAGTGCGCAGACCAAACCCGTTCTCTTAATCCAATCTTCAGCGGTCGGTTTTTATGGCCCCTTGGACGACGAATACGTGGACGAGAAAACCCCCGGCGGCGATGATTTCCTCGCCGACGTGTGCAAAGAGTGGGAGGCCTCGACCAAAGAAGTCGAAGCCCTCGGTGTGCGCCGCGCCGTCATCCGCACCGGCCTGGTGTTCAGCACGAAAGGCGGCGTGTTCCCTTTGTTACTTCTGCCCTTTAAATTTTTCATGGGCGGCACTCTGGGAAACGGAAAACAATATCTCTCCTGGATCCACATCAACGATGTTGTTGCTGCCATTCGATTAATAATCGACCAGGACAAAATGCAAGGTGTGTACAATCTTTCAGCCCCCCACCCGATAACAAATAGCGTGTTTGGCAAGACGCTGGGCAAAGTGATGAGGAGACCATCTTATCTTCCATTACCCGCCATGGCGATGAAATTAATTCTCGGGGAGGCTTCCACGCTTGCGCTTGACGGTCAGCGGGTAAACCCAAAACGTCTGCTGGATGCCGGATTCTCATTCGAATTTCCGAATCTTGACGGCGCATTAACCGATCTCCTGCGGCGCGAGCTGCGTTACACGCATCGCTTTCAAGTAAACGCATCGCTCGAGGCGGTATCTGATTTTCACAGAAACACCGAAGTCCTCAAGATGTTAACTCCACTGCCCATACTAGTTCAGTTTAGAAAAGCGGAGCTAGTAAGTGAGGGCTCAAGGGTAGATTTTACCTTGTGGTTTGGTCCTTTTCCTGTACACTGGAGCGCGAAACACTATGATTTCGATCCACCCAGGGGTTTCAAGGACATCCAATTGAAGGGTCCCTTTTCCTTTTGGGATCATCGTCATACCTTCGTTCAGATCGATAATCAAACAACAGAAGTGGTTGATGATATTACGGCTCAACTCGGTCGACATCCCTATTATGGGCTGGTGAGCAGATTCATGTGGCTTACGCTGCCCATCCTATTTTTATTCCGCGCCTGGCAAACCAA
>JBARSI010000066.1:0-23542 GCA_049644665.1 Anaerolineales bacterium
GGGAGGCTGAGATGTGCTACGCGGTAATGGCGCATATCACAGATTACGATGTCTGGCACCAAGCCGAGGAGCCAGTCACGGTAGAAATGGTATTCCAAACCGTGGAGAAGAATGCCAATCTCGCCCAGAAGGCAATCGCCCGTCTTGTTGCTGAACTCCCTGAAGCCGTGATCTGCGAATGTCACACAGCGCTGGAATATGCAATCGCTACTAAACCAGAAATCATCTCGGAAGCGGCGCGTAAGAGGTACTCTCTCCTTGTGGACCGATATCTTAGTTAATCAAGAACGAACCATCGAAGAGCGCGAGGTATTCCTGGGGAGCCTCGCGTTCCTCTTTTTACTCCTCACTGCCTTAGCCCTATCTTTCGCAACTTCAGCTCGCCTTGAACAATGGTCAGCTTTTGGAGATCGCTGGGGGCATTTTCTCGTTCTGCCGGTTTGGATTTTTGGTTTTTGGCTCACCCGCCGGGCGCTCCGTCGGATAAATCCTGAGCGCGATCCCACCCTGCTGCCAACGGCTTTTCTGCTCGCTGGCTGGGGCCTGCTGGTTATCTGGCGCCTATTTCCAAGCTTCGGGTTTCGGCAGACGGGCTGGTTCATCGTTGGCATCACTGTCCTTTATGCAGTCCTTCATGGGGATCGGCATCTATCTTGGCTGCGGCGTTATCGCTACGTGTGGATGACAGTAGGTTTGATGCTGATGGTATTCACACTAGTTTTCGGCACCCATCCCACTGGAGGGGAGCCCAGACTATGGCTCGGATGCTGTGGGGTTTATCTACAGCCATCTGAACCTCTTCGGCTACTTTTAGTTGCCTTTCTCGCATCCTTTTTGAATGACAAGTTGCGTTTCACATTCCCTCGAAAGGATGGACTCCAGTCATTTTCCACGCTGCTTCCGTTGATAATCATCTGGTCGCTCTCTGTGGTTCTACTGATTGTTCAGCGAGATTTGGGTATGGGTATGCTCTTCCTTGCGCTCCTTTCCCTTCTGCTTTATCTGGCAACCGGACGATGGCAGATCATCGTCCTTGCTTCGATTTCCGGGATATTGGCTGGCACAATGGGGTATTTCCTCTTCGATGTTGTTAGTCAGCGGATTATGGCATGGATTAACCCGTGGCCGGATCCGATCGGAGGGTCATATCAGCTGGTGCAGTCGCTCATCGCTTTGGGCTCTGGCGGTGTAATCGGGCGAGGGTTTGGTTTGGGGTCGCCCGGGTTTATTCCTGCAGTCCATACTGATTTCATCTTCACCGCGATCATAGAGGAATTCGGCTTACTTGGAGGCTTGGCCGTCATCGCACTTTTTGCCGTTCTGGTAAGCAGGGGGTTGCGTGTCGCATTTCATTCGCGGGATCCATTCAGAGCGCTGCTGTCCGCAGGCATCAGTATCTCGATCGGGCTGCAAGCAGTACTGATTATCGGAGGGAATATCCGCCTGCTTCCGCTGGTCGGGGTGACACTGCCGTTTGTATCCTATGGAGGATCATCACTTGTAACGAGTTTCATTCTCCTGGGCATTCTGCTTCTCCTTTCTGGGAAAACCGAGCGGAACGAAATCTTCACTCGCCCACTCACCGCTCTGCACTACGGAAGTCTCATCGCATGGGGGATGCTGGCACTTACATTAGGTTGGTGGACGGTTTATCGAGCGCCTGTCCTAGTTAACAGAACAGACAACCCCCGAAGGGTGGTGGAAGATCTGTATACGAAGCGAGGATCGATCGTGGATGAGACAGGTGAGATGCTTGCCGAATCGACGGGCAGCCCGGGTTCATATCAACGGTTTTACCCACACCCTGAAAGCACAACGGTCATTGGATATTACTCCCATACCTATGGTTTATCCGGCCTGGAAAGCGTCATGGATGGACTTCTCCGGGGGAGGGAGGGTGATAATCCGATGGGGATATGGTGGTCAGAACTCACGAGCGGTCACCCTCCGCCCGGCAGCGATCTCCGGTTGACATTTGACCACCGCGTACAGAAGGCCGCTGCGGATCAACTCAGTGGATACCAGGGTGGCCTTGTCCTGCTGGAAGCACAATCCGGTGACATCCTTGCCATGGTTTCGTCGCCTTCATATGATCCGAATCGATTCGATCAAGAGTGGCAAGACATCGCGACAGATCCCGCCTCTCCATTATTAAACCGAGTTACACAGGGAAAATATCAGCCAGGAGCGGTTCTAAGTCCTTACCTTCTTGCTTGGAGCATGCAGATGGGTATCGCTGAAACTGACGATCTGGCTCCAAACTTGGATACCCTCATAGAAGTGAATGGTCAATCGATTGCCTGTATGGTACCGCTTCTTCATGATAGCAAGGCGGACTACACCAAGGCTCTCCTGTACGGGTGTCCAGCGCCGTTCGCCACGCTCGGCCTGGAATTGGGCGCAGATTCCTTCAATCAGATGCTCGAAGAATTCGGTCTCCTTGAGCGTCCGCAGGTACGCCTGCCATCCAGTAATGCGTCAGGTCCAAGTAACCTTGCCAGTGAGGGCGCGCTGGTGCTGGCAGCAGTCGGGCAAGGGGATTTAACGATAAACCCTCTGCAGCTCGCCCGGGCATTTGCGGGATTGATTTCAGAACCGGGTCTACCAGCACTGCGAGTCGTCGATTCCTACCGATCCCCGGGAGGGGACTGGAATGAAATCCCACCTTTGGGCACCGGCAGAGAGGTCTTGGATCCAAACGTTCGAGTGCGGATCATCGAAGCGATTAGTGATGCAGAAGGTCAACCCTTTGGACAGAGAGCAGAAGCGCTAACGGGCGAAGCCGGTGGTCGGCTTGGCTGGTATCAGGGCGGGCTCTTCATGCACGAAACCAGCTACGTCGTGGTCGTCGTGATCGAGGACCAGAATTCGATTGTTGCTGAGCGTATTGGTCGAAATATCCTCGATCTCATGCGCAGCGAAGATATCCCTTGACCAAGGCTGTGGAGCAGGCTACAATTCTCCAGTTATTGAGTCGAATACGACTTACGACCCGCCGGACGGTCGCTGTTCGTAAGATGACCGAGCGGCGGATTGCGTATTGAGGTGATTCGCGAGCGTGTTTGAGTCACTTTCGGCCAAATTACAGACTGTTTTTAAAGAGCTCGGGCGGCACGGTAAACTTAAACCAGGGGATATTGATGCTGCCCTGCGTGAGATACGCTTAGCGCTCTTAGAAGCAGACGTAAATTACCAAGTTGTTAAGGACCTGTTGACGCGCGTTAAAGAACGCGCATCCGGTGAAGATGTCTCGCGCGCATTAAATCCAGCGCAGCAGGTAATCCAAATTATCCACCAGGAATTGGTCGCTGTACTGGGAGAGCCGGAACGGCTGCAGTTACAAGGCGCCAAACCACGAGTCATCCTGCTCGTTGGTTTGCAGGGGTCTGGAAAGACAACAACAGCCGCGAAGCTTGCCCGCAAGCTTAAGGGACAGGGCGAACGAACCATGCTCATCGCCGCTGACCCATACCGACCCGCAGCAGCCACACAGTTGGAAGTCCTGGGTGAAGAGATTGATATTCCGGTCTTCACAGGAACGAACCGCAACACAGTAGAGATTTGCGCAGAAGGCTTTGAGCAGGCGCGCAAAGGGGGGGCGAGTGTCGTTGTCATCGACACCGCTGGGCGCCTGCAAATCGATGAGCCGATGATGGAAGAACTGCGTAAGATTAAAGCGGCTGTCGATCCTGCCGAGACTTTACTCATCGTGGACGCGATGACGGGACAGGAAGCAGTACAGATCGCGCACGGTTTCAATGCCGCGGTGAGTCTAACGGGTCTAATCCTGACGAAGATGGACGGTGATGCCCGTGGTGGCGCAGCAATATCGATGCGTGCGGTAACGGGCTTACCAATCAAGTTCATCGGTGTTGGCGAAGCACGAGATGCGCTGGAGAAGTTCGATCCTGAACGGCTTGCCTCACGAATTCTTGGGATGGGCGATATACTTTCCATCATCGAGAAAGCTGAAGCTGCGATTGAAACAGAAGCAGCGGAAGAGCAGGCAGCGCGGCTTTTGCAGGGAGAATTCACGCTTGAGGATTTCGCTCAACAGCTTACGATGATGCGTCAGATGGGCCCAGTGAGTAAATTACTAGAGGCATTACCGCTCGGCATGACTACTGGAAACCCGATCGATAGTCAAGAGGCGGAAAGCCAACTGGTCTTAACGCAGGCAATCTTGCAGTCAATGACCGCTCAGGAAAAGCGCAAACCAGAGGTCCTGAACGCAAGCCGTAAGAGACGCATCGCCCGGGGATCGGGTACGAGCGTCCAACAGATCAATCAACTTCTGCGCCAGTACCGTCAGATGCGGAAGATGATGAAGCAGATAGGGAAACGCGGCCTTCCAAGAATGGGATCCTGGCCGTTATAATCAAAGCCTGTAAGTGGTTGAAAGGTTAACTCTTGCCTCCCTTCCGAGGCAGCCCCCTCTCGACCCCGAAACACGAACAGGTAATACGAAAAAGAGAGGGACGATAAATGGTTCGAATACGATTACGTCGAGTGGGAGCTCGTAACCAGCCGAGCTACCGAATCGTTGCCGCGGACAAAGAAAGCCCACGAGATGGGCGCTTCTTGGAGATCCTCGGCCACTATAATCCTCGAACGGAACCATCCACTGTTGCTGTGGATGAAGCGCGTTTGTTTCACTGGCTTCAGCATGGAGCACAGCCGAGCGACGCCGTCCGTCAAGCCCTCAACGCTTTAGGAACCTGGGAGCGTTGGGAACGCTTTAAGCAAGGAGAATCACTCGAGAAGCTGTTAGAGGAAGCTGAAAAGGCTCTCCCAGAGATTGATCCACGGACACGTCGTGATGATCTCATCGGGAAGCGCAAGAAGAAAGCTAAAGCGCGCAAGAAGGATGAGGATGAAACGGCTGAGGCGGCTGTAGAAGAGGCCCCTGAAGCTGTGGAGGAGACCGAGGCCGAAGCGGAGACTGAAGAAGCTTCTGATGCTGCAGAGGAAGCCGACGCTGAAGCGGAGCCCGAAGAAACTCCGGCTGAGGAAAAGGAAGCTCCTGATACCGCGGAGGAAACCGAGGCTGAAGTGGAGCCCGAAGAAACCCCGGCTGAGGAAAAGAAAGCTCCTGATGCCGCGGAGGAAACCGAGGCTGAAGTGGAGCCTGAAGAAGATCCTGAGCCTGCAGAGGAAGACGAACCCGAAGCTGCCGATGGTGAAGAAGAAGCCGAGGAGATAGAAGCCGCTGCTGAAGACGAAACGGAAACTGAGGCTGAACCTGAAACCGAAGCAGAGCCTGATGCCGAGGCAGAAGAGGATGAAGCGAGTGCCGAAGCTGAATCCGAGAATGAAGAGGACGCTTAAGGCCTGAAGCTGCTCGGGAATGCGCACAGGCAGGACTGATGGAGGGTTTAATCCAAAGTGAAATCCTTAATCGAGTTTATTGCGAAGTCCATTGTGGACGATCCTACAGAAGTCTGGGTGACAGAGGAAAGCCGGGGACGTGATGTCCTCTTGGAATTATCGGTCGCTGAGGAAGACATGGGAAGGGTGATTGGGCGAAATGGCCGAGTGGCAAACGCTATGCGTGTGCTCTTGCGAGTAGCAGCTGCTCGAAGTGGTGTACGCGCAACACTCGATATCCCTTAAACGCGAATGGCTCGACCTTCAGATTCACCCGAGAAAGGAAGCGCCCGTCAACCACCTGATTACCTGGTTGTCGGGCGCATTGTTCGTCCCCATGGGATTCGAGGCGGGCTCGTCGTTGAGCAATTCTCGAAGCTGATCCAATCTATCCGCCCAGGGACGGAGATATTCATCGGCGACTCAACAGCACCGTCGATTGTCTCCTCAATCCGTTCGCATCGCGGACGTCACATTCTCGTCATTAAAGGTTGTGAGGATCGCGATACGGCAGAACAGTGGCGGGATGCGGAGATCCGGCTGGAATCCAGTGGAGCTGAACCTTTAACGGATGGGGAATACTACCACTGGCAGCTGCTTGGATTGCTTGTTTACAGCGAAGACGGGGAAGCGTTGGGTGAAATCGCAGAGATCCTCGAGACTGGAGCGAATGACGTCTTCATTGTACGCAGCGAAACTGGCGATGAAGTGCTTCTTCCGGTAATCGAATCTGTTATTCGCGATGTCGACCTGGAGCAGGGGAAAGTTATCGCGCATCTGCTCCCGGGACTGCTCCCGAACAAGAAGGGTGAGTAGCTACACGAGCCCGCCTTTTATTCATTTAGAACCATCCATTTAAACTTACGCAGGTGATACTCATCTATCTCAGGCTTCCGACTGTAGGGAGCGGGGAGCGAGTAGAGGGAACTCAATCTTTCTTCAAGAATGGAGGAGATTTCTTCGCCTCCGGCTCGCAATGACGTTAACAGGGTGGATTTCGATGCATAGGGATGGTGTCCGCTCCATAGATGGAATTCTCATGAGAGAATCATCATAGGGATTTCTCGGTCGCCATTGCTCAGCTCACTCGAAACGACATTTGGTATGTCCATGATTTTCCCATTTACGTCATTCTGAGGAGCAGAGCGACGAAGAATCTTGTTTCTGGAAGAGGCATCCTCCAGGCAAAAAACCGAGATGCTTCACTTCGTTCAGCATGACATGTCGTGGGAGGGATGAGATTGCTTCGCGGAGTTTATCCTGAGCCTTGTCCTGAGCGAAGCCGAAGGATTAGTCGAAGGGGCTCGCAATGACATTAAGGGGCGGATTTCGTTGCATAAGCAGGGTGTTCGTTCATGGATGGAACTCTCGAGAGAATCATCATGGGGATTTCTCGATCACCGCTCCACGACTCGCTTGAGATGACACCCGGGGACGAGGTTTCTCATATAATCTATCTTGTGTGAAGCTGAAGGGGTTAGCAACGATAACACAAAATAGGCATAGGAGCTCATTTTTCTTGCTCAGCCTCCTCGGCTATGGTAGACTGTCGTGGTTAATAAAATTGATCGGGGAAATGATTAATGGAAAAAACAGCCCACGAAGCCATGGTCGATCGATTACATGATTTACAGGGCAGAACACCCGATGTAGAGGCTTCGGCTGTGGTGAGTATTGATGGTCTTACGCTCGCCGCATCACTGCCTTCAACCGTGGAAGAAGATCGGGTTTCAGCGATGTCCGCGGCCATGCTCAGTTTGGGCGAGCGGATCGCCGGTGAGCTCGGCCGGGGCAGCTTGGATGAGGTTTATATCCATGGCGATGACGGTTACGTGCTCCTTACCTCGATCGGTATGGGTGCAGTTTTAACGGTTTTGGCACGTAAGCAATCTAAACTTGGATTGGTCTTTCTCGAGATGAGGCGTGCTGCCGAGGACTTGGAGAAACTGATTTAGTGAAACGTAAAACTATCATCCATTCGAGCAGCAATCTCGAAATCAGGTGGGGAGGGACACTAACATGACCCTCCCCACTTCTCTTTTAACCATAGGTGATGGGGAGGTGAGCTGAGATGGAGAAGTATATCTTCCTGACCGGTGGAGTGGTGAGCTCCGTTGGTAAAGGTGTCACCGCGGCTGCGTTGGGTAAGGTTTTGAAAGAGCGCGGCTTTTCGGTTTCCATCCAGAAGCTCGATCCGTATATCAATGTTGATCCCGGCACAATGAGTCCTTATCAACATGGAGAGGTTTATGTCTTGGATGATGGCGCTGAGACAGATCTAGATCTTGGACATTACGAGCGTTTCATAGATGCCAGTCTCAGCTCTGTTTGCAACATCACCACGGGCCAAATCTATTCTGAGGTTATCGCTCGTGAGCGGAGGGGGGATTTCCTGGGAGGAACCATCCAGGTAATCCCGCACATCACGAATGAAATTAAACGAACGATAAGCCTAGTGCCGACTGCAACGAATGCTGAGATCGTCCTTGTAGAAGTTGGTGGTACGGTTGGTGACATCGAATCATTGCCGTTCCTCGAGGCATTACGCCAAATGCGCACAGATGTCGGCCGAGAGAATACGATCTATATCCATGTCACCTGGCTGCCCCACATTGGTGCGACGGGTGAGTTAAAGACCAAGCCGACACAGCATTCGGTTCGTGAGCTGCGCTCGATTGGCATCCAGCCGGACGTGATCATCGCCAGGGCGGATTACCCCATGGGTCAGGAACTGCGAGAGAAGATCGCACTTTTCTGCGATGTCGAGGCGCGAGCCGTGATCCCACTCTCCACTACATCGGTTCTGTATGAAATACCGCTCCTTTTGGAACAGGAAGGAGTCGGGAAGTATGTACTCACTCGAATGGGCCTCGAAAGCCGCAAGAATCCAGATTGGACTGAGTGGGAATCCTTGGTCGCGGAGCAGCGTAAACCACGACCGAAGATTAAAATCGCTCTTGTAGGGAAATACATTGAGCTAAAAGACGCTTACATGAGCGTCCGTGAGGCAGTGCGCCACGCGTCGTTGACTGTGGGTGTGGACGCAGAGATCCTCTGGCTGCATTCTGCTGAATTAGAACGGGGCAAAGGCTGGGATGAGCTTGAACAGGCGGATGGGATCATCGTTCCCGGTGGGTTCGGTTCACGTGGGATTGAGGGGAAAATCACCGCGGCTCGTTATGCCCGTGAGAAAAAGGTGCCTTACCTGGGATTATGCCTTGGAATGCAGGTGATGGTTGTCGAATTTGGACGCTACATACTCGATTCTGAGGACGCTAACTCAACAGAGTTCAACCGAACCACGCCGCATCCTGTCATCGATTTGCTGCCAGAGCAGCGTGGTATCGGCGAATTAGGCGGGACGATGAGGTTGGGGTTATACCCATGCCAGCTTCTTGATGACACGAAAGCCGCGGCCGCCTACGGACAATCACTCGTGCAAGAACGGCATCGCCACCGATTTGAATTCAACAACAGCTACCGAGAGATCTTCAACTCAAAGGGTATGGTGTTCTCCGGGCAGTCACCTGATGGAAAACTCGTGGAAATCGCGGAATTGGTTGACCATCCCTTCATGATTGGAAGTCAGTTTCATCCTGAGTTCCTCTCACGCCCAAACCGCCCCCACCCGCTCTTTAAGCATTTCATTGAAGCTGCGACCCGGCTCTCCCGCGAGAAACAGGGTGATGCTCAATATAGTGCGGAACAAGCAGTGGGCGGAGGTGAACCTGGTCCAGGTGTGTAGGCTGAAGATGCGTGACCTACAATTGATTAAAAAGTAAACGACCGCCTACTCCGAGAGCTTGGTTTGGTGAGGGCGGTCATTGCTTATTAAGGCGTTTTAACAAACAAGGGAGGGACTCGCGGGTTATTTCCCTTCCTCTCGTTCATCCTCCTCGACACTATCTTCAAAATCACCGGCAAAACCTTGTCGTTCAGCGGTTAATTTTGCGATCCCATTTCGAGCTTGATTGATTAAATTGGAGAGTTCGGCTTCGAGTGCCCCCAGCGTTTCGATGATGTAATCATCGGCTTCTATGCGGATTTGTTCTACCTCGACCCGCGCTTGAGCGATGATTTGATCAGCACGGTCCTGGGCTGCTTCAACAATCGCGTCACGAGCGATGATGTCTTCCCCCTTTTCTTTCGCCAGTTTTACCGTCCGATGGGCTTCTTCCTGTGCTTGGGCGAAAACACGATCACGCTGTGCAATGATCTGTTGAGCGTTCTTAACTTCATCAGGGATCAAGATACGCATCTGGTCGATAATCTCCAGCATTCGATCTTCATTTACAATGACGTTATTGGTCAGCGGAATCGCAAAACAGTCATTGAAGAGTTCTTCCAATCGATCTACTAGGTGCAGGATATCCATAGATCCCTCCGGTCCACCCCGGTATTCAGATGGACCTATTTCCCAGGATGCAAGGTTTGGGCCGAAGCGTACACCAAACAGGCTTTAGCGTCAACACCGCTCAATCTCGCAGAGAGGTCATCGGGACGACGTTGGGTCCATCGTCGCCAAGATCTTGGAAACGTTTTGTCAGAGCAGAACGGACAAAATCTGGTACAAGCGTGGTCACATCACCGGCAAGAGAGGCGATCTCCTTTACCGTACTGCCGGTAAGAAAACTGTGTTCCTCGCTGGTGATCAATAGAACGACGTCAATATCCGAGTCCAGGCGATGGTTTGCTAGCGCCATGCGGAATTCATGCTCGAAATCGGAGAAAACGCGCAGACCGCGGACAATTACGTTAGCTTCAACGTCACGGCAATAATTTACAATCAGCCCGCTGAAGATGCTCGCGCGAACCCGTTCGTTATCCGCGAAAGCTTCGCGGACCATTTCCAGGCGTTCGTCTGCTGAGAAGAGTAAGTCCTTCGGTGGAGTATCGTAAACTGCGACGATGAGCTCATCAAATATCCGTGAGGCTCGATTGGCGATATCAATATGGCCATAGTGAACAGGATCGAACGTTCCCGGGAAAACTGCCCGTACCATCAGCTAACATCTCCCTTCTCAATAGACCAGAAGCGTGCCAGTTCCTGTGCAAGCTCCTCGTGCTCGGGTTTAGTAAGTTCAGGATCCACTTCGAAAAGGCGGACCGCCTCTCGACGTGCTTTCTCTATCAAGCGGACATCTGTGAGTTGAGCTGTACGGAGTTGCGCAAAACCCGATTGGCGAGTGCCAAGGAAATCGCCTGGACCGCGTTGTTCGAGATCCAATTCGGCGAGTTCGAAACCGTCATTGGTCGCTTGCATGGCGTTCAAACGGGCATTTTCCTTGTCATCGTCGCGGTCGGGAATTAGTAGACAGTAGGACTGAGAATCCCCCCGACCTACGCGTCCTCTGAATTGGTGAAGCTGCGCTAATCCAAAATGATTTGCTCCCTCAATGACCATCACTGTCGCATTAGGGATATCCACGCCCACTTCAACGACCGAAGTGGATACCAAGACCTCGTACTCGCCTTTTCGGAAAGCATCCATAGCCTGCTCTTTTTCTTCCTGCCGCAAGCGTCCGTGAAGCAAACCGACCTTGTAGGATGGGAAGACGTTCTCTTGCAGTGCTTGATGTTCATCAACTGCGGCCTTTGTCTGAACCTTCTCTGATCCCTCGACAAGTGGATAGATGATGAAGGCCTGTTTTCCTTTTTCTATTTGGCTGTCAATGAATACATGGGCGCGTGAGCGCTCACGCGGTAGAACGACGCGGGTTTCCACTGGATGGCGGCCCGGGGGCATTTCATCCAGCAGGGTCAGATCCAGATCGCCGAAGACCGTCAGCGCCAGCGAGCGCGGGATCGGTGTCGCCGTCATAACCAAGAGATTCGGGTTCTGTCCTTTGTTGCGAAGGGCTGCCCGCTGCTCAACACCGAAGCGGTGCTGCTCATCGATGATTACCAGACCGAGTTGTTTGAAATTTACCGGATCTTCAATCAGCGCATGGGTGCCGATGATGGCCTGGATTGCGCCCGTTTCTAACCCTTGGCGGATCTCTTTTTTCTCACCCTCGGGAGTCGCGCCAATAAGCAGCCGAATGGAATCTTCAGGTATCTTTGCTGCAACGGGGAGTAGTTCGCGCAGGGTTTGAAAATGCTGTTCGGCAAGGATGCTTGTGGGGGCCATGAAAGCGGATTGCGCTTTGTTCGCGGCGCTGATGCCAATCGCAGCCGCGGCAATTACCGTTTTACCGGATCCAACATCTCCCTGGAGCAAGCGGTTCATCGGTTTCGATGAGACCATGTCCTGGCGGACATCTTCTACCGCGCTTTTTTGGGCAGCGGTGAGGGTATAAGGCAGGTTATTAGTGAAGTGGTCAACCCATTGATCTTCAATTGGAAGTGGTTCAGAGACAAGCTGTTCCCAATCCTGTTTTTGCCCCAATACACCCAGCTGGAGCAAGAACATCTCGCCGAAAGCCAGCCGGTGCTGTGCCTTCTTCAATTGATCCAGGTTGTCCGGGAAATGGATTTGCTGCAGCGCAACGCTTAAGGGAACAAGGTCGGCGGATTGGCGAATCCCGTCGGGGATTGGATCGGGGATACGGGAAGCTAAACGCTGAACGACAGAGTGGATCACCCGCCTCAGCCACTTTCCAGACACGCCAGCTGTAAGAGGGTAAACCGGGACGATCCGATTTGTATGGAGTTGATGCCGTTCGAGCGGCTCCCACTCGGGGCTGCTCATTGTGAGTCGACCGAGGTACTGATCGACTTTCCCGGATAACACGATACCCTTGCCGGGTTTTAATTTATTCGCAATCCATGGCTGATTAAACCAGGTGACCCTTATAGACCCGGTTCCGTCGCTTACAACGGCTTCGGTGAGTTTCATCCGACCGCCGCGAACGGCACGCATCTCGATTTTCTCGATCGTTCCGATGACCGTAACGTCTTGTCCATACCAGAGGCGGTTGATCGTTTCGAGTTGGGAGTAATCATCATAGCGCCGGGGAAGATGCCAGAGTAAGTCACCGAGATGCTCGAGGCCCAGCTTTGAAAGCGTCTTCGCCGACTTAGGTCCGATCCCCTGTACCGTGGTTAAAGGCGCCGTGAGGGCGACGGGGGGTGAGGGTGGGGTGGATTGTTTCTTCTCCAGATCTACCGCTGGTGGAACTGCCTCCTCCTCAGCGCTTTCCTGTATTGGAGCTGAGGGGATGTCTTCCCGGGCTTCAGGGATTTCCAGGGTTTCAGATTCAATGACTCCTGCATCCTTGGGAGGGGGGGGATCTCCCCTTGATGGCATACTCAGAAGGCCGTCAGTAAGCTCGGGATGGGTCTCGCGAAGCCGGTTCCAAAGACCCTGAAGTGATTCATACCGGGAATTTGGGGAGAGCCGGCCGTAGTCACGCAGTCGGGAGACGACCAGTTCGATGGACGATTCCGGCAAGTTTGACGCTTTCGCATTTTCCGCCCAGGGCTCAAGCATCTGTTGGAGCCCGCCAACAACCGCCTTGTTGTCATAGGCGCGCTCGGCTTCAAGGCGAAGGAATTTTGTGAGTTTGTCCAGTGCTGGGTTCATTATCGTAAATATAAGCGGTTAGGTGTAAAAGTGCCAACGGTTAGTTCTGGGATAAAACGGCGAGACCGACACATCCTGGCCCAACGTGGACACCGATGACCGTGGTCACGTCGACGATCATCAAAGGATTCGGGCACAGATCGACCACCCGCGCGGCGAGCTCCTTGGCTTTATCTGGAGCTCCTGAATGGAGCACGGCAAGAAGTCTAATGTTTTTCCAGGTCAAGGCGACTGCGATTAATTGCTCGAATGCTTTCGTGTACGTTCGTGTACGGAAAAGCGCATTAACGAGGCCATCCTTAACTTCCACAATCTGCTTGATTTGAAGAAGATCGCCGATATTCGCACGGAGCCAGTTTACTCGCCCACTTCGGCGCATAAATTCGAGTTGATCGATCAACGCGACGACATATGCTGTCTCTCGAAACCTCTTTGCCGTGCTCACAATCTGATCGAAATCCAGCCCTTTCATTGCCCCCCTGGCAGCTTCGATGGCTTGGAAGCCAGTCCCCAGGGTAAGTTGGCCGCTGTCGAAGACTTTCACGCGGTCACCAAAGTTACGAGCTGCCTGCATGGCAGTATTAACCATGGCGCTGAGCTTGGAAGATATGTGAATGGAAAGGATTTGCTCTATGCCATTTTCGAACAGCCGTTGGTATGTCTCTTCGAAAACGATTGTGGACGGTACAGCCGTTGTGGGAGGTGTCCGCAGATCAGGCATTCGTCTGTAGAACTCAGCTCTGGATATATCAATACCATCTACGTACGTCACACCATCCAATGTCAACACCGCTGGAATCACGGAGATGTTTAGAGATTCTGCAGTTTCAATTGGGACGTCAGCCGTGCTATCAGTTACGATGGCAATGGGACTAGATATGATCGTCATATGAATTTCTCTTTTGATTCCAGCACGATCGCCCCAAGACTGTTGAAGCCAATATATGCTGCCAACGTAGGACCGTAGCATACCTGTGAAATAGGCGCGCTCGGATATACTGAGCGCAGTCGTTCAGCGATAAAAAGTGCATCTTGCGTTGGTTTACCATAACCATGAAGGATGCCCAGGTGGTCTAGACCTGAAAATTCGCAAACGAATTCGATCAATTTCTCGAGCGCTCGCTGTCTTGATCGGACCTTCTCCATTGGTTGCAGTTCGCCATCTTCGATGGTCAGGAATGGAATAATCCCCAGCATATTTCCCAGGATAGCCTGTGATTGACTTACGAGTTGGATTCGGGCCAGATAGGAAAGATCATCAAGAAACATAACCGTGTAAAGGCGGGTGATCATTCCGCGAACGGTTTTCACCAATTTTTCCAGCGATTCGCCTCGCTGCATACCTTGGATGGAGGACTGCACCAACATTCCCAGGCCGATAGACGTGGTCTCGGAGTCGACCACATGGATGTCCATCCTCCCCAAGAATTGCTGACTGGCTTTTTTTGCGTTTCTAAATGTGTCGGTTAATCCTGAAGATGTATGAATGGATAAAATCTGACTAGTCTGAGCGCTTAGACGTGAATAAATCTCTGCAATTTGATCGACGGATGGGCTCTCGATACGTATCTCTTGCTCACACCCTTTAAGCGTAGAACGGAGATCACGCAGATCAGCCTCGGGACCGTCGGAAATGTGGACATCTCCACAGTGGACAGAGATGGGAGCGACCGTTATCCCGTGTTTCTGGGCGAAGTTCGGCGATGTGAATCTAACCGCTGCGTCGGTTACAATTTTGATCATAGGCGACATTTACTCGATGGAAAGGATTAGTTGATAGTGTGGCTGAGCACCCTCGATGACTTCGATCTCCTGCTGTGGGTAGATTTCGCGAATGATATCTGCCAGTTGGTTTGTCTGCATTGCACTTAAGTCTTCACCATAATACAGGGTAACTAATTCATGATTCTCTGTCGAAGCTTCCTTGAGAATATTGGTCAGGACTTCTTCGATCGATTGTCCAGAACAAGCTAATTTCCCGTTGAGCAAGCCGATCACCTGCCCCATTTCCACATTAACATCGTCAATCTCAACGGAACGAGTGGCAGTTGTGATTGATCCGGATTGGACTGATTCGAGCGCGGCCTCCATCGCCGCGGTGGTGGATTCGAAATTACCATCAGGATTCCACGCGAACATGGCGGCAATGCCCTGTGGAATGGAAACGGTGGGAATCACCACGACTTTCTTTACCGTAAGCTCAGTCGCCTGCTGTGCGGCGAGGATGACATTTTTGTTATTAGGCAGGATCACGATTTGATCCGTGGGGAGATTTTCAAACGCGTTCATGATTTCCTGCGTGCTGGGATTCATTGTCTGACCGCCCTCAACGAGGGCCGTGACGCCCAGACTTGCGAATACTCGAGCGAGACCCGGTCCTGGAGCAACCGCAACCACTGCGATCTTCCCGGGCTCAGCGCTCTGAAGGCGGATCTCAGATAGAGAGTGATCATCTCCTGGCTTTGTCATTTGAACCATTAAGTTCTCAATGGCAATATTTGTAATCGTCCCTAAGCCTTTGATGTAATCAATAGGCTCGTACTCTTTATTATCCGGCACGTGAATATGCATGCGGTACATCCCATCGCCCTCGCCGACTTGAATGGATGTGCCAATCTCCTCCAGTTTTCTATAGAAGGCTTCGAGATCTAGAAACTCCTCGGGCGAGAAGTCGATGATGACTTCCCAATCCTGGCCAGGTTCGATGGCCTCTGCTGCCCTGTCCAAGTTCAGCAAATTCAAAGGCTGGACGCTGAGAAGTGGTTGATCAAGCGGCAGCGCGTAAGCTGCGCGCAGCATGCCTTCCAGGATGAAGAACAAACCTTTGCCGCCGCTATCGACGACACCAGCATCCTTTAATACGGGAAGGAGATCGGGTGTCCGTTCGACGGAATCATCGGCAGCTTCCACGACCTGCTCGAGAAGCTCGAGAACGGAGGTCATTCCATTCTCCAGCGCCTTCTGTGCCTCGGCGGCAATATCCTTCGACACGGTGAGGATTGTCCCCTCCACGGGGCGAACAACGCCTTTGTACGCCGTCTCACTCGCCGCTTTAAGTGAGGCAGCGAAAGATTCAGCGCTCATTTTTTCTTTCCCCTCCAGAATGCGGGCGAACCCGCGCCAGAGCTGTGAAAGGATGACACCTGAATTGCCGCGTGCGCCCATGAGTGCGCCTTGTGCTATTGCGGAAGCCACCTCTCCTACAGAGCGTTCGCTAATATTGACAATCTCGTCTACAGCCGACTGCATCGTTAGGACCATGTTGGTCCCGGTATCACCGTCCGGAACAGGGAAGACATTCAATGAGTTAACGAGCTGCTGGTTGGTTCGGAGCCAGTCCAGACTAGCGAAGACCACCTGACTCAGGGTTGAGCCATCGATTTCTAGAGCTTGCTCAATAAGGCGCGCTCGAAGCTTTGGATTAATATCTTTGTGCGACTTAATCATCAAGCCTCCGTTCGCCGTTAATCTCTGCTGCTGACCCGCAGGCCTTGCACGTGAACGTTTACAGCCTGAACGGGCATGCCAAGGGATCTCTCTACCTGGTAGTGGACGATGTTAGCCACACTCGCAGCGACGGCAGAAATCCGGGTTTGATATTCGACTATGATAAACAGATCAATGGTGATTTGATCGTCAGATGTGCTGACCTGTACGCCGTGACGAGGATCGCGTACGAGAGCCTGAGCGATGCCGTCGACGATGTTCTTCGAGGCCATGCCAACGACGCCGTACGACTGCAGCGCGGCTTGTGATGCTATTGTGGCGATCGCCTTCGGTGAGACGATGATTCGCCCTAGAACATTGCTTTCGTCGGTCATTTGATTTCTCTCCCATCCTAGAGCTAGGCATTGATGGTCGGTCTAAGCTGTGGTAACATGTCCGCCGGTTAAGAAATAATTAATTTCATTAGAAAGGAAGCATCCCAGATGGCAAAGTGTGAGAATTGCGGCAAAAAAACCACTTTCGGGCAGAGCCGTAGCTTCTCCATGAAGGCGACGAAACGTAAGTTTCTTCCCAACCTTCAGAAAGTCCAGGTAAACGAAGGTGGGCGCATGGTACAGAAGACGCTGTGTACAAAGTGTATCAAACGGATGGCCCGCGTCTAGTCTTTTACCTTCCTCCTACTAATTCCGATCGTAACTCAAGATCGCCTTCAGGGCGATCTGTTACGTTTACCTTGCTCCCATCTCAAATGAAGATTGTATCGCATGAATTCCAGCCGTGATGCCATTTGGGTGCTGGAAAATTGCACTGGCCGCGACGAAAAAATCAGCCCCTGCATCGGCGCATTCAGGCGCTGTCTTGCGGTTGATTCCTCCATCTACTTGAAGATGTGTCCCCAGACCAGCCGCGTCGATTAAGTTGCGCATGCGGCGGATTTTTTCTGTAGAACTCTCGATGAAGCTTTGGCCGGCAAAGCCTGGCTGAACGGTCATCACCAGAACTACGTCAACCAGATCGAGAACATCTTTGATCTCATCAACCGGTGTATCTGGGCTCAGCGCTACGCCAGCTTTAATGCCCAGGTTTCGGATCTTGCTGATCGTGTCAGGCAGCTGGGGGCAGACCTCATAATGAACCGTAATTGAGCTTGCGCCGGCGGCAGTAAAAGCATCCAGGTAACGATCAGGATTTTCGATCATCAGATGAACATCGAGAGGCAGATCTGTTGCCCGTCTACAAGCTTCAACGAAGCCTGGACCAAGTGCAATATTGGGAACGAAGTGCCCGTCCATGATGTCAAGATGAAGCCAGTCAACACCGGCAGCAACGCATTCTGCTATTGCATCGCCCAGGTTTAAAAAATCCGCCGATAGGATCGACGGCATGATAACGTAATTCTTGACCATCATGTAATCATACCTTTCGGGTTGGGAATTGACAAGATAAATTCTTATTCGGCAGCAGATGATGCTGTATCGATGTCGTTTCTCTGCTTTTGGACGGCTAACTGACCGCAGCCTGCTTGGATATCGATCCCGCGGCGGACGCGAACTGTTGTGGAGATCCCAGCCTGTTCCAGGGCATTTTGAAAGTGATGGACTTGATCGAGGTTCGCGGCTTGACCTTCATAACCTTGGGTTGGATTGAGGGGGATGATGTTGACATGGCAGTTCATTCTATCCACCCAATCCGCCAGTGCCGCAGCTTGTTCATCTCCGTCATTCAACCCTTGAATAAGCGCCCATTCGAAAGTGATCCTTCGTCCACTTTGTACCGTGTAGGATCGACATGCGGGCATCAGCACATCCAACGGATAGCGGCGATTGAGGGGCAGTAACCGTTCACGTAGAGGGTTTGTCGCCGCATGCAGCGAGATGGCGAGGTTTGCCTGACGGCGTTCTTCTGTGAAGCGTTCGATCATCGGGACTAAGCCGACCGTAGATATTGTGAAGCGACGTTTTCCGAAGTTGAAACCCTCGGGGTCATTCAGGCGGTCGATCGCCTCCATCGAGGCTTCGTAATTCTGAAAGGGTTCACCCATCCCCATGAACACGACGTTCGAAAGGCGGTCGCCGACGGCATCAAATCGCCGGGCAATTCTGATCACCTGCTCAATGATCTCACCTGAGCTGAGATTACGCTTAAACCCCATTTGACCCGTGGCGCAAAAAACACAGCCCATGCCGCACCCGATTTGTGAAGAGATACAGGCACTATTGCGGCGCTGGTAGCGCATGAGAACCGCTTCGATTGACTGGCCGTCCTGGGCTTCCAGGAGGTACTTTTCTGTTTCACCGTTCTGGGAGGTGAGCGTTGATTGAACGGTAAATGCAGAGAAGGTGAACGTTCCTTCCAGTTGTTGGCGAAGGGTTTCGGGGAGATTCGAGATTTTCAAAGGGGAGGGGGCCAGCTTCTTGTAAATACCCTCCCAGAGTTGTCGGGCACGGTATTGTTCAGCGCCGAGAGCCTGGAGGTAGACCTCTACCTGGGGGAGACTCAGGTCAAAGAAGAAGGGCTTCGGTTTCACCGGTGCGCTCCCGTGAGCTCGGTGATGAGGGATGGTAGGTCTTCAAAGATCCAATCGGGTTTAATCTTCGCTGCTGCCGCCTGGTCCCGCGATGTCACCCCGGTGAGGAGCAAGCCGGCTGCTAATCCAGCACGTTGGGCGCCTAAGATGTCTGTTTCTATCCGGTCGCCAATGGCAAGGATCTGTTCGCAGGCGAGGCCTAGTCGATCCCTGGCGAGGCCAAAAAGGTGGGGTTCCGGCTTGCCGATGATGATCGGCTCCAAGCCTGTTGTGAGTTGAACACCTCTGATGAATGCCCCTGCACCAGGAGCCTGGCCACGCTCAAGCGGAAAGCTCAGATCCGGGTTGGTTCCAACGAAAATGGCTCCGGATTGAATGGCGATGGAAGCTTCAGTCATTTTCGTCCAGCTGATCTCTCGATCGAAACCCATTACGACAACTTGCACACCATCCGCTGAGTCTTGAAGGAGAAATCCCGCAGAGGACAGCGCGCCCTTCAGCGCATCTTCACCGATGGCGTAGATCGCGGTGCCCGAGGGGAATCTATCCTGCAAGTATGCCGCGGTTGCCAATGACGAGGTTAGAACTTCTGCCGGATCAATCTTTACACCAGCGCCTTCAAGGTGCTCAGCCACACTATTTGGACTGGCGGTGGAGTTGTTTGTGACCAGCACGAACGGCATGGAGTTGGTCCGCAGAAATGAAAAGAATTCGGGTACACCATCCAGGAAAGTCCGCCCGCGCCACAGCACTCCGTCCAGATCGATTATCAGGCCTTTGATGTCTGTAAGTTGTCTCATGTTTGCTGCCGTGGAAAGAGCATTGTCATGTATCCTGTTTAGTGCCTCGAGTCATCCCGCAGGTCTTGGAGCAGCGACATTTGAGATCAGCCGCGGAATTTCTTCAACAGGTGTTCAAAAACCGGCTGATCGATGCGTCCCTTTTCAAACTCCGTGCGCTCTTCGAAATTCTCGTTGCCGATGAACTGGCGGAGCGCGGTCTGGGTTCTTTGGTCATATTCTCCTGTGATTCCCTCGATGTCATACCCCAGATCCTGCATAATTTTCTGCAGAGCTTCGCAGACTGTACCGTTGATTTCAAGTTCCTCTTCAGGGGGACTTTCGCCGAAGTACAGGCTGTGAAGTCCGAGGATCTCCAGCAGCCTCGGGACCGGGTCTTCGTGATCGTCGACACGATAATCGATCCAGCGGTCGTTGAAACCCGCGTATCCACCTTCGGGTTTTACGACGTAAATCGCCGCGCTCTGTTTCCCGCGGCGGTCGCCACCGGCCTGATCGGCAGCAAGCAGCGCTTCGAGCAAGCGTTCGGGAAGGTCTTTTTTTGAGCCCTCAAACGAGGAGGCCATCTGGTCAATCACTTCCGGACCGGTGAGTAGATTTCCCTGAACGCAGTAATTCTCGCCAATCTTCCCGCCAGCCCATTCGTTGCAATCTTCGCCAGTGTATGTAGCTGCACGACCTTGCCCATCGACGATGCCTACCTGTCGAAGCTTGCGCTCCTCGTCATTCGCCAGCAGATCAGCCAATGTATCCTGGGCGGAGTGGCCCTGTGACATGAGTTCCAGGCCTTTCGGGCCGAAGGCTGTGTTGGCATAAGATTGGGTGGCGACAGCGCCTGCGCCCGCTTGAGCCCAAGGGACGACTGCGCCGACAGCCGGGAACTTTGAGGCGACGGCGATTCCCCAAGCATTCAGAGCTGCATCGTAAGCAACGATTGAGAAAGTAGATAGTCTATTCATTTTATTACCCGGGAAAGTGAAATGGGATCAAGCAGCGTCGGGAAGGCTCTTATCGCTAATCGGGAGTTCCTCCCCTTTTTCGTCGAAGAGATGGGGCTTGCCCGTTCGGTGAATGGCCTGCTCGTCAACCAAAACGCGGCTGATATCTGGGCAGGAGGGGATGTCGTACATCACGTCGAGAAGCGCGCCTTCAATGATTGCACGCAGGCCGCGCGCTCCTGTCTCTCGCTCGAGGGCGAGCTGGGCGGCTGCCGTGAGCGCTTCTTCGGTGAAATCGAGCTCCACCTTATCCATCTCAAGCAGGCGTTTATACTGCCGGACGAGTGCATTGCGCGGCTCGGTCAGGATGGCGCGCAGTGATTTTGCATCGAGAGGATCTACATTCGTCACGACCGGCAAGCGACCGACGATCTCCGGGATCATCCCAAACTGCATCAGATCGTCCGGTATGACCAAGCGTAGAAGAGCGCTTTCCTTGAGTTTTAGCGCCAGTGCGTCCGTGACCGTACCGGAGAAACCCATTTTGCCTCGGTGCCCTACGCGCTCGGCGACGATATCCGCCAGCCCGTCGAAAGTGCCGCCGCAGACAAAAAGAACATCAGAAGTATCCACTTGTATAAACTCTTGCTGGGGATGCTTCCGCCCCCCCTGCGGGGGGACGTTCACTACTGCACCCTCGATGATCTTCAGAAGCGCCTGCTGGACTCCCTCGCCAGAGACGTCCCGCGTGATGCTCGGGTTATCGCCGCTTTTACGGGCGGTTTTATCGATTTCATCGATATAAACGATGCCGCGCTCGGCGCGCTGTATGTTGAAGTCCGAAGCCTGCAGAAGACGGAGGAGGATATTCTCTACATCTTCACCGACGTAGCCAGCCTCTGTAAGTGCTGTGGCGTCGGCGATGCAGAAGGGGACGTCGAGACTGCGAGCTAAGGTCTGGGCCAGAAGCGTCTTCCCGCTTCCTGTCGGACCGACAAGCAGAATGTTCGCCTTATCCAATTCCACATCGTGATGTCCGCGGTTGGCGATGCGCTTGTAATGGTTGTAGACGGCAACAGAGAGCACGCGCTTTGCGTGCTCCTGGCTAACGACGTATTCCTCAAGATTGTCGAAGATTTCTCGCGGGGATAAGGAGGGCTTGCCGGAAGAAGAAAGCCCACCAGGCGGTCGTGCTCCTTCGCCCTCTAAGATATCCTGGCAGAGGTCGACGCATTCGTTGCAAATGAAGACGCCTTCAGGACCAGCGATCAGGCGATGGATCGTCTCCTCATCCCGGCTGCAGAATGAGCACTGCCGTGTCTCAGGCGTCTGTGGTTCCCGCTTATTTGGCATAGGCCTAGACTTTGTTTATTCCTTTAATTCCTGGCCTTCATGTGGTTCGAGGATATGGTCGATGAGGCCGTATTTCTTTGCATCCTCCCCGGTCAGGTAGAAATCGCGCTCTGTATCACGCTCGATATCATCCAGAGATCGACCGGTATGGTGTACGAGTATGTTATTCAATTCTTCACGCAAACGCAAGATCTCTTTTGCCTGGATCTCGATATCCGTCGCCTGACCTTGTACGCTGCTCAAAGGTTGGTGAAGGTGGATCGTTGCGTGGGGAAGGGCGTAACGCTTGCCTTTCGTACCTGCAGCTAACAGAACGGTGCCAAACGAAGCAGTCACGCCTACGGCGACTGTAGAGATCGGCGAGCGGACTTGCTGCATGGTGTCGTAGATCGCTAACCCGGAATAGATCTGACCTCCAGGGCAATTGATATACATGTTAATCTGCCGGTCGGGGTCCTCTCGGTCGAGGAAAAGCAGCTGGGCGACCATAAGATTGGACACCTGATCATTGATCGGGGTGCCAAGGAAAATGATGCGTTCGCGCAGGAGCAGCGAGTAAATATCATATGCGCGCTCGCCGCGCCCGCTCGATTCGATAACCATCGGAACTATTGATCGTGGATCTGTTACGTCCATGATTGGGTACTTACTCCTTTTCCATGTCATCCGCCCCTGAGACCTCAGGTGCAGAATCTATACCATTATTCTCTTCTTCGCGGTTAACTTCTATAGTAGATACATCCTGTTCTTCTGGTTCACCTTTGGCGATTGCGACGATACGGCGTATTGCTTTATCGGTGAGGATGTCCATCGCAAAACGCTGGCGGCCTGCGGGGGATTCGAACGCTTCAAGAAGGCGTTTATCAACTTCTGCTCCCAGGGGTTCGGTGAGGCGCTTGATTTCGGCGTCAATTTCTTCATCTTCCACCTTTAATTCTTCGACGTCGACAATCTTGCCTAACACAAGGCCGCGCTTTATTCGCTCATTTGCCTCAGGTTCCAGCTCCTTTCGGAGATCTTCTTCTGTCTTTCCTTCGATCTTCAGATAATCCTCGAGTTCTAGCTTTTGATTGCCTAGACGCATGCGTAGATCTTGGATGAGGTGCCCGGTCTCTTCCTGCAGAACGATTGGAGGATATTGCACAGAAGCCCCTTCAACGAGTTTCTGCATGATTTCGTCCTTGTGTTGGTTTTCCGCTTCGGTTTCCGCCCGTTTCTGAAGGCTCTCGCGAAGCTTCACGCGCAGATCGAGCAAACTTTCAAAATCGCCCAGATTTTGGGCCACTTCGTCCGACCAATCCGGGACAAGGCGGGACTTCACGTCGAGGCACTTGATGTGAAAAGTGGCGGCGCGATTGTGCAGATCTTCGCTGGGGTGGTCGTCTTTAAAGGTATATTCGTACGATTTTTCATCCCCGGCGGTTAATCCTAAAAGATGCTCCATAACGCCAGGGGTGGGAATATCGGTTTCCGGGGCGACAAGGATGGAGATGTCTTTCATATCGAGCAATTTTGCGTCTTCCTCGTCCTCTGGATCAAGGAGTTCGCCGGATAGATCCACAATCACCAAATCGGTCTCTTCAGC
>JBARSI010000067.1:0-1907 GCA_049644665.1 Anaerolineales bacterium
CTCTCGATTAGGCGCACCTCAACCCACGTCCACGCGATCAGGGCAGCCTGAGCTGCAAGGAATATAGCCCGATAACGCGGGTTATCCCACTGGTAACCCGGCGCGCGGTAGGAGGCAATCAACACCGTCACCCAGATTAGAACGGCGAGATAGCTCTCCAGACTCCTCCATCCCTTTCTCCTGAAAGCCAGCCACGTCCCATACAGCACGAACGGCAGCATCAAGAACCATCCCATACTTCGCCAAATGCCGATGCTGCGCCAGATAGGCGCACCCGGTGCAATCAAGGCAGCCGGCAAGAAGGGTTGAATGAGACCATATAGGACGAGGAAAGGGATCCGAAAGCTGCCTGGTAAACGATCGAGCAGGGTATCGAGCATAACCGATTCTTCGCTTACGAGTGTAACCCGCCATTGATCCCCTGCATTCACCCACCATTCTTGAATAATTTCCCAGGGGGAGCCGGCAATGGCATCCAAACCCGCCCATGCTCGGACGGCTAGAGCCAGGGCTGCCAGGACGACCGCGCCGAGCAGCGCCGTAACGAATAACTTTCTGCGCCGCCCAATTCCAAGCCCTTCCCAAAACCAAGCGGAAGCGACAACCGCAAAGATCACGATCACAAACGGTGGCGATATCGGCAAGGCCAATATTAATGCGGATGCCACGACGATTGTGATCCCACCCTTGAACTCCCCTTTCCGAATCCGTGAATAACCATAAAGGGCAGCGGCCAGGGCGGCGATGAGAAAGGGCTCGCGCATCTGTGACGCACCCAGCAGCACCGCCTCAGGATATAGCGCAACGATCCAGGCAGTGATCATCGCCGCTTTGTCCCCCATAACAGAAGCCGCAAATCCCCAGGCGAAAAGCACCGCCAGCGCCGAAACCGCGGCTGTCATTACGACGATCAGTAAAGGACGCTGGATGTCCGAGCTGATGTAGCGATAGATGCCAGAGCTAAGGAAGAGCACGCCCCCGTATTGGTCACTTCTCGCCGGGTTTGTGAACGCGGTTGTAAGAGCTTGATCCATACCGGATCGCGACCAGGCATCGGTATCGCGTTTGTAAGAATCCCAGAACACATAACCAGCCCTTTGTGCTTTCTCGTCATATCCCCAGACTGGCAAACCCCGATAGAGCACGACCCCCACAAGGATCCGCAAACCTATAGCAACCAAGGCAATGACAAGCAAAGCTTGGCTTGCGTCCTCCCTGCGAAAATAATTCCAGACGAAATATACAACAAGCAGAGAGATGCTCAATAAAAGCGTATAAGCCAACCAGCCTTTGAGCGTGAATCCATCGAGATCAAAACAGGCCAAGATAGCGCAAACAGCCAGCGTCAGGAGGATCCAAACCAGGGTGATCCCAATTCGTCTCAACGGTTAATGACCTCCAGGTCGGATCTTCCCTTGCTCCAAAACCAGAGACTCCGGACAACCAGGTATATAACCAATACCTGCAAAGGCACAAGAAAACGCGGGTTGTCCCCATGATCGAGGAGTGTTTGCAAGATGGATATCATCCAGATCATTCCACCCGCCGCTAAAGAAATTAAATCAAACTGCAATCTGCGGCGCCCCTTGGCGCTTACGGCAACCAACGCGCTGAAAGCGAGGAAAAGGAAATTCGCCAGCAGGGAGATTCCTCTTCCAACAATCACCATCCCGCTCAAGATTCCCCCTGTAAATACTGATTGTACCGCCTCTGATTTCCAGTACACCGGAGCCTTCCAGAAATTGATCCATCCCACCACCACATTGCGCAAGTAAAGATGCGGATGTTCGCGTATCAACATCCACGACAGACGATTTAACTCACGCGCCAGATCATAAAAGCCGATGCCCGAAGCCTCGGAAATGGCCGGGATCGCCTCCCAGATGGCGTTGGTCTGCACGCCGCGT
>JBARSI010000068.1:0-26593 GCA_049644665.1 Anaerolineales bacterium
CCGCCCCTACAACGGGATCGGATCAACCGAAACGCAAACCATTGGGGCGTTTGATCGGCGCGTTCAAAACAGTTTCAACAAAACGCATCAACGAAATCCATAACACTCCCGGTGCGAAATTATGGCAGCGCAATTATTACGAACACATCATCCGCAGTGAAGATGATTTGAACCGCATTCATACATACATCGCCCAAAATCCGGCGAAATGGGAATTCGATCGGGAAAATCCGTCTGTTCAGTCGCAAGATCAGGAGGCCGCGCCATGTTAGGATGACTCAATTACATCTAAGAATAGCGTAACTTTTATCAGTTCGAGCGCAGGCGAGCTAAGGCAGCCTTTGCGGGATTGGCGCTGAGCAGCATCAGCGCGGTGATGACCACCGCCGAGGTCAGGCACCAGGCGCACGTAGCACCGATGACAAAGGGCTCCAGGAACGTGAGATACATGGAGAAGAGCGTTCCGGCGAAGGCCATGAGGAAGATTGCCGTCTGGGCGAGGTCAGCCAAGCGCTCCGACCCCCGACGGTCGATGAGCCAGGCGCCGAGAATGGCAATATAGGAAAGCATGCCGAGCAGACCCACGGATATCACCCCGAACAGGAATGCGTATTCGCTTTGCTGAACGGTATTGCAGTCACCGACGGGGCCGCAGACTGCCTCCGCCCCGGTTGACTCGACGTAAGCCAGGTAACCGGCCACGAACAACCCCACTAACGCCAACAAGGGCACGACCCAGTGCAGCTTCGCCCGCGCTATGGTCTTCTTCTGACTTCTCCAGCGGATGCCCATTACGGCGAGGCTGATGACCATCCCGATCAAGACGACTACGGAGATTGAATTCCCCACGGGATCGAGTTGAAACTTCTCGCTCACTGAGAGTTCGCCGGGGTTGAAGTCGACCCCCTGCGTCGGCGCGGGTTCCCCGGTAGGAGCAGCTTCAGTCTGATTTCCAGCGGCTGTAGGCGTGCCGTCGCCGGACGCCTCCGCGGTTGGCTCCACCACCGGGAAGGGAACAAGCGCGGCGATTGCTTCATCCAGTCCGGGGATGTCCGGCCAGGCGATACCGCCTTGCTCGAGCGCGTCATCGACCAATCCCGGGAACAACTCGGGTATTTCAAGCGAGCCGATGAGGCTTGTTTCGCCGATGAATAAATTCGGGACGGAGCCAAACCGATCCTCAGGAACTTGGAAGTGGACAAGCGCGTTCCCAAACAATTCACCCCCGAGCGGAGAGGCAGTGTTGATGTACAGGATTTGGAGGACGTCGCCCATCAGTCCGACGATGGGAGGAAGTTCGCCAGTCTCTTCGTCGGGCAGTTCTCCGACAAAAAACCATTCTTCCAGGGTGTTGTGCTTCTCAAGTAGCGAGGGGAGATCTTCTTGGATTACCTTGTGGCAGTGTCCGCAAGATGGGGAGTAGAACAAAACCGCGCGAACGACCGATCCGTCATCCGCCGCTGCAGGGCCAGTAATGGGCACGAGGATGGCGAGAATGATGAGAATGCGTAGCAGACGGTTCATAACAACTCCTGATCTTGGCGGAAGATGAGCAGCATTATACCGCCGGTCTGCGCTGCCAGAGCGACCAAAGCGCGCCCAATCTCTCATCTAATCTCTTATAAAGAGCATCTCCACCGTTCGAGGTTACATCGTCCGCGTTTTCGAAATTCACATAGGGCACCTGGACGTCCTGGACGGATAGATATTGTGGATCCCCACTTGAGAAACTCGACCAATCATCGTCCCGATAGAGGCGCTCTAGTTTTTCATCCGGCAGCCCATGCTCCAGGATGCTGTCCGGTCGTTCGGGATTGAAGCGGGCGCGGTTTTTGCGCAGCGATTCTTCGTAGGTGACATCGACATACAAGCAGGCAGCCAGGCTTAATATCTCGCGGCTCAGGTGTTGGTACGCTGCTTCATACCCGCCGTGCTCGCCGCCGCGCGAGAATTCAAGAACTGCGGTGTGGCCTGCGGGTGTATCCCTGCGCCATTTCTCATACTCGAGGGATAACCGCTGGATGAGCAAGTGCCATAGATCCGTGATCAGGAAATAGCCATCAGCGTCCGTGTGCAGGCGAGGCTGATGAAAGACCGTCTCCAGGAGGTGGTCTTCCTCGAACCAGGTCCAGAGCATCGGGAAGTCATCCAGGATGTGAAGCGGTCCGATATGGAAGCGTGCGATTCGTTCCTCGACAGGCGTAGATTTGAGAGCGTGGAGGATTTCGCTTTTCCCGGCCGCAGGTCTCGCGTTGAGGATTAGTATGGGGAAGAAGGTCTCTGACATACTGTCTATGCTCCTTATATCGTCCGTGAATTTTCACGACAATCCTCGATTGCGTCAAGGGCGCGTTGGGATTATGAGCCGCGGCGCCGTCATGATAGAATGCCCTATTGCGCCAAAACAGGTCCAATCATCATCGTCGAACCATTGGATTGGCCGACCCGAATAGGGATTTCCGACTGCGTGTGAGGTGAATTTGTCCGGCAACCCCGACTGCATTTTCTGCGGAATTAATTCTGGACTCTCAGAGGCCAGCATCGTTTTTCGAGATGACCTTGTGACGGTCTTTATGGACATTCACCCGGTTAATCCCGGTCACTTACTTGTCGTCCCCAACGAACACGCGTCGGGCATCGATGATGTCCCTGAAGCTGTTTGCGCGCGGATGTTCATCGTCGGCCGGCGCATGGCCAGGGCAATGCGGCAATCCGGATTGCGCTGCGAGGGCGTTAATCTGCTTCTCGCCGATGGCGCCGCCGCCGGGCAGGATGTCTTTCACAGCCATCTGCATGTCATCCCCCGCTTCCAGGGAAATCCCGGAAGCGTTGGCATGCATGCGGATTTTTCAGCCGTGGCCTCTCGTGATGAATTGGACAGGCACGCGCAAGCGATACGCAGCTCGCTTGATGCGACCGGCAAGGAAGTATAAGTCCGGGGTTCACGATGTGAAGCATCAAGAAGAGGAGATACTATGGGGCGTATTCAAAACATCTGCATCTACTGCGGCTCAAGTGATCAGATGAATGCCGAGTATCTCCAGGCGGCGGGCGATATGGGCGCCGCGCTTGTCGAGCGAGGCCTGAGGCTCATCTACGGGGGAGGAAGTACGGGTATGATGGGTGCGCTCGCTGATGCAGTGCTCGCGAACGGGGGCGAGGTTACCGGCATTATTCCCAAGATGTTTGAAACCCCCGAGCTTCTCCATACCGGGTTAACGGAGCTGATCGTCGTTGGGGATATTACTACGCGTAAAGCCCGCATGGCGGAGATGTCGGATGCTTTCGTTGCCCTCCCCGGCGGGTTTGGAACGTTCGATGAATTATTTGAGATCCTCACCTGGTCGCAGATCGGCTTGCACAGGAGCCCAATCGGGATCCTGAATACGCGGGAATACTTCACCCCGCTTATTGCGCTTATAAACCACGCTCGACAAGAGGGCTTCATCTACAACGAGCACATCGACCTGCTGATCAACGAAGCGGATCCGCAGGTGCTGTTAACGCGCCTCGAAGCGTTTGAGTCTCCTCCAAATCTCGAGCGGTGGGTCGAGCGCAAGGAAGAGCAATAAACAGGGGGTCCGGTGAGATTACCCCCACAACATTTCGTAGACCGGCACAAGGACGCCAGACGATGACAGAACCCATCCGCATGCTCCATTTCGCCGACAGCCACATCGGCATGGAGAATTACGGGCGCATCGACCCCAATACCGGAACCTCGAGCCGGGTGCGCGATTTTCTGGACCGCCTCGACGAGGTCGTGGATTACGCCATCGACCATGGAGCCGACCTGGCGGTATTCGCCGGGGATGCGTTCAAAGACCGCAGTCCGGATCCAACCCAACAGCGGGAATTTGCGCAGCGAATAAAGCGCCTGGCAGATGAGATGCCGACGCTGCTGCTCGTGGGCAACCACGACATGCCGGGCATGATGGTGAAGGCCAACAGCCTCGATATTTTCCGCGCCCTGGATGTCCCCGGAGTGATTGTTGGTTACAAAGACGACGCACAGGTTGTGCAGACGGCGCATGGTCCCATCTTCCTCGCCTGGATGCCTTATCCAATGCGCAATCGCTTGATGGCTTGGAAGAAATACCAGGGCAAATCCATCGAGGAGCTGAACCAGGGATTGCGGGCGGAAGTGGCGAATCGCTTGATGGCGCTGACGGAAGAAGCGGCTGCCCGGGATATGCCCCGTGTTTTCGTCGGTCACTTCACGGTTGAAGCGGCGAAGTTCGGTTCGGAGCGGTCTGTCATGTTGGGGGGTGACCTTCCCATCTTGAAATCGATGGTGGCTGACCCGGTTTGGGACTACGTCGCGCTTGGGCATATCCATAAGCATCAGGATCTAAACCCCCAGGGCTACCCGCCTGTCGTTTACAGCGGGTCACTCGAGCGCATCGATTTTGGGGAAGAGGGCGAAGAGAAGGGGTTTTGCTGGGTTGAGCTGCGGCGAAACGAAACCACGTGGTCTTTTGTGCCCGTGAACGCCAGGCCGTTTCGCACGGTCAGCATCGACGTTCGCACCGAGGAGGATCCGACTGCGGTGATCGTCGATGTCCTGGAGAAGTCGGAAACCGAGAATGCTGTAATCCGTCTGCAAGTGCAATTACGCGCCGACCAGATGCCGGGGCTGCGGGAACGAGAGATCGAAGGAGCGCTGGCAGAAACGACGAGTTTCACGGTCACGCGCGAAATCGAAGACGATGCACGAACACGGCTCGGCGACTTATCGCCGGAAGCGCTCACGCCTCTCGAGTTGATCGAGCGTTATTTTGAGAGCCGTGACGTAGAGCCCGAAAGAATAAAAGCGCTCCTGGCGAAGGCTGGAGAGCTGCTGGAATGATTTGTAGCCGATGATCCCTGTTGAATTAGAGCTTCGCAACTTCCTCGCATATCGCGATCCACATCCCTTGAATTTTCAAGGCATCCACGTTGCCTGTCTGGCCGGCGAGAATGGCGCCGGGAAATCCTCGCTGCTGGATGCCATCACCTGGGCTTTATGGGGGAAGGCGCGCAGCAACAGTCCTGATGATCTGATCCACCAGGGCCAAACTGAAATGCGTGTGGCGCTGACCTTTTTGCAGGGGGAGGGCCGTTTTCGCGTCATCCGCCAGCGCAAAACCGGAAAGCGGGGAAGTTCGCTTCTAGAATTCCAGGCGTGGAATCCGGAAACTGAAAGTTGGCAGGGGATCGCCGAATCAACGATGCGTGAGACGCAAGTGAAGATCGACGGCCTGATCCGGCTTGACTACGAAACCTTCGTGAATTCAGCTTTTCTCCTTCAGGGGAGGGCTGACAAGTTCACCACAAAAACCCCGGCGCAGCGCAAACAGGTGCTGGCGAATATTCTCGGCTTGTCTGCCTGGGAAAAGTATGAGGATACGGCCAAGCAGCGGATCTCCACGACGAGTGCGGAGATCGAGCGTCTCGACGGGGGTTTAGAGGAGATCGGGCGAGAACTTGCCCAACGTGAAGCCTACGAAAAAGAACTTAAGTCCTCCGAGCTCATGGCGAGCGAGAAGGCTGCCGAATTGGAAGCGGCGGAGAAAGAATGGGCAAGCCTGGAGGGGACGCGCTCTGAACTTGTGTCTCTCCAGCGTCAGGTCGATGACCTCACCCGGCGAATTACCTCCCGCGAGAGTGAACTCGCCGAAGCGCAGCCCGAGCTCAAAGAGGCTGACGCCCAGGCCGATCGGGCGGCGGTTTCCGGCGCGCTGGAAGAGGTCCGGAAAGCGCTTGCGCAGCTTGACCCATTGCAGGTTCAATTAAAAGAACTGGATGCAAGGCGGGAGAAACTCACGAAGGAAGCCGCGAGTTTGCGAGGCGCCAATGATGCGCTCGCCCCGCAGACGGAGCCCATAAAGCAACGGATCGAAACGTTGAGCGGCGCAACGGAGCCGGTATGTCCGACTTGCGCGCAGCCTCTTACGGATGAGCATCGCCACGACCTCATCGGCGAATTAGAGATTGAGGTAGCAGATCGGCGCAAGCAGTACATCGAAAACCGGGGACGGATCACGGAACTCGAAACGCAGCTCCAGGGTCTTTCTGGAGAGCGGACAGCCCTTAACGGTCAACTTTCAGAACAAGCGGCGCTGCAAAAACGAGCGGGGGAGCTTGAGACGATGCTCTCACACGCTGAAGAAGCCCGGCGCAGAGTTGAGGGGTTGCGCCAGCGCATCAAGCGCTGGTCTGGCGAAGTCGATCAAGACCAGAAGCAAAGATCTGCCCTTGAGGAGCAGGCGCAAGTTTGTGAAAAGCGCTTGCGGGCTGCATCGATCACAAAGAAAGAAATCGACGGGCTGCGGCAGTCGAAACGATTGGCCGATGAGCGTGTGGGCGGCGCACGCCAAAAGCTCGCCGCGTTAGTCTCATTTGAACGGCAGCGACAGGAGCGTTTGCGCGAGCGGGAGCAGAAAGCAGAAGATTTGAGCCTGTACGAGGATTTAAGGCAGGCCTTCAGCAAACGCGGTGTGCCGGCGATGATCATTGAGACGGCTGTCCCCGAGCTTGAGCGAACGGCGACGGAGTTGCTCTCGCACATGACGGATGGTCGAATGCATTTGCGCATCGAGACTCAGCGGGAGATCAAGACCGGTGAGCTGCGCGAAGCTCTCGACATCATCATCTCCGACGACCTCGGCAGCCGGCCCTACGAACTATATTCAGGCGGCGAGGCATTTCGCATTGACTTCGCGCTGCGCATCGCACTTTCCAGGCTGCTTGCACGACGGGCAGGCGCACAACTGCGCAGCCTGTTTATCGATGAGGGTTTTGGAACCCAGGATGCCCGCGGTCGGGAGCACCTGGTTTCGGCGATCAACAGCATTCAGGACGATTTTGATCTGATCCTGGTGATCACGCACATCGCTGAACTCAAAGAGGCTTTCCCGGTGCGAATCGAAGTGACAAAGACAACTGAGGGGTCGATCTATCAGATTGCGTAATCGGACGACCGATTTTGGCTGCAGGGCTTCACTGGCTGGAATCCCGCAACGATCTTGATGTCAATCCTGTTTCGCTTCGTTATCAATGGGGAGCCAGACAGAAAAGCAGGAGCCTTTCCCCGGAATTCCTTCGCTGGTTACGGTTATGAGGCCGTCATGACGGTGGGCGATTTCATTGCAAATCGCCAGGCCTAACCCGGTACCAGGCGCCCCCGTAGATAGACTCGCCGCGCCACGGAAAAAGCGGTTGAAGATTTCGGACTGCTCTTCAAGCGGGATACCTAACCCTGTGTCTTCAATCTCAACGACAATCCATTCAATGGATGCATCTTTTTCGGTGCGGGTGCGCAAGGTGATCTCGCCGCCCTCCTGAGTGTAGTTCATCGCATTGGTCAGGAGATTCGTGAACACCTGGCTGAGCAAGCGTTCATCGCCCTGGATTTCGGGCAAGTCAGGAGAGATGTTTATTTCGAGCTGCAATCCTTGATTCGCAGCAAGAGACCTTCGATCCTCTGCGAGCGAGTGAAGCAGATCATTTACATTCATGGGTCTTTTCTGGAGTTGGGTGGTGCCAGCGTCGATGCGCGAAAGAGAGAGTAAATCGTCGATGAGATTCGCCAGACGATCACTTTCCCTCGAAAGGGTTTTTAGGTAGCGTTTTACTTTATCCTGGTCCTTAACACGGGCGATAAGATCGAGATAAAGCCTGATGTTTGTCAGCGGCGTTCGCAGCTCGTGGGAAACATCAGAAACGAATCGTGATTTTAAGCGGTCAATTTCCTTCAGCGTGCTGATGTCATGGTAGACGCTCACATAGTTGATGACCGTCCCCATCGGGTTAAGGACGGGAGTGACCGTGAGAGCGGCTTCATATAGGGTTCCGTCTTTCCGCTGGTTGATGATTTCGCCCTGCCAGGGCTTGCCATGTGAGGTGGTCTCCCACATGTCGCCGTAAAACGCTTCGTCATGTTTGTCGCTGTTGAGGAGGTCGGGGCGCTTTCCGAGAACTTCCTTAAAGGGATATTTATTCAGGCGCTCCCAGGCGGGGTTGACGAATTGAATCAGGGCCTCTGCGTCTGTTACCATAACTGCATCGCCGATGTGCACGAGGATGGCGTCCAGCCGATCGCGCTCAGCCTTAAGTGCTTCTTCAAGCGCAATTCGTTCAGAGATGTCGGTGACCAGGCCGGTGAGGCCCTGGGGGTTCCCCTCTTCGTCGGTGATCAGGCTAACTCCGATCAGGGTTGGAATTTTGCGACCGCCGGCGGTTTGAAACTCAAATTCGTACACTTCTGTCGGTTCACGCTTTCCACTTATGCGCTGTTTGAAATACCCAAGAATCTCTCCTATTTTTTCATCGTGAATATAACTTTGAGTATAAAAGGGCTTGCCAAGAGCATCCTCAAGATCCGTTTCGAACATGGATGCCAGGGCCTCGTTGCCATATAGTAAACGTCCTTCAAGATCAAGCTGAAAAATCCCGGATTGAGCGGATTCCACCAGGGACCGGTAGCGAGCCTCCGACAGGGAGAGTTCACGCGTGCGTTCTTCGACTTGAACTTCCAGCCGCTGTGCCTGCGCTTCGATCTGTCCGAAGAGGTTCGCGTTTTCAATCGAAACCGCTGCTTGCGCAGCAAATGCGGAAAGCAGGTCAAGATCCTCGTCTGTGAATGGGTGGTCCAAACCGAGCCTGCGGACGGTCATTGCGCCCAGCGTCCGCTGGCGAATGGAAAGCGGCACGATTGCCAGGCATTCGGGTTCATCTTCCGGGGTTCCGGGCACCTGGATGCTTTTTGGATCTACCGCTGGGTCGTTGATCACAACAGGTTGACCGCGCTCGATAACGCCGCCGGTGATGCCCTCGCCAATCTTAAATTCGAACGCGAGGAGTTCTTCCGCATTCGGCTCTCGCGCTACAACGCAATGAATTATGCCGCTTTCGTAGTCCACCAGATGGATGCGGCTGCCATCACAGGACAGTAATTGGTTGGCCTGGATTGCAATTTCATTGAGCACGGTTTCTGTGTCGAGGGAAGCGGAAATCGAACGGGCGGTGCGAATCAATACTTGGGATTCTTCGGCGCGGCGATTCGCCTCACTATAAAGGTGTGCGTTCTTAGTCGCAATCGCGGCCACGCCGGCGATGGTTTCCATCTGGGTAAGGTGTTCACGGGTGAATTTAATGTCCTTGGATCGCCCGAAGAAGGCCATTACACCCAGGACATCATCGCCGGTGATAAGTGGAATGCCTAAAAGCGCCCGGATCCCGGCCTCAACTGTTGAGGGAAGGGCATCCGGGTGTTTGCTGTAATCATCCAGAAGAATCCCTTTGCGCTCTTCGATCGTTGTCCAAACCAAACCGCTGCCGATTGAAGGTAGTTCCCTCATGTTCTTGGGAATACCGAAACTGTATGGGAAAGTAAGGGTTTCGCCATCCGGTTCGAGAAGGGCAATGACTCCAGAATCGGCGCCGGTGATTTCTTCGCCGAGTCGAAGAACGCGCTCCATGATGCTGGGGAGGTCGAGTTCGCTGGTGAGCAATTCGGCGACTTGAGTGCGGAGGCGTTGAATCTCAAGTGCTGCTTCGATCGCGTTTCGGTTTCGGACGTGATCGAGGGCAATCGAGACATGGTCGGCAAGCGCAGAGATAAAGGGGACATCATCATGAGTGAGCCATTCCGCAGTCACAGTGATGGCGCCAATCGGTTCGTCGCTTAATATGAGTGGGGCGAAGATGACATTCCCGGGTCCGATTATTTTTATGATACGGGGAAGCAGGGGTGTCGTCGTGGACGGCAATAATTGGGAGATTACTTCAGAGCCGTCATCGGAAAAGGCGGCTTGCTTTGTTGAGAAGATTTCGCTGAAAAGATCTACGTTGGCGGGGTCAATTTCATGACCGGTGAGATCTATGCCGGTAAGCTTCTTGAGCGCCTTTGCTATCTTGGGTCCTAATGAATGGGCTTTAAACAACAGACACCCATTGGGCAGCAAGAGAACTACGGTTCCTCGCAGGCCGAGATGGTGAAACTCATCGGTCACGGCGCGGATGACATCATCTTCGCTAGAAGCAGCCTGACGAGCTACGGCAGTGGTCGCTCGTAATAGGGAAGCCAAGATCATCTCATGGCCAGTCAGTTTCTTTGATTTTTTCAAGGCAATTTACTCATAGGAATGATGTCGAGTTTAGTGTATCACGGTTGGGGTTTGGGATACCACATTGGACCGGCGGATGATGGGGCCGGAGCGCGCTCAGTCGAGGAAGCCATTGTCCCGGTACCAGGCAAAGGCATCTTTCACGGCGGATCGATGGGGGCGTGGTGCTGGGATATTCAACACCTGCCGCGACTTGCGGTTGTCATAGTAGAAATGTAGACCGGCAAGGCGGAATATGTGACCGCGCAGCGGTATACCCAGGATTCGGCCGAGCAGTTCGGCGGGATTCGAGAGGCGTCGAAGAGCCCAGCCGGGGATGTGCCAGCGCAGGAGCGGCGCGCCGACAACCTCTGCAACTGTCGTAAGCAGCTGTTCGAGGGTGATGTTTTCTCCGCCAAGGATATAACGCTCGCCCGGCACTCCGTTTTCTAAAGCGGCGATGTGGCCAGCGATCACATCGTCGATGTGAATCACGTTAATTCCACCAGGGGAAATGGGGGGGCGCCGGCCACGTGCCATATGCATAACGATGGCGCTGGAAGCGAGGTTTTTATCGCCGGCACCGAAGACGGAAGCGGGATTGAGGATGATGGCCTCCAGGCCATCGGCGGCAGCTCTCCGGACTTCTTCCTCGGCGCGGTGCTTTGCGTATCCATAGGGCCATTCCTCGGCGGTATAGTTCCAGGAGTGGCTTTCGTCCATGATGGGGAGTGTCTCTTTGGAATCTGCGGCGCACTCTGGGATGCCCAGTGCGGCGACGGACGATGTGTGGATGAAACGGCGAACTCCGCATTGTTGAGCGGCGGAGAGAATATTCCGGGTGCCCGTGACGTGGCTGGCGGCCATCTCTTCGGCGTTGGTCCAGCTTCCGACTCGGCCCCCGCAGTGGAAAACAACATCCATGTCACCCGCGGCGAGGGTAAGCGAGTCGAGTTCGAAGAGATCTCCCTGTACTAGTTCAGCGGGGACACCCTCTAACAACGCCAGCGAGCTGCTGGGTCGGTGGAGAGCGCGGACATGATGACCCTGTTCCACTAATGCCCAGCATAGGTGTGAGCCGATGAAACCGGTCGCACCGGTAACAAGAATATTCATCTTCAGGAACTACCTCCGTCGGGTATATTCTTTTTGGACCATCAAGTTTACCTGAAAGCCGGGACTTCTGGGAAGCCGCGGCTTTTTCCGCGTCAGTCAAGCACTGCCCGATATTGGGTATTGACAAATGATCCAAATTAGTATAGAGTACTCTGTAATATAGAGTGCTCTGGAGGAGTGATATGGATCGGAATGAGGCACATGAGTCGCTGGAGATCGTTCGGCAGGCCATGGAACAGACCCAGAACGCGGTTGCGAGAGCGGGTATGGGATATATGTTCATCATTTGGGGGATCGTCTGGCTTGTGGGATTCCTCGGCAGTCAATTCTTAGGTGAATTACAGGGCTATCTGTGGCTGGCGCTTGATGTCTTCGGCATCGTGGGAACGGCAGTGGTCATCTTGAAATCAAGCCGGCAGGTACGAACGGCGCACGGTAAGCGGATCGGCATATTATGGCTGATGATTTTCATTTATGGCGGCCTGCTATTCTGGATCACTGGTCCGATTGAGGGCAACCGTTACCTTTTATTCATCACAACACTTGTCGCCTTGGCTTATGCCATTATGGGGCTTTGGTTTTCACCACCGCTACTGTATATAGGTCTCTGTATCACCGCTTTAGCCATTGTTGGCTGGCAACTGATCCCTGCCTACCTTGGAATTTGGCTTGCCCTCGTTGGGGGTGGAGGGTTGATTATCTCAGGAATATTTGTGCTGCGAGTCAGGGCGTAACCAATGGCGAGTCTTGATACGCTCATCCACCAACCCGTCCGTTTACGTATCGTAGCCTCACTGTCCGCACTCCCCGAGGATGGGTCTGCAGAGTTCACCTTCCTCCGCGATCTCCACGATCTAACCGACGGCAATCTGGGGGCACACTTGCGAAAACTGGAAGAGGCGGGTTATGTGAGCCTGGAAAAAACCTTTATTGAGAGAAAACCGCGCACCTTCATCGCCATCACTCGTAAAGGCAGAAAGGCTTTCATGGAACACGTGGAAGCCCTCGAGTTAATCTTGAAGGACAAATCCTGAACTTTGCTGCCGCTTGGCAGCAGTTCGGTCGAGGAGAATGTGCTATGGCACCCATACTTGAAGTGACCGGCTTAGTGAAATGCTACGGGGATTTGCGCGCCGTAGATGGAGTCACATTCGCTGTCGATGAAGGCGAGATCTTCGGAATGGTCGGCCCGAATGGGGCTGGAAAGACCACGACCATCGAATGTCTTGAAGGACTTCGCCAGCCAGATGATGGACGCGTGTCTATCTATGGGATAGATCCACACAAAGAATACCGTGCCGTGATGGAGCGAATCGGGATCCAACTCCAGGAATCCGATCTTCCCGCCCGTATACGGGTGAGGGAGGCCTTGAAACTGTTCGCATCCTTTTACGCTGAGGCGGTTGATCCCGAAGAGCTGCTTGAGCGGATGGGCCTTCAAGAGAAAGAGAGATCACCTGTTGCTAAGTTGTCGGGGGGGCAGAAACAGCGGCTGTTCATCGCCCTGGCATTAATCAACCGCCCGGAAGTGGTGTTTCTCGATGAGCTCACGACCGGACTCGATCCGCAGGCACGGAGGTCAATGTGGGATCTGGTGCGCGAGATACGCGATCAGGGGAGCACCGTTTTTCTGACAACCCACTATATGGAAGAGGCCGAGCGCTTGTGTGATCGGGTGGCCATTATGGACCATGGTCAGCTTGTCGCTCTGGATAGTCCGCGGGCGCTGATCCGCGATCTGGGAATCGAACGAAGGTTGAGTTTTTATCCCTTAAATGGTTCCGAGGATCTGGGTCTTGAAGCGTTACCCGGTGTCGAGCTCGTTGAACGCCGACAGGATCGTGTGATCGTCTCCGGATCTGGGAAACGGTTCATCAGCAGGGTCGTCCATGCGTTGGAAGATAGTGGTATCGACTTCGATGATCTGCGGACAGAGCAGCCCAACCTGGAAGACGTATTCCTCTCCCTGACGGGGAGAGCGGTGAGGGAGTAAGAAGATGCGCGGCTTAACGGAACTGACGAAGACATCGATCAAACTTTACATCCGCGAACCCATTGCGGCGTTCTTTACTTTGGCTTTCCCGACAATGCTGATCTTAATCTTTGGTGCCATGTATGGCAACGACCCATCACCGATTTTCGATGGATTAGGGAGCATGGACGTATCCATGCCGGCATATTCGGCGTTGATCCTGGGCACGATCGGGCTTCTCTCAGTGCCCATCACTACGGCAGGCTATCGCCAGCAGGGTGTCCTCAGGCGGTTTCGAGCCACACCGATGCGCCCGCTTACATATATCACCTCCGACCTGTTGACCAACCTGGCGATGACGATTCTCGGAATGACCTTGCTCTTCACGGTTGGATGGCTGCTCTACCGGGTCCAATTTGAAGGGAACATCCTGCTTCTGCTATTCGCTGTGATCCTCAGCGGCTTAGCGATGAGCTCGATGGGGTACCTCATCGCCAGCATCGCTTCCGGTGCGCGGGTGGCGCAAGTTATCGGGATGGTGATCTTCTACCCGATGATGTTCTTGTCAGGGGCGGGGATGCCCATCGAGTTGCTACCTCCCTCGCTTCAACGCGTCTCAGATTTTTTACCTCTCACCTACGTCGCTCGGTTACTGCGGGGATTGTGGTTCGGAGAGCCACTTGTTGATCATCTATTAGAGGTTGTGGTACTTGTGGGCATTCTCGTCATATTTGGCGGGGCAGCGGCGCGCTACTTCCGCTGGGAGTAGTTCCTAAGCTGCTCACAGGCGTCATCCCGACTCCGGATTCAGTGAAATCTGTACAAGCCATGTGGGACCTGATACACTCCCGACCTGGTATTGGATATCAAATTATTCGGAGGGTCAATGTCTCTACTTTCCAATTGGAAGGAAGTTCTCGATACCGCAAATCTCTCACCTGACAAGAAGATGGATGTCGTCAGCAAGTGGTTAATCATCACCCGGGCGGCGGTTTTCTCGATGACGGCCACCTCGGGGTTGATCGGCGGATTGCTTGCGGCGGCCCTGGCTGAACACTTGAATTGGTTTCACTTCGCATTGGCGCTGGTGGGCTTGGTCCTCGCTCATGCCGCCAACAACATGATCAATGATTACTTCGACCTTGAGGGCGGCGTCGACACGGATGAGTATGCCCGGGCGCTTTACGCCCCCCATCCAATCCTGAGCGGCATGATCAGCAAACGCGGCTTACTCACCGCAATCTTGACCGTTAACTTGATCGACCTGGCGATCCTGATCTACTTCACGATCAGCGTGGGTTGGCAGGTGCTGATTTTCGCTCTGGCGGGGTTCTTCATCAGTGTGTTCTACGTAGCCCCGCCGATTAAACTCAAGCATCATGGCTTGGGTGAGCCGGGCGTTTTCTTGGTGTGGGGACCCTTGATGATTGGCGGTGCTTACTTTGCTACCGCAGGGGAGATCCCATCACTAGGGGTGTGGCTGGCGTGCTTGCCGTATGCGTTGATCGTCACCACCGTGCTTGTTGGAAAACACATTGATAAGCGCGAGCCGGATGAGGCTAAAGGGATACGCACGGTCCCGGTGATCATCGGCCATAAAGCTTCCCTGTGCCTGAACCAGGCGTTGATGGTGGGCTACTATCTGATCGTTGCGATTCTCGTCTTTACGGGTACGCTAGGTATATGGGTGCTGCTGGTTTTTTTGGCCATACCGCGCTTGGTGAGGGTGTTGAAAATCTACAACGAGCCGAAGCCGAACGAGCCGCCGCCGGACTACCCGGTCTGGCCGCTCTGGTTCGTGTCTGCTGCTTTCTATCACAACAAGCTTGCCGGAGGGCTATTCGTACTGGGGTTGATCCTGAACCTGGTTTTCCCCTTCACACTTAATCTGTTCTAACGTTGTGTAGCCCAGAAATACGAATAGGGTGTCCATAATCGGACACCCTATTTATGTACCCACCCGAAATAAAGAGATAAACCCACTTGAGTCAGCAGGGAACTTATTGCTGGCCGAGCAGTAATTTCACGTATTGAGCCCGTTCGAATGCAAAGGGATCATCGGTCTCTTTCTGGCTCATCTTCCCGCGGAAGTCGTCGAGGTTCTGGTAGTCATGCTCGGCCATCCACCCCTCCAATTCACGGATCATTGTTGAGATGTAGGGGATCCCTTGCTGGAGCAGTGAGGATGCGGTCTGTACGATTTGTGCGCCGGCGAGAAAAGCCTTGGCGGCATCCAATCCCGAATGGACACCGGTGTTCAAGGCAAGGTCGGTTGCCACTCGTCCGTATAGCAGCGCGACCCAGCGCAGTGGCAATTTCATCTCCTCGGGCGAACTATATACCAGCTCTGATACCAGTGTCTCAGTTTTTGGGTCGATGTCTGGCTGCAGGAAGCGATTAAAGAGCACCACAGCTTTCGCGCCACGTTTATCCACTTCGGACACCACATTTGCGATAGATGTATAGAAGGGGCTGAGTTTGACGGCAACGGGGATGTCGACCTCACCGATAACAGCTTCAACGATCTCATACAGCTGCGCCTCAAGAACTGCGCCGTTGACCTTCGGGTCGGCGGCGACGGCGTAAACATTGAGTTCCAGTCCATCCACGCCGGTGGTTTCAAGCTGTTTGGCGTACTTGGTCCATCCACCGGAGGAGACGGCATTTAGGCTGGCGATCAACGGCAGTTTTACTTCTTTGCGCGTCTCTTCGATCCATCTGAGATGCTCGTCTGCCCCGCCGTGCTCCATCTCCGGGAAATAGGAAAGCGCCTCGGCGAAACTCTCGGCGCCGACCGAGAGTTCTTCCTCAAGGCGCAGCGCGTCCATGAGAATCTGCTCCTCGAACAGGGAGCGGATCACGAGCATGCCTGTACCGGCTTGTTCGGCAAGCTTGATTCGGTCGATGAAACTGGAAATCGAACTTGCAGCGACGACGATCGGCGAGTTTAATTCGATGCCCATATAGGTTGTTTTTAAAGTTGGCATTGGACCTCCGCATGTGTCTCTTTCACCCGAACAGAAGATCATTACAAAGGAAAGCGCTATAATAGTAACAGGTATCCTCCCGTTTAGGATGACATTTACACTACTGCCACACAAGGCACAACCATAGACTCATTTGGGATGATCCATAGGGTTCTGCGCTTGTGCGCAAGCCCCTGTGTTTATATTAAATTGGTCCAAAAGGAGCGCCAAATGGCCACAAAGAAAGCCAAGCGTAAACTTGTACCCTATGATGGGAATGCCGCCGCCGCGCATACCGCTTACGCGACGAACGAAGTTATAGCAATATATCCAATTACTCCCTCCTCACCGATGGGGGAGATCGCCGATGAAAAGGCCGCGCAAGGCGAGCCGAACATCTGGGGGATGGTGCCCAGCGTAACGGAGATGCAAGCGGAGGGCGGCGCCGCTGGAGCGGTTCATGGTGCGCTGACTACAGGCGCCCTGACGACGACTTTCACGGCTTCACAGGGCTTGCTGTTGATGCTGCCGAACATGTTCAAGATTGCCGGGGAACTGACGCCTGCTGTCTTCCATATTGCCGCGCGATCCGTTGCCGCGCAAGCGTTATCGATTTTTGGCGATCACAGTGATGTGATGGCCGCTCGCTCGACGGGCTGGGGGCTGCTCTCCTCCAATAATCCTCAGGAGGTGATGGACTTCGCCCTCATCGCCCAGGCGGTGGCGCTCGAATCGCGCATTCCTTTCCTGCACTTCTTTGACGGTTTCCGTACTTCTCACGAGATAGAGAAGATCGAAGAACTCACCCACGACGATATGCGGGCGTTGATCGATGATGATTGGGTCACGGCGCATCGCTTACGGGGGTTGTCGCCCGATCGTCCATCCATTCGCGGGACCGCCCAGAACCCCGATGTATTCTTCGCCGCGCGCGAGACCGTTAATGCCTTCTATGAGAAAGTGCCCGGGATTGCCGGGAGGGCGATGGAACGCTTCGCCGAGGTCGTCGGGCGCGAGTACCATCTCTTCGACTACGTCGGCACTCCTGACGCCGAACGCGTCGTAATCATGATGGGCTCCGGAGCGGATACCATGCACGAGGTGGTGGAGTACCTCGCCGGTCAGGGAGAGAAAGTCGGGTTGATCAAAGTGCGGCTCTACCGCCCCTTCAGCGGGGAGGCACTCATAAAAGCCCTGCCGAAATCGATCAAGCGCATCGCTGTTCTTGATCGCACAAAAGAACCAGGCGCGGAAGGAGAACCTCTCTATCTGGACGTTCAGAACACGATCAGCGAAGCCGTCGTGAACGGAGACATCGCCGAAAGCGAGAGACCCATCATCGTCGGCGGTCGGTACGGACTCGGTTCAAGGGAATTCAATCCCGGTATGGCAAAATCCGTATTGGACAACCTGGTTGAGAAGAAACCAAGGAATCACTTCACCGTCGGCATCGTCGACGATGTGACGAAGTCCAATCTGGAATGGGATGACGCCTTCACTTCAGAAGGGGAAGAAGTACACCGGGCCATGTTTTATGGTCTGGGCTCCGACGGTACCGTGGGCGCGAATAAGAATTCGATCAAGATCATCGGTAAGGCGACAGATTATTATGCCAAGGGGTACTTCGTCTACGACTCGAAGAGGGCGGGAGCGATGACGATCTCCCACCTGCGATTCAGCACGAAGCCCATTCGCAGTACTTATTTGATCCAGCAGGCGGAATTCCTGGCTTGTCATGCGTTCCACTTCCTTGAGCGCTACGACATGCTTAAGAACCTCAAAGAGGGCGGGACATTCTTGTTGAACAGCCCTTACCCGGCTGAAGAGGTTTGGGATCACCTGCCCGCTGAAGTACAGAAAGCGCTAATAGCAAAGAAAGCGAGTTTTTATGTCATTGATGCATATTCGCTGGCGAAGTCGCTGGGGCTCGGCGGACGCATCAACGTGATCATGCAGAGCGCATTCTTCGAAATATCCGGCGTCCTGCCTGAGGAGCAGGCGCTCGACATGATCGAGATGGCTGTCGAAGATACCTATGGCAGCAAGGGCAAGGCGGTTGTCGACATGAACGTAAAAGCCGCCAACCTGGCTCTGGAGCGGATCCATAAGGTCGAACTGCCGGAGAAAGTGACGTCCACACTTGGTGTGCTCTCACCGGTTCCTGCGCATGCACCCGAGTTTGTACAAAATGTGACTGGGGAGATGATCGCCCGTCGAGGCGAGGAAATTCCTGTTTCCCTGCTGCCAAACGATGGCACCTATCCCGTGGGAACGACCCAATTCGAAAAGCGGAACCTTGCGTTAGAAATTCCAGTATGGGATCCGGAGGCGTGCATCCAGTGCAACCAGTGCGCATTCGTCTGCCCGCATGGCACGATCCGGCCCAAGATCTACGATGCTTCCCTTGCCAACGGTGATTCACCAGAAGGATGGCAGGCTGTACAGGCAACGGGACGCGGCCTGGAGAACATGCTGTATACCTTGCAGGTTGCGCCGGAGGATTGCACCGGCTGCGGCAATTGCGTCCATATATGCCCGGCTTTTGCAAAGGATGCCGATGGCAAGAAGACGGATCGCAAGGCGATCAACATGGCGCCTCAACCGCCGCTCCGGGAGCAGGAGACTGCAAAATGGGATTATTTCCTCGCTCTTCCTGAGCCTGACCCCGCGCTTTTCAACCGCTTCACCACCAAGGGTTCACAGTTCTTGCCAACGATGTTTGAATTTTCCGGGGCATGCGCAGGATGCGGGGAGACGCCGTATGTCAAGCTGGTCACTCAGCTTTACGGCGATCGCATGCTTATCGCCAATGCCACCGGATGCTCGTCTATCTTTGGCGGGAACCTGCCGACAACGCCTTATGCACCGCGCTTTGACGGCAGGGGGCCAGCCTGGTCGAACTCATTGTTTGAAGACAATGCTGAGTTTGGTATGGGCATGAGACTTACGGTTGATAAGCTGACACAGTTTGCCCGGGAGCAACTCGAAGAGTTCCAACTTAACGGGAAATCAACGTTAGCCGACGAAATTTTGAATGCTGATGTCTCAACACAGGAGGGAATCGAAGCCCAGCGCGGGCGCATCGAGGAGCTGAAGGCAGTTTTGAATAAGAAGAAGAGTCCAGAATCGGCGCGACTTTTGGACGTCGCCGATTTCCTTGTGCCGAAGTCTGTATGGATCTTTGGTGGTGATGGTTGGGGATATGACATCGGTTACGGTGGTTTGGACCACGTGCTGGCATCGGGCAAGAATGTGAATGTCCTCTTGCTAGACACCGGTGTGTACTCCAACACCGGCGGTCAAGCCTCAAAAGCCACGCCGCGTGCCGCAGTGGCAAAGTTCGCGGCCGCGGGCAAGGACATGCCCAAGAAGGATCTGGGAGCCATCGCCATGACCTACGGCAACATCTATGTTGCCCAGGTCGCATACGGGGAGAACATGACCCAGCTGGTGAAGGCGATGAGTGAGGCCGAGTCCTATGATGGCCCCTCGCTAATCATTGCCTACAGTCATTGCATCGCCCATGGCATCGACATGACTACAGCCACAGACCTTCACGAAGATGCTGTGAAGAGTGGTTTCTGGCCGCTCTTCCGCTACGATCCACGGCTGGCTGATCAAGGCAAAAACCCGCTGCAGCTCGACTCCAAGGTGCCGACCGAGGACATCGAGACCTTCATGTACAAGCAGAACCGCTTCCGGGCGCTGCGCCAATCCGATCCGGATCGGGCGGGGATGCTGCTGGAGGCGATCCGCGAGGATGTCATCAACCGCTGGAAATTCTACGAGCAGATGGCCAATCTCGATATCTAAGAAATCCGGAACCCGTAAAAACACCCCGAGCGAGCAGCTCGGGGTGTTTCTTTTAATGGTTGTTCGTGAGGTTGGGTTACAAAGGAACTCCAGAGCTGGAGGCAATAGCGCTCGAACTTGATTGCTGCACGATTATTTATTTCAACGCAGCGGCGATAGCCTCGGCCCAGGAGGTGATGGCATCCCAGTCTCGGAAGTCGCCAACGGGCGCTTTGATGCCTTTGATGAGCAGTTTCTCGGCCAGGCTGAGTTTTTCAATGTCCAGAACACCATGGAAGAATGCGATGTCACGGGGTTGGATGCGCTCGGCGATAGGTTGTTGCGCCTCGGGGAAAAGCCAACCCTGCATAAGCTGGACCGGATCCCCGGTGCCTGTAGGCCCGCTAGAAAAGAACCACACCGGCAGCTTGGCCATCGCTTTCTCGTTAGCATCCAGGAACGCCACCGCCTCTTTGCGCCATTGACCTACATAAACCGCGCTCCCCAGGATAATTGCTTTATACGGGGCAAGATCACCGACGCGATCTACGGGCAGCACGTCGGTTTGCAGGCCTGCCTGAAGCATCACTTGACCGATCTTCTCGGCGATCTCCTCGGTTGCGCCGTATTTCGTGGCATAGGCCAGCAGTACGCGATTTGTCATCTGATCATCCTTTCTATTTTAAGAGAGCAGAGGAAGTAAACTAGGAGAACGTCTCCTCGATTAAGTGTACTGCGTTTTTAACACCATTCTCAGACTGTATCTGTTCACCGATGCGTGACGCTTCAGCGCGCAGCACGTCGTTGTGCGCCAGCTTATCAAGTGCATCCGCCAATCCATCACTGTCCAGTTTTGTGCGGGGGATGGGTTTCAGCCCGACTCCAAGATCATGAACACGCTGGCCCCAGTAAAACTGGTCGACAATGTGCGGGATGACCAGTTGTGGTATTCCCGCGCGAAAGCCGGCAGCAGTGGTTCCAAACCCACCGTGGTGGACAATGCCGGATGAGTGTGGCAGAAGCCAGCTATGCGGCATTGACCCGGCGGCAAGTATGGTCGAGGGAGTACTCATCTGCTTAAGTCCTGCATCCCAACCCTGGATAATCGCCCTTACGCCTGCCTGTTGGATGGCTCCAACGAACAATCCAGCAGCCTCCAGAGCATCGTCATCACCCAGGCTCATCGCGCCCAGACTTACCACAATGGGCGGTTCCCCGCTTCCTAAGAAGGCCAATAAGTCTGCCGGTGGTTCCCATCCGCCAGGTTCTTCAGCAAACAAGTAACCGACGACGCGATGTTGGGGTTCCCAAAGCGGTTCAGGCGTGTAAATTACAGGGCTTACAGGGATGAGATTTAGACGTTTTGACGTGAATCCTTCCGGCCCAACTGGCGGAAGCCCTTGACGCTTGCGTATGCGGTTGAGCGGACGTGTCGTTATCAGTCTGACCGATCCATCGATCGCGCCATAGGCCATGCGCTTGATGAGAGGTCGCGCCGGATCATTCCAGGGTATCCCCCATGGCATTAACGTCACACTCAAGTGTGGTAGATCCAACTGGTCAGCCTCATTCTTGCCTGCTGCGCTTTGCACAGAAATAACGACCAGGTCAGCCTTTGCGCATAGAGCCAGGATATCCTCGTGTGACTGCTCCAATATGTCGAAGGAGAAGCGCATAGCCCGCACCAGGCCGGCGATCACATTGCGCGAGCGGAGGCGGATGGCCGCCACTTCCTCACCAAGATCGATGTCCGGTCCTATCGGTGCAAATTTAACATCATAGGATTCAACCAGCTCTCTCATGACAGGGTGGGAGGCAAGGGTGACAGCATGTCCAGCGCGGTTCAACCCCTGTGCGAGGGCGATAAACGGTTGTACATCCCCCCGGGTGCCGATAGTCGGGATTGAGATATTCATTTTCTTCCTCCACGGGATGATAAATAGAGGATACTTACTGAATAAGACCTCAGCCAATAATCATGTCAAGAAGCGCTGTCCAACATTGTTGCGAATGAGGTTCTCGTATCAATGACACCCCTCACTCTGATGATGCCACCGTTCGAACGCTGTCACGTCAGCACCTGCACAAAACGCGCGCGCCGTCCGACCCGTTCAAACATGAGCCGAGTATATACCCCCGCGGCACGGGGGTTGTTTGCATTGACGTCAAGCAGCACATGATCCCAGCCCGCTTCCCGGAAGCGCCTCAAGGCCTCAATCAAGAGCGCCGATCCGATTCCCCGCTCCCGCCAATCCGGTCGGACTCCCATCTGGACGACCCACCTGTCGGCGCAGACAACGAACCCGATCGGGAAGTCATCATGACGGGCCAGTAAGGATATCTCGGGCTGAAAATCGTCATCGTCTGTATCCAGCCAGGCCATCCATTCCTCCTGGCTCCACCCCGGGTAGCCGGGACGCTCTTGGAAGGCTGCTTGATAGACAGCGAAGAACTGGTCAGCCAACGCCGGCATCCACGTCGCCAAGCTGATGCCAGATGGGAGCAAAACATCAGGGATGGGGGCGCGCAGATCACGCCGCATCACATCTTCTACAAACTGCTGCGTGAACCCGTAACGCTCGAAAAGCTGCGCCCCCGCATCGGTAAGCGACTCGGTGGTGATTTGAAGAACGCGCCGTCGATCCGGGGGACATTCAGAGAGGAGCTTGGCGGCTTTTGCGACGCACCACTTGAGCAAGAAGGTCCCAAGCCCACGCCTGCGGTAAGCCGGGTGAACTTGGCTTACAATAGGGGTGCGGTACTCCTCCGCTGTATGTGTTGGCTGTACGGCGGCACACGCGATCAGCTGCCCATCCTTCATGAAGGCGCCTATGGATGCCCCGGGTAAAGCCGGCAGATAATGCTCCTGGATGTAGGTGTCCGTGACACCCAGCAGATGACCCCCATCCACCTCAAGGCATATGGCCGCGAGCGTAGTGATCGCCACAACATCGGCGGGCTGGAGAGAACGCCAGGAAAGCTTGGGAGTGGTTGGTGGAACCAGGTTCTCGTTTGGAGAATCCATGTTGTTGCTCCGTATGCCTGTCTGTCTATGTAGGCGCCCAAATTATGTCGCTGGCTCTCCGCAAAAGGTAGGTCGACGCAACGTAGGATTGTTCGACTCGTTGAGTGCTGTTTATATGTAACCCTGTCGAATTCCCAATGCACGGGCAACCCTCTCGGCGAATTCATCAACCGATTCTGTCTCGCCTCTTGGGCAGATAGAGATATTATTCCCTTTACATTCCTTCAGGATTGTGTGTGTGATTCGGGTGTCAAAATCGAGGAATTTACACCATGCTTCCTCCGGCTTTGCCAATTGAAAGATTGCTTCCTTCATGGATTTACGTTCATCAGTCTCATTCCAGATTTCAGAACCCGACCGTCCTGGTATTGCCAGGCAGACAATCTGACGAGTCGAGATTACTTGCGCGATGAGGGCGGGGTTGCATATCCCACCGTCAATTAATACGCCGGCATTGAGTTTGGTGACGTCCAGGTCTTCGACTAGCAAGTCCAAATACTCGGGAAGCGCCGCTTGATTAAAACTATCGAACTCGTCCCAGGACATATTGAGCAACCAGGCCAGTCCGTCTCGAGCCGTTGACCACGCGCTGTTGACTGGGTGACGCGCCTGTGTAAATCGGCCGTGATATGCTCCGTAGATATGGGCGTCCATGTCATAGACAGGAATATCAAAAATGGCCGAAAGAGTCCGGCAGATGGTTGTCTTGCCGGAGCCGGCTCCGCCGACAACCCAATATAGCCGGTCTCGGCTCATTAGATTGGTGCGAGCATGTGTGAGTAAATCATTGTTGATGGTGAATTGCATTGGAATTCGTCTTCGACCCTGTTCCAGAGGATGGGCTGCCGAATGGGTCTATGATCAAGCTGCCCGGCCGCGGGGCACATTGTCGTCCCGGTCCCTGAGCTTTTTAACACACAGCCCAAGCGTTATTGTATTCAAAAGCAGAAAGCCGATCCTGGAAAAGGCGCTAATGCTCACGACCTGCCATTCTCCCTTTGCTGCTGTCCACTCAGGAAGCTCTCTCGGCAAAGAGATGTTCAAATTGTTTAGGACCTGATAGCTAACATAGTCATGATGGATATCTGTAAGGGCAAGGATGTCGAGTAAAGTTATGGCAAGCAGGAAAAATCCCGCGATCATGGTTATGGTAGCCAGAAGACGGATCTTTTTCATTATGATTGACCTCGTTTTTTAAGCAGAGCTAGGAGAAGATTTGTTCAAGGCATGAGCAGATTAGAACGCTACCTCTGAAATAAAGAACAAAGCGAAAAGTCCAAGGAAACTTAAAATTGAAGTTATGATCACTATTCCAGTAACTTCCGCTAATTTATAGTCATACCTTTCGGCAAAAACAGCAAGAGAAATAGCGGCCGGGATGCCGCTTTGGAGAAATATAAACCTCTGTAATTCAATGTTTACGTCTATACAAACAAGAACCACCAGGTAAGTAAAGAGTGGAAGGGCTAAACTCCTGAAAATTGAATATTTGAAAGCTTGTCTTACAGCCTGCAAAGAAAAATTGTCGTAAATGAAAATACCCAGAGAGAAAATGGCCAGTCCTCCCGCGGTCTTTCCCAGCAGTGAGAGAGCATTGGATATCATCTCTACTCTGATCCCAGAAAGAGAGCATAACACCCCCAGAACAAGCGAAATAATCAACGGGTTCCTGATTATTTTAAGGATAAAACTCAAGCCTTTTTCTTTTTTGTTCGCATATTCAAAAAATATCAGGGCATAGACAATTCCCGTAAATCCAAGGACAGAAGCCATGACTATAGCAAGGGGAAGCCATTTCCCTCCATAAAGCGTTTCAAAAAACGCGACTCCAAAAAAGGCGTAGCTGCCAAAGCATATCGAAAGGCTTAGTAAAATAAAATCATCTTTACTTACAACCTTAGAAATCTTCAGCACATAAAGCGCAAATAATACGACAGCTATTGGGAGAAGAGAACCTACGGCTACTTGATAATCGACCGTTAATAGATCGGTATTGGATATGCTGACAAAAAAAAGGGAAGGCAAAGCGAAATAATAGACGAAAGAAGAAATAATTTTAATGTGCCCACTTGAAAATATTCTTGTTTTCCTACTCAACATTCCAAGTAGAGCTACGATCAAGATGACAATTAGGCTCTCTAAAATTTCCACAATTTACATCCTTCAGATCCCTTGATTATCTGGCGCCGGGGATTAGACCTTCACAGGCAATCTCACCATCCCCATTTTACAGCTTGATCAGTAAATCGCGAAGCAAACTACCGCGAAGCGCCCTGGAAGAGTGTACGGTCAGACGACGAAGACCCCGGCGATTTTCTGGGGCAGCGAATAGCTCGGCAGCATCATCGGTCAGAAATACCAGTTACATACTGGCAAATGCACCGAATATGACCAAGCAGTCCCCTTCAGCATGAAACAGGACCGCTCCCCATAGACTCTCCGTCTTCTGTATGACGAATCCCCAGATCAATGACAAAGAAAAGACTATTGCGAGGAATTGAAGCATCTGTGGTGCGTAGGTCACCTGGGTGTGTAGGAGCGTGAACACGACGGCTGTCAGCACGATCGATAAGCCTTTCCCCAGAAATGGCTCATACCTCCGAAGGAACAAACCTCGAAATATCAATTCCTCCATGAACCCATTGGAAAGTAAAAAAAGCAGGATCCATGGTGACAATGCCAGCAGCTTTTTCACCACCCCTGCCTGGTTAGCCAGGGGGAGATACGCAAGCACAGGGAAGATAATGAACGCAGCGATACCAATCGCCATCCATATTCTGATCCTGCCCTTGCTGAGATACATTGACCGCCAGTCAAATCCCATGATCGGCATCAGAGCCAGGATAGGTATAACTCGCAAGATACTCTGGGAGAACTTGGCGACAGCGATCCCTTGAGGGGTGCTAACACTAAGCCCAAACAATTTCAAAAAATCGTCACTGAAGAGGTTGCTTAGAAGGACAGATGCCGCGGCCACAAAAAGAACATAGCATACTGGCCAGTATGGATTTCCTTTTTCGCTCCTTCGCAGGAACACGGCAAGGACAAAGAGTGTGATGGTGATTGCGACATGAAAACCAAGCAGTGTATTGCTCGGTAGATAAGGTGAAAACGTTACTAATGCAAAGACCATCATCTGCACGACGAAGAACAATAAGAAAAAGCCAGTCTTTTTGAGCCAACCAGATGAGGGAGTACCTATACTGTTCATATTATTCGCTCCTCGGCAATGCTGCGTTCGATTTCGATGCTAATCTTTCGGATAAGCTCTCCGTTCTCGATAAGTCCTTGATCCTCGAGACGACGGTGGAGCCGGTGAAGTGTTTCTTTCTGAAAGCGAAGTTCCCAGGTCATTCTCTTTTTTTCCAGAATAGAAGGATTTGCGCCTAACGGCTTTGAGCTCAGCCGCCCCGCTAGGATCTTCGCTTGCTTTTCAATATACTCATGCCTAAACGATCTCTATGAAATCGCGCAGTCCGCGGGGTCGGCTGCAGCGAATGGTTAGGAAGCGCCAGAAACCTCACTGCCTTTCCCTTGCTCTTACCCACTGCCCTACTCCGACCACCACACCCACCAGCAATAGTGCAAAACTGCCAATCACAAAGACCCACTTCAGCATCGTGAACATAGCTGC
>JBARSI010000069.1:0-14755 GCA_049644665.1 Anaerolineales bacterium
TCGTCGCCACGAACGAAGGTGGTCTGCCTGATTTCGTTGACGAGCGCGTGGGAGCATTAGTTGACATCGATGATGCCGTTGGGTTGGCAGAGGCAATTATCTCAGAAATTCGATCCAATTCGAAAGAAGTAAAAGGTCCTTTCGCCGCGGCATATGCTTTGGATGATTTCTCTTGGTCCGGTCAGGTGGATAAGATGATCGATATATACGAAGATACCTTACAGACAGATTGAGAGCGATCCAGGAGGAAGACGAAGTATGTGGAGCTTGGTTTGAGAACGCTCGGGAACAGCAAAATTACCCTGGGTCTCATCACGCGCTACCTCGACGACCCAGAACCCATCATCCGATTTACAAATAACGCCGAGAAATTCGGTTATCCCCTCGATCGCATCATTGTCGCTTATTCTCACGGTGTCGAGCCTGAAGCGGTGGCAGCCGTTAAAGAGTGGATAAACATAACCGTTGTCAAGGCAAGTGGCGATGCTAATTTGCGCAGCCGGTTGCTTGCCACAGGGTTGAGCGCGGATGAGGTGGATGGGCTGCTGGATGTCCCCAGTTGGTTGAGCCACCGGGAGGTCCCTTACGGCGCATACCGCAACGCAGTCCTCTTCCAGGCGCTCCTCGACGGATTGGATTATCTGCTCTTCTTCGATACGGATATTCGCCCCGCCGTACTGACTGCCTTACGTGGGGAATTACCTGTTTGGCAAGAAATCGACTTCATTGGGACGCATATAGCTTCACTCAGCAAGGCGGACGTCGCCGTCACAACCAGTGAATATTCAGGCTACTACATCATCCCGCCGATGTCCTTCGATGGTCTCGGCGACCTGCTTTTTGGTCTCGGAAAGGGTATGGCGCTCGAGTATCTTGAGGACTGCCATAAGCATGGATGCTTGACCCTGGGCCCAGCCTCGCCCGGGCCGCCAGCTCCGACGGTCAAGCCCCTCGGGGGTAATTTAGGTCTCAGTCTGGACGAACCGCGGCGTTTAGCTCCCTTCTTCTCGACGATCTACACAACGCTTGGGACTTGCATTATGGGGCGCGGCGAGGATACTTTGTTGGGGCAGACGCTCTCCGATTTTAATGCTCGGATGATCGATGTGGATTTACTTCTCTTCCATGATACCTATGATGATTTCCCGCGTGCCCCGGATATCCGCAGAAAATCCGTGCGGGACCGATTCTATCGAGCTTGTCTGGGTTGGATAGGGCGCAATCCCTTCATGTCCTGGTATCTGAATGGGCTTGGTCGATTGGAGACGAGTCTTGATACGGAGATCAACCTGCAAAAGCTGGGGTTGAGTGTAGGGGGAGAAAGTGCGGCGCAGTTCTTGGACGATCCGCGCTTCGCGAAGCTCCCCATCGCGTTTGAAGATTCATATAAGGCGCTCCCACAGGCGATAGATCGATATACAAGCCTGATGTATGGTTGGGAGGCACTGCTCGCTAAGCTTGAACCCGGAATCGCTCCGCGGGTCGATAATTAGGGTGTCCCTAGCGCTTCGTAAAGGGAAGCGGGGGCTTGTTCAATGGGGGACGTCTCTCCCCTTGCACACCGGAGATCCTTCGTGTAGAAATGTGGCAAATGGTGCGCACCCTTGTTTGAGTGGGTTAGGTTATCCACTTTGCGGCCCATTGATCTATCGAAAGGAGAAAGAGGGCGCAGATCCCCGTAGTTTGATCGGGATCGTACGCCGTAAATATATATGAAGACAGTGATGGTCATCCCAACATATTGGTCTCGTGAGAAAGCTGTAGGCTGGCAGCCAGGCGACATTGTCTACGATCATCCCACGCCCATCGACCAGGTTGGCACCTTGAGCAAGGTGCTCGAATCAATACAGGTGCTGGAAGACAGGGATTTCTCAATCGTCGTGTTGGCGTGCTCAACTGCGCCGGACATCGAGAAAGAAGTCAAGCAGCGTGTTCTCGAGTTGGTTCTCGAGGTTGATCCCCCGGTTGAAACTTTCGTTATCTCACATTCCCACTTGAAAGAAATGCACGAAGAGCTGAGGCGGGTGGAGAGAGATGATCTTGTGGATATCCTCTCACTCAAGGGGTACTCAAATATCCGCAATATGTGCCTTCTCGTACCCTACGCCCTGGGTGCTGAAATCGCTGTGTTGATCGACGATGATGAGTACTTTGATGATCCCGCGTTCATGTCCAAGGCACGTGAGTTTATCGGCAGCCGGTTTATGGGACAGACGATCGACGGGGTTGCTGGATACTACATGAACGCCCAAGGGACTTACTACGACGACGTTCCGGAGGAGATCCATTGGATGACGTATTGGGATCGCTTCGGAAGCAAACGTGAGGCTTTTGACAAGATCATACCTGGTGATCCGCGCCTGAAGCTTACACCGTTCGCCTTTGGCGGCTGTATGATTATCCATCGCTCGCTCTTTCGAACGGTACCCTTCGATCCCCGTATGACCCGAGGGGAGGATACGGATTATGTTCTGAATGCACGTATGTTTGGTTTCAACTTTTTCCTGGATAACGAGCTGTACATCCAGCATCGTCCACCTCCGAAGATCCATCCGACCTGGCAGAGTTTCAGGGAAGATATCTTCCGGTTGGTGTATTCCAGGGCGAAAATTAATGGCCAAACTGAACAAGTGAACATGACCTTCGTCACAGCTGAGGATTTTGACCCCTATCCTGGTGAATTCCTGAAGGAAACACTCGATGACAAGATCCTCAAGACAAATCTGATCCTCGCGCTCGACTATCTTTCGAATGACCGCGTCGAAGATGCAAAGGAGACCATTCGCAATATCTGGTTGGCTCAGACCAAAGCGGTCCCGATCGAGAATCCATTTGTGGCCTATCTAAAATTCCAGCGGCGCTGGCGCGAGTTGCGAAAACTCACGGGCCGCGATCTGGGGGCGACATTCTCCAGAATCATTCAAAGCGGGAATATCTATCATGAAGAGGTGGTGACAACTGCAAAGGCGCTGCGCGCCGAATTTGAGCGATCTGGCGATGAAACGCTCCTGCTTTTGATCCGTGACCTTCCGCTATTCAAAGGACTCAAAAAAGATCAGATCCAGACACTGCTCTCTCTCAGCAGACGTGATTTCTTCGATAAAGACGATATCTTGATCACGGAAGGTTCGAAAGAGCATGCGTTATACGTCATCACAAAAGGGAAGGCTCGCATAACACTGGGGAATAATTCCGAGGAAGTCACGGAGCTGATAGATGTGGGGATAGGGGAGACGTTGGGGGAGGTCTCACTACTCATCGACGCGCCCCATTCGGCGACGGTTACCGCATTAGAACCGACCGAGGTCATCACTTTCACACGCTTATCACTCACAACCCTAATGGCGGACAACCCCGAACTGGCCTCGAAGGTCTGGCACCGCCTTGCTCAGTCGCTCAGCGACCGTCTACGCCATTCGAACGAGCGCTACATCTCGCATATCCGTGAAATGTACGACGTCGCCGATGATCTGCTCGGCACGCAGCCGCTCGAGGATCTCTAAATCGGCGTGGTCTCAAGGTGCTATACCTAAGAATTTCGCCCAACATCAAGGCAGAACCTTTATCAGGGCCACACATCCGGCGCAAGTGACCTGGCAGGGTTCACCGACGTAATCAGGGGTGATTTGGCATGGGAGTGTACAAGTCAAGCTTAATTAACCTGACCCGGTTTTCGATCCAGGATCGTGTCAGGGCGAGTCCACACTAATCATCGAGAAGTCCCCTTGCTGCCACACCTTAATAAGGTTCTCTTTCATTATAAGGTATCGCTATGCGGCACCTTGATGAACGCTTTTCTCGGATACAGGTCCGGAGATGCAGTTGATTTCTAGCTATTGAGTGTCGTATTATGAAGAAGTATTCACCTGATTCTTCAATCCCCTAATCAACCCGCACAGGTACATTATTGCCGGTAAACAGCTTAAGAGTTTCGTTCGAAAAGTCCGCCCAAGTCTTTTGGGTTACCGGCAATTTTCCGAAGAATCGTGCTGTTTTGACACCCAGGGAAGGATTTACCCCGAAACCGGCCTTTCTTTTTGAGGAGATGGAATGAAAAGCACGGACAAATTCCTAATCGGTATCGTCGCCGCCATTGTATTACTGGTCATTGTTGCCCTCGCAGTTACGCTCTCCCAGCCTAAACCAACGTACCAAGCCGAAGATACTCCCGAGGGCGTAGCACATAATTACCTGATGGCCTTGAACAGGGAAGAATATGACCGGGCGTATGGTTACCTTTCGCCTGACCTGGCTGGCTACCCGGTTTCAGCAGAAAGGTTTGCCGAGCATGTCCAAAATTATTCGTGGAGTTTCCGCCTCGACGCCGATACTACCTTATCGATAGTATCTGTAAAAATCACTGGCAACCATGGAAATGTAAAGGTGCGGGAATCTCGTTTCCGTGGTGGGTACTTGTTCGAAAGCGGTCAATCAACTCGTCTCTTTGATTTAGAAGTCAAGTTTGAAGACAATGAATGGAAAATCGTTGACGCGGACTCTTACTTCGCCCGCTGTTGGAAGCAAAGAGAGGGGTGCCAATAGTCGGATTGACTTGATTCAAATGAATAGTACAGCTGGATCAGGTTGCAGCCTGACTGTTCTGAGTTTCGGAGGAGGTAATGATGTCAAACGTACGCCGTTGGTACATTTATCTTGTTTGCGTTATCAGCCTACAAAGTGTCGTTTGGGCAATTATCGCCTTGTTACGCAACTTGTTCATCTATGGAGTCGACCCGATAGCCGTTGCTTTTCAAATCGCGGTGCTCATCGTCGGTCTACCGTTATACCTGGCTCATTGGCGGCAGGGGCAGCGCTTGGTTCAGAGTGAGGATGAGGAACGCGGAGCGGTCCTTCGCCGCATTTATCTTTACGGAACGATGGCCGCGTTTCTTGGACCTTTCACGGCAAACGCCTTTGACTTGATCCGCCGATTGCTTGGTGGAATTGGGTACAACCAAAATTTCGAATATCTGCAGTTGAGCTTTAGTGAAGCGATCCTATTCCACGTCCTGGCCATGCTTGTGTTAGTTCCTATGTGGTTGTACCACCAGCGCACGATAGCCGAAGATTCCCGAGCCATACCCGAGATGGGAAGTTCAGCAACTGTGCGTCGCTTGTACGTCCTGGGTTTCAGCGCCACGGGTCTGGTCTTAACCACCATGGCGGTAATTCACCTGATTCGCTGGATTATGCTGCAAATCGGTAGCGAGGTGATAAGGAGTGGTGGGCTGTGGGTTGTGATGGCGGATGAAATCGCCCGATTGGTCATCGGGTTGTCATTATGGGTGATCTTCTGGCGCTGGGCGGGAAAATTGTTCTCGGGTCCAAGCGAGGAGGAACGCGCCTCCGCTTTGCGAAAGTTTTATCTGTACGGAGCAGTCTTTATCGGTGCGATGACTGCAGTTGCCAATGCTACAGGTCTTTTGGCCGGTTTCTTCCGACGTGCTCTTAATTTACCGCCGGAAGCGGGATTGGGTATTTATCAACCTTTGCCGATCATTATCGGAATGGGTGTGTTGTGGGCATATCACGCCCATGTTCTCACAGACGACACTAAACAAGTCCTAGAAGCGCCTCGGCAGGCTGGAGTTCGCTCTCTATACCTATACCTGATCGCTGCAGTGGGTCTATCTGCGCTTTTAATAGGCTTGAGTGGTGATATCAGCGTGATCATTCGAGCGTTAGGCGAAGATTTCGGAACTGGCCTGCGAGGGGAATTTTCCTGGTTCACTGCAGCAATCATCGCCGGGTTACCCGTGTGGATCATCCCCTGGCGTCAAGCGCAAATCGAGGCAGAGGAGATAGGGCCTGCCGGGGAGAGCGCTCGCCGTTTGGTAGTCCGCAAGATCTATCTATATTTCTTTCTTTTCGTAGCAAGTATGACTGTTCTTTCTAGTACGGTCTACATTATCTTTCGTATTTTAAGCTTGGTGCTTGGTGGAGAATCGCTCGAAGTAACTGAACTTGGGCAGGCCATCTCCTTCAGTCTGATAGCCGTAGGCGTGTGGCTATATCATGGACGTATCCTGCAGAATGATCGACGCATCTCCCAAAGCGAGAAGGCAGATAGCCTTACGGCGTTGAGGATGGCCGTCGTGGACATTTCCGAGGGCGGTTTTGGGCAATCCCTGGTCGATGAACTTAAACGAGAAATGCCTGACTTAACTCTGGAACCTATTGTTTTGAATTCCGAGGCCCAGGCAGGGGAGGGTGCGGGCGAGGGTCAGGATGCAGCTATCGCAGAATTGACCAAAGCAGGATTAATCGTTGGACCATGGGCGATCACTGTACCTGGCGGAAGCGAGGGTGCGGTGACCGCTGACATTGCGCACGCTGTTGCTGCTAGCCCTGCTCGTAAATTGCTGGTTCCTCAACAGGTTGAGGGATGGGATTGGGCGGGAGTAGAACGTTGGAAGGCCGATGACCTTCTCCGGCAAACTGTCCACGCTGTAAAGCAGATTGCAGCTGGCGAAACGGTTAAGGTATTGCGCCCATTGGGTGCTGGCACGATTATCGCCATCATCATCGGGGTGTTCTTTTTGTTGATCTTGTTGGCGATTCCACTATTGTCGTTTTTTGGGTTCTAACAACAAAACACTCATTTCGTGTTGGGCTACTCTTCACACCTACAGCGGATAGAATGATCTCTGTGCTTGTTTAATATGATTAGCACCGAGTAACTTCCTTATGCACCTTGTGATCTAGGGGAAGGATGCATCGGATCTCATCAGGCACGGATATATTCAAAAAATATTCTCCTTCCTAGCAAAAATTATCTATACAAAGATGGTAAAAACTGATATGATTTCAGCTAGGAAGTTGCATGTAAGTTCTGTCTGGAAGTCGAAAGATCACGGCCTGAGCTTCATCGGCTCAGGCCGATTTAGTTCAGAACAACGACCACCGGGAACGAGACAAGCAACTCAACAAAGTTTGCCGTAAGGAGGCAATTAAAATGTCGGAACGAGTTCTTGGTACGGTCAAATGGTTCAACGGCAGCAAGGGTTACGGATTTATTGAGCGTGAAGAGGGAGAGGACGTCTTTGTCCACTTCTCGGCAATCCAGGGCGAAGGCTTCCGGAATTTGGAAGAAGGCCAGCGCGTGGAATTCGAGGTTGAACAAGGCGAGAAAGGTTTACAGGCCGCCAACGTCGTAGCCGTCTAGTCTAACTTAACCCTACCATAAAAGCCCCCGTTCCAACGGGGGCTTTTATCTTGTTAAATAGATGCCAGAGTACTGGCGGGACCTCTATTATCTTAGGACAGCTTGTAAATCCTTATGGAAAAGCCGGGCAGTATTCTTCGTTTCCAAGTAAGAACTTATTAATTTACTTCTTGTCTCAGTCCTTCTCTCTTAGTGTGACCGTTACCATGACCAAGAGGATCAGGCCATAAGCGGGTAAACGCAATAACATGGCGATATTGTCCGCCAGCGCTTTGCCTATGATCAATTCCTGCAGCACTTCATTTGTGTAATACAAAGGCGTCAGGTAGCTGAGGATCTGCGACCATTCCGGGAGTTGTTCAACGGGCAAGATGATCCCGGAGAGGATGACGGATAGAACGACCAGGGGAATAAAGGGGAATACCTGACCTTCGTTGCGGGCGAAGTTGGAAACGAGCATGCCGAGGGCCATGCTGAGGATTGACAACAGCCACATGACTAAATACATCTCCGCCATGATTTTAAATTCATACCCGAGTTCGAACAACAGATTGAGTTCGAGCAATACCATCAAACTCTGTGCGGTTGCCAGGACAGTATATGCGAGCAGGTAACCACCAATGATCTCGATTTGGTTGTACCCACTGACAAACATTCGAGCCAGCGTTCCTGCGGTTCGTTCGCGCACCAAGACAATGGCGGTGAGGATGAACGTGATGAAATGGACGATGAAGGCTGCATAGGGGATGACATAAACGCTGATATCAAAAAAGGGTGAGGCTAAAGCGTCAAAGACCACTTTAATGAAGTAGATGATCGCCAAGGGAAACACGAGTGAAATGGCGACAAATCGGTGATCGTGTCGCAGTTGTTTCAAAACTCGCCCGGTAATCGCCCCCATTCGTTTAATGGATGGGGTCATTTTTGATCTCCTTTGTTCTTCTCCCCGATTTGCTTGTTTATCATCCGCAGCACGATGGTTTCCAGCCGGTCTTCCTCGACTTCGATCCGATTGATTGCGGGGTCTAACCCATCTTTCTGTAACAACCTTGGCAAAGCCTCGGGATAGTTGATGACCTCTTGCTCGCTTGCCTTCGAACCACGCCATATCTTGATTTTGGCTCGGCTGTTCCACAACAGCTGTCGGGGGGTGTCGTCAGCCAGGAGTGCTCCCTCGTGGAGGATGGCCAATTTGTCGCAATATAGGGCTTCATCCATTTGGTGTGTGCTGACGATGATGGTCACGCCTTTGGCCGTCAGTTCCCGAAAATGCTTCCAGAAGGCTTCCCTAAGTTTGGGATCGATACCCGATGTCGGCTCATCCAAGAAAAGCATTTGGGGTTGGTGCACCAGTGCACAGGCCAGGGACACTCGCTGTTTCATTCCGCCAGAGAATTTGTAAACGGGATCGTGTGCACGCTGACTCAGTCCCACGAACTCCAGGACTTCATCTACCCGTTTGGATAGTTTGCCGGTTTGATGGGCGCGGCCGAAGAAACGGATGTTATCTGTCGGAGAAAGGTCCTCATATAGGGCCGGCGATTGCGGCATATAACCGATTTGTTGGCGCAGGGCGCGTTTCTGTTTTCCAGGATTCAATGATAGAACCGAAAGATCCCCTGACGTGGGCTTTGTTGCTCCAATTAACAGTCGGATGAGGGTTGTTTTCCCGGCTCCATTCGGACCAAGCAGCCCAAAGATCTGCCCGCCGTCCACCGCCAGGTTTACGCCCTTCAGGGCCTGAACCGCCCCAAAACTTTTATGCAAGTTCTGGATGTGTATCGATGTGCGATCTTTCATGTTCGTCTCCATGACCCAGTGGGAGTACGAGATATCAGGTTGACCATGCCTGTAGGCTTGAGATGGCACGGAGTGACGATTAGCTACTTTCGATGATCTTTGATTTTCTCAGCAGCCAGTATGCTCCTGCCATGGCGACCAGACCGATTCCGTCGAAGAGCATGAATCTGAGCCCGGTTACCCGGAGGGGCGAATGCCCCGAGGGCAGGGTCAACCAAAGCCAGGTTTCACCAACAAAACCTATCGCCTGTTGGATCAGGACGACGAGGAATAAGGTTCGATAGCGGATCGGGTGAAAAATCACCAGAGGGTAGGTGGCGTTCCACATGAGGAAGAGGATTCCCAGGCCCTGGACGTAGATCTTTCCGGGGACACCAGCAACTTCAAACCCGGGAGCATATCTATCCGGCTGCAGGATGAAGACAAGGGCGCAGGATACATTCATCAGGAAAACCGCGCCGACAATGATCCGCGTTAGCCATAAAACACGATCGCTGATCTCATCTTGTCCTCTGGTCTTTATTTTTCCCATCGGGGTCTCAATTTCTAATAATGTGACTTCTCAATGGAGTCCAGTATATCCTCTTCCCCGCATATGGAAATTGGATGCAGCGCTTTAAAGGCTCATGCGCTGCAGTCGGCGATCTGCTCCCCACTTGTATGATATTCTAGGTGGAATTCGCAAGCGGTTCACAAATGAAGGCATTGAGGAGGAAACTCGCCAGGATTGGATTGCATCGCTCCTTTCCCGAATCAATAAATCAAATATCCTTAATGGGCAACGTTATCAAACCAGCTGAAATATCTTACGTAGGAGCAATATCCAATCTCTCCAAAGTATCCATCCGTGGTCGTTATTTATTGACTATTACAGATGTTTCCAATATGAGAGAGATTTCAGAGACGATGTGAGCTTGTCCTGGCAGGAGTACAGCGGAAAGCGCCTGAAGGGTGTTGAGAGGGTGAGATGATGGAATTGAAACGTTTTGATTACACGCCGATCCTGGGTTGGTCCATGACTCGCTACGACGTGTTCTCGATTTGTAAGCGCAAGTACTACTACCAGTACTATGCCAAACACGATCCCGAGTTCCCGAGGGCGAGGATCGAGGCGCTTAAAGAGTTAACAACCATCCCCCTCGAAAGCGGCGCAATTGCTCATGACATCATCCGCGTTATGCTCCGGCGTCTCGCACGCACACAAGAGGAAGTGGATACAGATCGTCTCTTTGATTATGCACGGGATATCACGCAAGGCCGCTGTAAAGCGAAGGTGTTTTCGGAGGTCTATTACCTTGAAAGGGAGGAGATCAGCCTTGATGATGTTCTCCCAAAAGTGAAGAGCTCGCTCGAAAATCTGCTCGGAAGCGAACGTTTCCAATGGCTCTGCGACCCAGCGCTTCATCGCTATGATCGTTGGCTTATTGAGCCGCCCGGATTTGGCGAGACGCGTATTGACGGAATGAAGGCATATTGCAAAGTGGATTTTCTCCTTCCTGTGAAACAGGAGCTCTTTGTCTTCGACTGGAAGACGGGTAAGCGGGATGAAGAAAAACACGGCGCGCAGTTAATCGGCTATGCAGCCTGGGCATCCTTCCATTTCGAAACAGACCCGCTAGCGATCCGCCCGATCATCGCCTACCTCTCTCCTGATTATTTCGAGATGGAACTGTGCCTTGAGCAGAAAGATGTCGGGGAATTTGAACAGAGGGTGCGGGCTGAAACGCAAGAGATGTTCGCCTATTGCCAGGACGTGGAAAAGAATACTCCAAAAGAAAAATCGTTTTTTCCCAAGGCCAGCAGTCGCCGCATCTGTGAGTATTGCAACTTCAGAGAACTATGTAAAATCGAACCGGTCTCCACCTGAATTTGGTCCAACGCGCAATCTCTGGTGGGTTAACCACTGCGCGAGTGTACACGATACCGGTATAGATGATTTCGCCGACAAAATGGTTGTCATCAGGTAGAATGTCGCATTGATTATGAAGCTGAGAACACTCCGCCAGCCTTAAAAGCGGCAGCTGCTCTATTTCGCTTGGCAAATAATTTCTATGCGAGAAGCCAGATAGGAAATATCGCCTATCCGGGCTGAGTAATCAAGCTTAACCAAGCATACTTGCAGCGATAAGGGAGGTATTATTCAAATATGGAAAATCCAATTATTGAAGTGAAGGATTTTCGTAAAACCTATGGCGATTTCATCGCGGTAGATGACATCAGTTTTGAGGTAAATCAGGGCGAGATCTTCGGGCTTCTCGGTCCCAATGGTGCTGGAAAAACAAGCACGCTGGAAAGCCTGGAAGGTTTGCGCTCACCGAATAGCGGTTCATTACGGGTGGCGGGCATTGACCCAACGCGCGAGCCGCGTAAGCTTCGAAATGTGATTGGAGTTCAGCTGCAGACCTCAGGCCTGCCGGAGAGCATCACCGTCAATGAGGCGATGAAGTTATTTTGCGCCTATCATGGAGTAGATGCTCGTAATGACCTTTTCGATCGCCTGGGCCTGGCGGAGAAGGTGGATGCTCAGTATCACCAGCTCTCAACCGGACAGCAACGACGGCTTTCACTTGCCCTGGCGCTTGCGCATAACCCTTCTGTGCTCTTCCTGGACGAGCCAACTGCCGGGCTGGATGTTGCAACTCGCGTCGAGTTCCACGACATCATGCGTGAGCAGCAAGAAGCTGGAACGACCATCATTCTAGCTACGCATGACATGGCTGAGGCGGAAGAAATGGCGGATCGGATCGCAATTCTGCTTAGAGGCCAGATCGCAGCCTCGGGAACACCCATCGAGATTACCGCCGAAGGTGCAGGATTAACCAAGGTTTCAGTTCGCACACAAAATTCAAGCCTGTCCGAGCCCGGGGTCTCTTTCCCGGCCGTAAGCCAGAAGGCAACCAAGGATGAATACAGGATCTACTTCAGCACGGACATCGGACCTACTCTCGCAGCGGTTATTTCTCATATCGAAACCCGGGAGGATGTACTGATCGATTTGCGTGTTGAGCGTCCATCGCTTGAAGACCGTTTTCTTGAAATTACGTCCTCTGGAGGTAGCCGATGACCGCATTCATCAATCATTTCTCCTTCGAGTTCAATGCGGGAATACGAGATAAGCAGCTGCTCTTGGTGAATTACCTTTTGCCTCTGGGCTTCTACTTTATGATGGCATTTATTATGCCCGGGATCAATCCACCATTTCTTGAGACCCTCATCCCGGCCATGGTCACCTTCGCTATTCTATCGGCCACGTTGCTTGGCATTCCCGATCCACTCGTTAAAGCTCGGGAAGATGGCATTTATCGCTCCTACAAGATCAACGGCGTTCCATCCAGTTCGATCGTGACCATCCCAGCAATAACAACCATACTGCACCTGGTAATAGTGACCGTGATCATTACTGTCACCGCGCCACTGCTCTTTAATGCGCCGGTGCCAGTAAATTGGCTCAATTACCTGATCACATTCGTTGTGATGGCTTTTGCATCTGCTGGCCTGAGTGTGTTGATTGGTGTGCTTTCATCCAGCACGCGCATGACGGTGATGTGGTCACAGCTTATCTACCTTCCATCCATGTTGTTGGGCGGGCTGATGCTTCCCTCCGGTTTATTGCCCCCCGTGGTTATGAAAATCTCCCAGCTCTTGCCGGCAACCCAATCGATGAATGCCTTCAATGCCTTAGCCATGGGTAAGGTTGCGGATTTTAATCCCTGGGGTTCGGTCGCGGTTTTGTTCATAAGTGGAATACTCTCATTTGGGCTGGCGATCTACATGTTCTCTTGGGACAGCCGCAATGAGGGTCGTCGTGGACACCCGCTTATGGCACTGCTCGTCCTACTGCCTTTCGTGGTTGGGATATTGTTCTTTTAAGCGAGTTGCGCAGAACTAAGAGCGCAAGTTACCAGAGGAATTAATATGGAAATCCCATCTGTGGGACAGCTTATTCCGGTTCTTCAGACAGCTATTGGCCCCGTGATTCTGATTTCAGGCATCGGATTGCTGCTGCTGACAATGACGAATCGCCTTGGAAGAGCGATTGACCGAGCGAGGATTCTGGTCGGAAGCCTTCCGAACACCACCGAGGCAAAAAAGGAAAAGACCGTAGCGCAGCTTCGAATCCTCTGGAGGCGGGCGCGAATGATCCGGCTGGCAATTGCGCTGGCTTCAGTTAGTGCGCTGGCGGCGGCGATTCTCATCATTGCGCTCTTCTGCACGGCGCTGTGGCAGATTGAGTCTGCATGGATCATTGCGGCATTGTTCGTTGTCTGCATGGCGAGCTTGATAGGATCGCTGGTCATTTTTATCCGAGACATCAACCAGTCGCTAGCAGCTCTCAAGCTTGAGCTTGTAACCGAGGAAATTGTCAATTTCTAAGCACGTTCACCGGAAGGACCCCGGGTTGTCCTTGTACCGGCTCGGCATCTGAAGCGTGCAGTTATTTTAGATGGAAATGTATTCGTTATTCAGCTAGTTCGTTTATCCTTCGGGATTGTTTTCTTTGCGTCGATAAACTGCCTATGCGTCATTCGCAGACTGTTGGCGATCGCACGAATCTCTTCAATTTCCTCGTTCGACACAAATCCATCGGCGTTGGCAATAGAGAAGAGGATATTTAGGAATTTTACTCGCTCATCACCGTCTGTTGAGGTGAAAAACTCCCGTGCCAGGCGGTAATAATCCATGTCGGGACCAATTTCAGATACCGCGACTTCAGTAACAAATACGGCCTCTTCCGTGCTTATGCCCCATTCAGCAATAAGTGAATTCGCGATGGCTTTATATTCGTCGTCTGAAACATCCAGGTCGACATGTGCGACTCGAGCCATCAGTCCACCAGCGAGGCTCAATTTCCTTAAGCGATCCTCGTCGATATCCAAACTCGTTTTTTCGAGCTCAAGCCTGCGTTGGACCTCGTAGAAGACTTTGTTCTTGATGAAGTCTTCGAAGTGCTCCTCGCGGTTTGGCACATCAGCCAACGCGGCTTCTCGACGTTGAATGGAATTTTTCACTACCCGCCCGAGCTGGCTAAATACGCCCACATTTGCCGATTCGATTTGTGCTTTAATCTCATTGACGATGGCTTTCTCTTCCTCAGTTACGATGCCATCCGCCAGCACCAGATCGTCAAGGCTTTGAAGGGCCAGCGATTTATCGCTGGCCGAACTCAATTCATTCTGAAGCTGTTCGACCAATCGTTCTCTTTCAACGGCTCCAACCGGGGCTTCAATGTACATCTCCAACATAGCCCACTCACGGCCGGTCAATCCGGGGAGACGAAAAAGCAAATCTTTCAAACAATTCACTTCATCATGTGCAACTTCACCATCTGCCCATGCTGCGGCGATGATAACTTTGCCAAGTGTTAGATAAAAGCTTGCCTCGGACATATTCGCCTCCACTATGATTTGTGCTGGCTACCTCAATCCCGTTCAATTATAACCAACTGAGGCAGTACTGATAATCCACCTCCGACGCCCAGGATGAGATGTGAATACCGGCAAAGAAGTTGTGGCGCATAGGACTGACCTAAACCCTATCGGTCATCCACGCAAAAACGCGAGATTTTATTCAAATATTGGCGTTTGTATTGCCCTGTACAAATAATTGAATATATGCTAATATCTGAACTTGAAGGTAGCATGTAAGTTCTGTCTGGAAGTCGTAAGATCAAGGCCTGAGCTGAATGCTCGGGCCGGTTTGTTTGAAAACCCGACCACCGAGAACGAGACATAGCACCTAATTTGTAATTTGCCATAAGGAGGCAATATCTAATGTCGGAACGAGTTCTTG
>JBARSI010000070.1:0-2625 GCA_049644665.1 Anaerolineales bacterium
GTGGCTAGCGGAGGGAATGCCAGCCTGCCAACGCTGATGGATCTCGCCCAAAGCTTACGTCCATGATAGATGTTTCGGAATGGATGCCCATTTTTCTGTAATGGCTATTTCGACGGCAGCGGTTCACAGGAGAGCCTGAAAATGAAAATCACAATCTTAACCGAGGCAGACCTCCGCAGTTGTGTCTTTATGGATGAGGCTTCATTGGCTGAGGTGGCCATTGGATTTTCTAAACTTGCCGAGGGTAAGGTTGCGCTGCCTCCCATTTTACGAGTGGACGTACCTGAAAATCATGGAGAGATCGATGTTAAGACGGCCTACATCCAGGGGCTGGACAGCTTTGCGATCAAAATTGCCTCGGGATTCTGGGACAATCGTTTGTTAGATTTACCAACCGGAAGCGGAATGATGATCTTGATCAGCGCACAAACAGGCAGACCGATCGCCGTATTGCTGGATAATGGCTACCTGACCGACTTGCGCACCGGGATAGCCGGGGCGATCGCTGCCCGACATCTGGCTCGAGAGAAGATCGAAAATGTCGGCGTCATTGGATCGGGCATGCAGGCTCGCTATCAAGTTCGTGGGCTACGACTTGTGCGCGAATTCAAGCGTCTATTTGTTTACGGCATCGAGCCTGATGGCGTTGATGCGTATGCGTTCGAGATGACGGACGAGCTTGGGATTGAAGTTATCAAGGCAAACAGCCCTGAGATTGTAGTCCGGGAGAGTGAAGTTGTGATCACTTCAACGCCTTCGCAAGAGCCTTACCTAGAATCTGCCTGGCTCCATCCCGGCCTTCACATCACCGCTATGGGATCAGATGCCGAGCATAAACAAGAGCTGTTTACTGATGTATTCAATCACGTCGACCTGGTGGTATGCGATCGTAAAACCCAGGCCACCCGCCTGGGGGAACTTCATCATGCTCAAGCAGCGGGATCTCTTCCGCCTGAGGATGAGATCGCCGAGCTTGGCGAGCTCACCTCGGGGATGAAACCTGGCAGGACCAACAACGAACAAATTACCCTTTGCGATCTTACCGGCGTGGGCGTCCAGGACACACAAATCGCCCGCTTCGCCTATGAGCGGGCGTTAGAGCATAGTCTGGGGATGACCATCGATGCTTCTGAGGTCTCGTAAGAGGAAGAAAGGATTCTGCTGATGAAAAAAGATTTTTACCCATTCATGCTTGAGAGAGAGATGTCCATTTGGGAATACCAGGTCAAATACAATTTGTCCGAGAGCGGGGTTCACCCAATGACCATTGAAGAACTCGCTGAAGGTGATCCCCATTTCATCGAGAGCCTTCTGGCAACATCCCTTGGCTACCCCCAAACGAACGGATCCATCGAACTGCGTGACCGGATTGCGGCCCTTTACCCCGGCGCCACCCGTGACAATGTAGTGGTTACAACGGGCGCCGCCCAGGCGAATTTCACGTCAATCCTCACCCTCATGGATCCAGGCGATGAGATCGTCGTCATGCTGCCCAACTATATGCAAATCTACGGGCTGGCCAGGAATTTCCGGTTAACGGTGAAAACATTTTCCTTGAAGGAAGAATTAGATTGGGGCGTTGACATTGATGAATTGAATAGAGTGGTCGGTAATAAGACAGTTTTAATCGCAATCTGCAATCCCAATAACCCGACCGGACATATCATGGCGGCTGAAGAGCGGGAGGCCGTCATCACGGCGGCAGACAAAGTAGGCGCATGGATACTCGCAGATGAGGTATATGCTGGTTCCGAGCACCGTACTGACGAAGTAACGCCATCATTTTGGGGGGACTATGAGAAAGTATTAGCCATAGGAAGCCTTTCGAAAGCATACGCGCTTCCCGGGCTGCGTGTGGGGTGGGTGGTGGCTCCCGAGGAGACGGCAAATGAAATTTGGGCTCGTCAAGACTATGTCACCATCAGCACGACCATGTTGGGGAATAAACTGGCAGCCTATGCCCTGGCCACGGAAGTCCGCGATAAGCTCATTGCCCGAACCCGGTCGTACATCCGCCGGGGTTACGGCAACTTCGAGCGATGGTGCCGGCAGCATGACGATCTAATCAGCCTGACACCTCCCGATGCGGCTGCGATAGCGTTCATTCGCTATCATCGAGAGACTAACTCGTCCGAGATCGTGAGGCGCCTGATCAATGAACAGGAGACCTACGTCGTGCCAGGAGATCACTTCGGGATGGATCATTATCTCCGCATCAGCTACGGTCTTTCCGAAGAATATGTCAACGAGGGTCTCAGGCGAATAAAAGAGATCCTCTCTTCTTACTAGTGGTCCTGCTCCCCGCAAAGTACGCGGGATTTCGCCCCCCAAAGAACGGGGGACTTTGCAGCTTAAAGCCCTTCTAATCTGCTTATGCAACTAACCGGAACCAAATTTCGGGCGAATAACACAACTAGAGAGGACATTAATAGACAGACTGAAGACCACACATCTCTTGAGTTGCCCACAGGGCTCGCGAAAACAAGGATCCGTGGGGACCGCGGTAATGCATATAGACCACTGGGTTCACGCCCGGTGAGGGTGTCTCTGGCGAGACCTTGATGGTTCGAGTAAGTTCGTGCCCGCAGCCATAAAGGTACGCTCTGCTGCAAAGCTACACATTAC
>JBARSI010000071.1:0-6146 GCA_049644665.1 Anaerolineales bacterium
TGAGTGTACTGCCCTAAGAACATGTGTTCTAACCTGTCCTAAAATACCAGAACGCCGGCGTTTACCGGCGTCCCACTTTCTCCCACATTCCCCCACCAACGCCCACAGTATATAACAATTCCCCCCACCGATGCAAGCGAAATGGGATCGGATTTTCGTCAGTACTTTTGTCCTATATCTATGCGCAGTGATGCTCTTCGTTGCTCCGGACCTTCTGGCTAAGGATCAAGAGCGGGCATCGGCAAGACGTTGCTCATTGGCAACTATTCGTTATATGCAATCTCTGAAATGGGGGGATCCGCTGTAGTGAACTCCGTTCCGGGCTCGGATCCTGAGAAGAAAAAAGCACTTCCGAAGCAAAAGCTTCGGAAGTGCTTCATGACAATTGGCTCAACCTATAAGCCGCGTTCTGTCCGATTTTGGCTCGACGAAACGTCGTGGCCAACATCGGGGCAATCATCCATCTGGACCCAACGTCACCGCGGGGTTCAAGCAGCCCACCCGAGGCTCAAGAGGAACGAGCAGCCCCTCGCCCACATAAGTGGGCTTTGCCTCTGCTTGGCCTTGCTCCTGGTGGGGGTTGCCTGGCCGCCGACATTGCTGCCAGCGCCGGTGGTCTCTTACACCACCTTTTCACCCTTGCCCCAAAAAGGCTTGCGCCCTGAGGCGGTAATTTTCTGTGGCCCTGTCCCCGGGTTTCCCCGACCGGGTGTTACCCGGCACCATACTCTTTGGAGCGCGGACTTTCCTCGGGCGGCGTAACCGCCCGCGATTGCCCGGTCGACCCAACTGTCAGTTTGATCATACTCTCCGCTTTCCACGCCGTCAACCTGCTCTTTGGATGCCGAGTGCAGCAGCGCCTTCGTTAATGGAATACTTACGGGGTTCTTATTCGCTTCCTCTTGAAAGCGTTTGGATGCAGGACTATAATGCGGATTAGCTAAGGAAGCAGGACGATGCCTATCTATACCTATCGATGCGAGAACTGTGGCGTTCAATTTGACCGGCAGCAGCATTTTGATGATCCAACCCTGAAGAAGTGCCCCGAATGCAGAAAACAAACTCTTCGCAAGGTTTTTCTGCCGGTCGGCATCGTCTTTAAAGGATCCGGTTTTTACGCGACGGATCATCGATCACCCTCCGGACAAACCTCACGCAAAGACGACGCCAAAACCGAAGCTAAAGAAAGCGTCAAGACTGAAAAGAAGAGTGAGGAAAAGACCGCCAAAAGTGATGATTGATGACCTTAATTAACCAAGAAAGCCATGGCCACATCCCATGGCTCTTCCTTTTTAATCATCCTGATGGATTAACTATAACTGGAAGCCCCCCGTCGCTTTGACGACCTTCGAGTTAAAGTTGCTCACATATTCAAACAGCCTGCCTCGTAATTCGTCCCAGGTCTCTGTCGCCAGTGCTTGCTGCATTACATCATGGTTCTCGGCGATGAATCCCGCCAACATCTGGGGACCCTCGCCATAAGTTGTATACCAGGCTTCAGTCGGTTGGACACCCAGACGCTGCAGGCCAGGGACAAACTCGCGAACAAGGAACTCAAAATACTCCTGCTCACGCCCCGGGATCATATCCCACGTCATTAATAACTTCAAAGCCATCGCCCGTCCCTCAGTCCTTCGCAGGGAACTTCCGGATCAATAAACGCAACAATAATCGCTATTTCGGCGGCGCCAATGCGATCACCTGCGTCTCCTCCGTTAAAGAACTTTTTGTGATATTCAAGGAAGGAAGCTGGGCTTGATCGCTGATCCCCATCTCTTTAAGAAATCCCGCAACCGTACCGAGCCCTAAATCATTCTCCTCGGTTTCATAGTGCATAGGAATCACTATGGATGGTTCGATCAAGCTGATAACCTCGGCGGCCATAGATGGATTAAGCGCCCCGCCCCCTCCAACCGGAACCAGCGCAATATCTACGGCGCCCAGTTCCTCGATTTGAGCCTGTGATGGTACAGTCGCCATGTTTCCAAGATGGGCAACGGTGAGACCATCGAAGTTGAAGACATAGAGTGTATTCTGCACTGCACCGTTTTTCTTCTCCTTCTTCGACACCCTGCGGACGCCCGTTATAAACACTCCGCCGATCTCAAATTCGCCGGGGCCATCAATTACCCTTCGCCCCACCTTTACGGCCTTAACGAAATTATGTCCAGGCGCGTCATGGCTGATCGTAACTACATCTGCCTTGAGGTTGCGCTTTGGAAGCCCGATTGCAGGGTCATACGGGTCTGTTACGATGCTGATCTTGCCGCGTTCCGTGATCCGGAAACACGACATTCCATACCAGGTAATCTCCATTCCACCTCCCCGACACCAGTTGATGGATTATACACGATTGCCTGATGGCAAACCAAAATCTATAATCGTCAGTGATGAGAAATACACCCCACTGGGAATCACTTGAGATTGGCGGCGGTCGAGTCCGCAGCCTGGACACGGATCATTTTCACCTTTCGCTGCCGCCGACCCGCAGCAGAGGTTACGCGGACGCGCAGATTGATGATTACCGCCGTCTCTCGCGCCGTAGATTCCCCTGGAACCCGCCTGTTCAGATGCGACTCGAGGCTCGGGCGTCTACACCCCGCCCTCAAGGAACGCTTGGATTCGGTTTCTGGAACGACCCCTTCAGCCTCTCGCTTGGTCAGGGCGGAGCAGCGCAACGGCTGCCATCCTCGCCGCAAGCCATCTGGTTTTTCTACGGCTCCCCTCCCCACGACCTCGCCTTGGCTCCGGGCGTGCCCGGTTCTGGATGGAAAGCAGCCGTCTTGCAGACACCTCGAATACCCTCTCTCGCCTTGGCCCCGCTCGCGCTAGGAGCGATAGCCCTGGCGCAAATTCCGGGGCTAAAACGCCCGGTCATTCGCAAGGCGCTAAAATTTGCCGACGCGGAAGAGCGCCTCATCTCCAGATCACTAAATGAATGGCATCGCTACGAACTAGAATGGCTTGAGCAAGGGGCGCGCTTCTCGATAGACGGACAGACGGTTCTGCAAACCACCATATCTCCCCCCGCCCCTTTAGGCTTTGTGACCTGGATCGACAACCAATATGCGATCGCTTCCCCGGAGGGCGGGTTTCGTTTTGGCGTCCTTCCACTTGCCGAGGAGCAGTGGCTTGAGATACGCGGTTTGGAGGTAATTGATCTTTAACTATTCACCATAGCCACCATGAATAAGCACGAATTTGGATGCCCAGTTTTCAATTTCTTATGACAAAATGAAGATGTTCGCTTGACATGCTTAATCGGTGGAAGTACAATCCCTGACCGTGCCGAGGTAGCTCAGTCGGTAGAGCACTTGACTGAAAATCAAGGTGTCACCAGTTCGATTCTGGTCCTCGGCACCAGTCGAATTTTTATTTGATTCCTTATGAGACAAGCCCACGTGACGAGCCATCAAACAAAAGCTCGGTGGGCTTGAATTAATTTAACAATAAACTGACCCAACAAATGGGGAAATCGATCATAAATAAATGGAAATAAAGAAGATATTTAGGCCTTCACCCATCGGCATTTTGGTTCTCATCCTCTTAATAGGAAGCGCGTTACGCATTTATGGATTAGACCACCAATCCCTTTGGAATGATGAACTTGAAAGCTGGCGTCAGAGCAACTTTGAAACCCTCAATGATGTTATTCTGTTGGGTGTTCAACCAGATACGCACCCCCCTTTGTTTCAGTCAGCATTATTTTTCGTAGAGAAATACCTGGGCGAAACAGAGGCTCTCTTGCGCTTACCATCCGCGCTCAGCGGAATCCTCTCAATTCTCGCGATCTATTGGCTCGCCAAGCGCCTGTACTCTTATCGAGAAGGTCTAGCTGCTGCGTTCATGATGGCAGTTTTATGGTGCCCGATTTTCTACAGCCAGGAAGCTCGCAATTATTCATTCTTAATTCTTTTCAGTATATTGTCTTCTTTTTTCTGGGTGGAGTTTTTTATAGTTAGAAACAATTCGAAAAAAGAGTCATCGCTCAGCACCCTACTCGGATATATTCTGACCTCACTTGCATTAATCTATACTCACTATTTCGGAGTTATCCTCCTTACATTACAGGGGATTGGCGCCTATATACTAAGGTTGAAAGATCTAAAGAAATTACTCCAAAACACAAAAATCTATCTTTTAATTGGCCTCGGATATCTACCTTGGATCCCCTCTGCCCTCGAACAATTTACACACATGGGGAAGATTTCTTGGATTGACAAACCTGCGATCACCGTATTTCCTGCATATATCAGCTTTATATTAAATCGCAGCCATGCTTTAGCGATAATAGCCTTATTATTATTGACCTTCCTTCTTGTGAAGATCTTTTATGATTTTTTAAATATGAAAGACCGAAGTCTAGCTTCGCTCCTGTCGTCTCCTGATTTCATTCTTGGATATTGGCTTGTCATCCCGGTTATGCTCACAGCTATCATCTCTGTAATGTGGAAACCGATATACACACAAAGGAATCTTCTTATTTCGCTACCCGCAGCGTACATCCTCCTCTCGAGGGCTTTCTTTCAGCTTCCTTTTCATCGATTTGTCAAAAGAACGCTCATCGTATTCTTTGGGTGTTCGGCTCTATTCCAAATGATCTTCATACAGCAGTATTATGTTTTCCCCCACAAAGAGCAGTTCCGTGATGCTGCGTATCATGTGCTTGAAAGCAAACATGAACTTCAAGCGCCGATGATAATTGGGCAGGTAGCTTTTCCAGATTACCTCGATTATTACTTTCAGCGACGAGGCGTTTCTTTTCGGGTGAATTTGGTAATTAATAGAGAGACGGACATCCGTGATTGCATCGATACAGTCAAATCTAAGAATCCCGGAGCGATATGGTATGTGGCTGCGCACTATAAACCAGATGAAGAATTTTTTAAGTACCTTGAGGATAATTACTTTATCACTGAGCACATTCCCTTATTAGGGGCAGAGGTTTGGCTCTTTACAAGAGACCGAACGAATTGAAAATCCACCTGGTCAGCTCAAACCAGAGATGTAAACATTGGCATATCATCCGCCCAATCAGTTCAGTCGGTAGAGCACTTGACTGAAAATCAAGGTGTCACCAGTTCGATTCTGGTCCTCGGCACCTAAGAAGAAAATTGAGCATACAGCACTCAAAAAAGGAGTCTTGCTGTGTGCTCGTTACGTTTAATTCCCAAGTTAAACCACTTTATTAGTGAAGCCTATGATGATATTGTTCTGAGCAGGCAAGCGGCTCTGCTCTCCTGATCTCCCCTCTGAGTGGGTGCGATTGTTTGTTCTATTGAATCGCAATCTCTAATAACATACCATTAGAAGTACATCGCAGGCCATCATAGAAACGGAAATCATCACACTTGCGTCGTTGCCCGACCTCAGCCGAGGTTGGGCTTTTTTTTAAATGGAGGGGAAGATAATGAAGAACATGGTTTTTCTACTGATTGCATTGTTGCTCGTTACCGCCTGTGCGACCACACAACCTGCGCCAACCTCAACACCCTTGCCACCGACTGAACTCCCCCCACCTACTGATACTCCGGTTCCCCCGACTCAGGCTCCGAATCCTCATGCGGAAGCCGTCCTTTTGGCATTTGCCGAAGCCGTCAACACATTGGATTATGAGAGAGCCAAAACCCTTTGTTCAGAGTATTGCCAAATCAAGGGCAAAAGGCCGGCAGTCAACCTTGACTCATGGTTCATATGGGTCAAAAGGTATGAAGAAATTTACGCTTTTAGTGACTTTGTAGTTAGTGGAAATAATGTTGAGTTCAATTGGTACTGGGAGTCTACGTTTAGTGGAAAAACTATGTGTCAGGGTACGGCTACGATGGAGGAGGATAAGATAATCTACCTTGAGGGATTGAACTGTGAAGAGATTGAATAAATCTCTCAGGGAATAACTTGTCCTCTCACTGCCCCCGCCTCGCAAGGGTCGGGGCTACCTATTTCCCTCCTCCTGCCCCCATTAACGCTATTGTTGCCATTAATAATGGCTAGCGGGAAGTACAGTTTTTGGAAAATTCTGAGAGCGCGCGGAACTGAATGCGGAGGATAAAATATGGAGACCACCTCAATGAGCGGTCTCCATATATACCTTCCCACCCTCAATCCTGATTATAGACGTTCAGCCATCCAGCATGACGGTTCGCAAG
>JBARSI010000072.1:0-9293 GCA_049644665.1 Anaerolineales bacterium
CTCGCGGTCTTGGTTATGACTATTAAATTCACCATACGTCGCAGCCGCCCTGAAGGAGATTGGGGAGCAGTCTACCGAAAAACCGACCCCCATTCCTTTCCCTCCGGTCACGCGGCGCGGGCAGCGACGATTGCCATACTGGCCCTTCTTTGGTGTCCAATCGCAATCGGGCTTGCGCTGAGCCTCTGGGCGCTTCTCGTCTCCCTGGCTCGCATTGCGATGGGCGTGCATTACCCCTCCGACATCCTGGCCGGTGTGCTTCTTGGCCTTACCTTCGGCGCGGCTGCCCACCTCATGACTCTTTAAATGAGAAACGGACTGGCTCCCTGCCAGTCCGTAGATATCCAACTTTCAAATTTGCCAACTTGCTTCTACTTGTTCGCTGCCGATGGAATCAATACCTAATCGGCGGATAGTTTCGCTAAAAGCGCCTGCCAATCGTAGCCGATGACAAGCGCGATATCGACCTCGCTATCAGGAAGAGTCTGAAAGAGCACCTGGCTTTGGGTCAAATCCAGCAAGGTAACAAGGTACTGAGTCGTGTAGGGATTTCCAGTGTAATCTACGATGCGCGTCGTCGGGTAATCCATGCGATCGGCATTCGCAATCTCCGTGACATTGAAACCCAGACCGCCTAATGCATCTGCGAACCGCCCCGCCAGCCCCTCCTGTCCTGCCCCGTTCAAGACAGCCACACGTGCAAATTCGTCCTCCGCAGCAGATTTGGGATCTCCAGTATCAACCGATGGGCCAATTGCTCCCGTCGCGGTGAAAATTTCATCGCGCAGCATGCGGATTTTATCCGGAACGGGCTTCAGGACTTCCGCGGCTTCCCCGCCATAGATAACTCGCTCCAGGGTGACCATCTCGGGTGGGCTGATAACCGCACGCCCGATATTTTCTGGATTGATCTGAAAGACCAATAATCCAAGCGAAATCATCTGGTCCAGCGCTAGATTCGTGCGGATGCCGGAAGCCAATTCCTGGTAGAGCGCCGGGGCCTTGGTCACAAGAAGAGGAATCATATTCAACCGCAAAATCTGCGAGCGGATGGCCAAGGCAACCTGCTGCTGGCGCTTGGAGCGGTCAAAATCACCGCCTTCGGTATGCCGAGCTCTGGCATATGCCAGAGCGACCTCGCCGGAGAGCGTCTGCTTTCCAGGCTCGAGGTCTACGGTGTTATGAGGTCCAATCGGGTCGACCTTAATCTCCTCGGGGACATCGATCTCCACACCCCCGATTTCATCCACCATGCGTTCAAACGCCCCAAAGTCGATCTGTACGTAGTAATGAATGGGCACACCCATGAACTTCTCGACGGTCTTGATTGCCAACTCTGGCCCACCCCCCGGTAGGCGATCTTGTTCACCCAGGAAGTATGCGGTATTGATCCTGCCATGGCCGTAACCCGGTATCTCCACCCACAGGTCGCGCGGGATGGAAAGCATACCCGCCGTTTTGGAAATAGGATCGAGCGTCATCAATATCATCGAGTCGGTGCGCGGCGCACCTTCCCCGCTCTCCCAATCACGGTAGTCAAGCCCCATCAGGAGAATGGTAACCCGTTCATTCCCGCTCCACGGGTCAGGAAGCTCCTCCAGTACTGTAATTGTGGGCGTCGCCGCATCGTCTGCAGATTGCGTAGTCGAGATTCCGAATGAAGGTAAACCCACCCCGGACCATGAAGCGGACATATCGCGCACAAGCACGTAGACAAAATAGGCGGATAGCAACGCCCCAACGAGAAAAGCGCCTGCCAGGAGTCGTATTGTCCAGGCCGGGAACGATTTTCTGCTCGAGTTAGTGCGTCTCTTTTTTGACATTTTTATCTAGGTTAATAATTGGGCGAGATGCGCTCCATTGAACCGGCGGATTATATCACGATGGTGCTTGCCCATGAGCGGCCTGCTCCCAGAGTTGCATCTCCGCCTCTAGATCAGCTTCTAGCGAGGTGTATTTTTCGCCCAGCGTCACAAGCTCCTTCATGTCGGCCCCTGCGTGTTCAAGGGATATTGAGACCAGTGCCATTTCGGCTTCGATCACTGCGATGCGTGTTTCGATGGCATTAATGTCAGGCGCCTTCGGAGATCGCTTCTTTGATCTCGATTTTGTTGACGTGGAAGCTTGCTTCTTGTCAGAGCGTTGGACTCTTTCCTGCTTGCGGGCATCTAAGTAGCTCTGGTATCCATAGGGGAATACTCTCAAAGAACGCTCATCCGTTGAGATAACCCATACCTGACTCGCCAGCGCCTGGACCAGGTAGCGGTCGTGGGAGACAAGCAGGATCGTCCCCGGGAAAGCTCGAATCGCATCCTGAAGTGCTTCCTGCGAGGGAATATCGAGATGATTGGTGGGCTCGTCCAGCAGAAGGAAATTCGCTCCCTGCAGGATGAGCTTGAGCAAGGCCACGCGTCCGCGCTCTCCTCCGGAAAGCACGGCCATGGTTTTCTTCGCATCATCACCGGAGAATAAGAATCCGCCCAGCATGTTGCGGGCCTTTGAAATCGCGAGATCTGGCGAAGCAGACATCACCTCTTCAAGCGCGGTCCGCTCAGGCTGCAGTCCGCCATGCGCTTGCTCAAAATATCCTAATTGGAGACTTGCGCCCAGTAGAACCTCTCCCTTAAGAGGTTCCACTTCTTCAAGAAGCGTTTTAAGTAGGGTCGTCTTGCCCGAGCCATTGGGGCCAATCAGCGCCACGCATTCCCCGCGCCTGAGGGTGATATCTGGAACATCGAATAACGCCTGATCATCCTCTCGAAAACCCACAACCAGATCTCTGGTCCTCAAAACAAGATCGCCTGACCGATCGGGTTGATTAAAAGCTATGTGGGCTTTTCTCTGGGTTTTCTGGAGTTTAATTTCATCATCACGCAGCATGCGATCCAGCCGCTTTTGTCGTCCCTGCGCCTGGCGGGTGTTCTGACCAGCGATATTGCGTTGAATGTAATCACGCTCTTTGCGAATATGCTCCTGCTGGGCCTTAAAGCGAGAGGAAAGGTGCTCTACTCTTTCAATTCTCTGCTGGACGTATGCGGAGTAGTTGCCGCGATAGTTCTCAAGCCCTGCAGGAGTGAGATCCCAGACGGTATTGGCCACTCGATCAAGGAAGAAACGGTCGTGTGAAACGACGATCACCGCACCCGGCCAATCACGCAGCCATCGCTCAAGCCACTCGATCGCTTCGATATCCAGGTGGTTGGTCGGCTCATCTAAAATGAGTAGATCTGGATCCTCCAACAGTAATCGAGCGAACTGAATCCGTGTTCTCTCCCCCCCGGAGAGTTGGAATAGAGGCCGATGAAAATCGTCCTTAATGGAAAAACCCAGACCACTGAGCACTTGCTGTATGCGCGCTTGATATAAGTATCCACCGTCACGCTCAAAAGCTTCCTGCAGTGCCCCATAGCGCATCATCGCCTGATCCACGAGCTGCGGGTCGGTCATGGATCTCTCTAGCTCGGTAAGCTCAGCCTCGCGGGAGCGTAGGTCCCGGAAGGTTTCCAGCCCAATTTCCCAGGGCGTTCGATCATCGGATCCAACGTCAGGTGATCGGTCCACTGATACCTGGGGAAGGTAACCAATCTGCAGGTTTCGTGCGCGCTGAATTGAACCCCGGTCCGGAGACTCAATCCCGGCCAAGATGCGGAGCAGGGTGGTTTTGCCAACACCATTCGGCCCCACAAGTGCGACACGAGCCTGATGGGAGACAGAAAGTGATAGCCCCTGGAGGATGTCCTGGCCTCCGTAAGACTTGCTTAGATCGATCGCTTGCAGAAGTGACATGGGATCTCGCGGGGGATTATAACCCAGGCCATCCCACAGTTCGCGCGCGGCTATTTTCCACGTTGATGGGCGCTGGGCTATAATTCCCACAAACCCCAAGAGGGCACTGTTGAATGTTTGATCTACCATCTTCCAGTTATCGCAGTCTGTTGATCGCCGCCATAATTCTGGCCATCATCGGCTGGTTGGGTTTATTTCTACTGCTAGTTGGCACGCTTCCCACCGTGGGTCCGCGATGGCTCTTCTTCTTCCTGCTCGCTCTGGCGGTCACGGGCACCACACTCCCCTTCATTTGGCTACTCCACCGCCGCTTCGCCGAGCAGCCTGATCTACCGGCGATGATCCTTCTGCGCAGAGCACTGCTTGTCACGCTTTACAGCGAGTTGTGCATCTGGCTGCAGATCAATCGCAGTCTAAATCTCTCGCTAGCGATCCTGCTTGGGCTTGGTCTTGTTGCCATCGAGTGGTTCCTACGCAGGCTTGACCGCAGCAAATGGAGGCCGAATCGGTGAGCTTTAGAGATATTCCTTCTGTCGATCATCTCTTGAACCATCCGCAAGCTGCTTCCTTGATTTCTGCCTTCGGTCACGCCCTCAGTGTTCAAGCCCTCCGCGAGCAGCTCGCACTCACTCGCCAGGCCGTACTCGAGGGGGCAACTTCACCGGATGAACAAACCATCATTACCCAAACGAGCGATATGCTTACCGCCTGGCTCACACCCACGCTGCGGTCGGTGATCAACGCCACTGGCGTCATCATCCACACCAACCTGGGTCGCTCCCCGCTGAGCCGCGCCGCCTGGGAGGCGATGCTCTCCGTCAGCACCGGCTACAGCACACTCGAATATGAACTTCAGCGTGGCAAGCGTGGCAAGCGCGACATGCACGCTGATTCGCTCATCACTCGACTTACAGGAGCGGAGGCTGCGCTCGTCGTGAACAACAACGCCGCCGCCGTCCTCCTGGCGCTCACGAGCCTCGCCCGCCGCAAACAGGTGTTGATCGCCCGCTCTCAGCTCATCGAAATCGGGGGCGGATTCCGCATCCCGGACGTGCTCAAGCAATCAGGCGCCAAACTGGTTGAAGTGGGGACGACAAACCGCACCCATCTGCGAGACTTTGAAGATGCAATCCAGGACCAAACCGCTCTGATCATGCGTGCTCATCATTCCAACTTCAAGATTGTGGGGTTCACGACGGAACCTTCCCTCGCCGAACTGGTCGAACTCGGTAATCGCCGCGGCATTCCCGTACTGGATGACATCGGTTCTGGCGCATTGCTCGACACAGCACAATTCGGCCTGGGACATGAACCAACCGTGCAAGAATCACTCCAAATAGGGTCTTCGCTTGTGGCCTTTTCGGGGGATAAGCTGCTCGGCGGTCCGCAAGCGGGCATCCTGGTGGGGAAGAAGGTTCTTATCGACAAACTTCGCCGTCAACCGCTCGCTCGTGCCGTTCGACCCGATAAGCTCTGTCTTGCGGCGCTATCCGCGACCTTGCTGCATTTCTTGAAAGGTAATGCGACATCGGAAGTCCCTGTGTGGCAGATGATCTCAGCCGCGGAGGATTCGCTTGAGGCGCGCGCCACAGCCTGGAGAAGCCATCTGGAACAGGGGGAAATCATCCCGGGTCGTTCAACCGTAGGAGGGGGCAGCCTTCCCGAGGAAACCCTGCCCACCACGCTTCTTGCCCTGGAGGTGAAGCACCCGAATGCTTTCGCAGGTCGATTGCGCGGGGTGGACCCACCAATCGTCGCCCGGGTGGAGGATGATCGGGTTGTGTTAGACCCGAGAACAGTACTCACCGACCAAGAAAACGATCTATTATTGGGGATCCAGCGAGTTCTCAAGCGCTGAGAACCGCAACACTTAGAGGGTGCAGCTGGCATCCTTGCACCCCTGCAATTCCAACACACGCTAGTCCAATGTCAGGAGCACAATCATGAAAACCGACATCGACCGCCTGATGAAAGAAGCTGATCTCGAGGCGTTGCTCGTCCTCGGTCCCGCAGCCCACAATGCCCCGATGGCATATTTCACCGGTCCTGCCCACCTATCCGCCGGCTTTTTACTCGTAATGAGCGGGGGGAAGGCGATCCACTTTCACAACCCGATGGAACGTGATGAAGCCGCAGCTACGGGACTGGAGACAAAGGATATCTACGCAGATTACGATTATCCGGCACTGCTCGAGCAAGCGAATAGAGACAGCAACCAGGCTGATGCGCTCCTTATTGAGAAGGCCCTCGCTGAGTATAAAGTCCACGGTCGCATTGGCATCTCCGGAAAGATCGAATTCGGGCATTGGCTTAGAACCATCGATTTCCTGCGCGGCAGATTGCCCGATGTCGAACTATTGGGTGAGGACAACTGGCGCTCGGTGATCACGCAAGCGCGGGTAACCAAGGATGACAATGAGATCGAGCGGATCCGCGCCATGGGCCGCATCACCATAGCTGTAGTCGGAGATGTGGCCGGGTTTTTGACCTCCCATAGAGTCAAAGATGGCTACCTGGTGAACCGCGAGGGGGAGCAGCTCACCATTGGAGAGGTCAAACGCAAAATCAATCTCTGGCTGGCAATGCGCGGCGCTGAAAACCCCAAAGGCTCAATCTTCGCTATTGGCCGTGATGCCGGGATTCCCCATAGCGCTGGTACCGATTCCGATCCCATCCCTGTGGGACAAACTATCGTCTTCGACATCTACCCCTGTGAAGCTGGTGGAGGTTACTTCTATGATTTCACGCGGACATGGTGCCTCGGCCATGCCCCGGACGATGTCCTGCAAGTCTACGAGGATGTCCTGGAAGTGTACGAGACAGTATATTCAGCGATCAGGCCCAACAAACCCTGCCGCGATTACCAGATCCAGACCTGCGAACTCTTTGAAGCTAAGGGCCACCCGACGATTCTTTCAAACCCCCTGACTACTGATGGCTATGTTCACAGCCTCGCACACGGTATCGGGCTGGACGTCCATGAAGCGCCTCGTTTCTACACGAAATTTGATGATGTGTTGCTACCCGGGTCGGTTATCACCGTCGAACCCGGGCTCTATTACCCTGACCGCGGACTGGGAGTTCGCATCGAGGACCCTGCCTGGATGCGCCCGGATGGTGTGCTTGAGACACTGGTTGAGTTCCCCAAGGACCTCATCCTCAAAATTCCGGGAGCATAAAGTAAAACCTGCATGGTATAAACTGTGAGGGCGAGAAACTCATGAGCGAAAAGACACGTATTCTAGGAATCGAGACATCCTGTGATGAAACCGCGGCAGCGGTCCTTGAAAACGGCCGCCACATCGCCTCAAATATCATCGCCTCACAGGCAGAAATACACGCTGAATACGGCGGAGTCTTCCCGGAACTGGCTTCACGCGCTCACATCGAAACCATCCATCAAGTTGTCTCCAGAGCGCTCTCCGAAGCGCACGTGGGCCTTGAGTCAATTGACGCCATCGCCGTCACGCGCGGACCCGGCTTAGCCGGTTCTCTCGTCGTTGGGTTGAATATGGCGAAAGGGCTTGCAATGGGCGCGGGGCTGCCGCTTCTGGGAATTAATCACCTGGAAGCCCATCTATATTCCATTTGGCTTGTGGAAGAGGACGAGCCTTCCTTCCCTCTTCTCGGATTGATCGTATCGGGAGGGCATACGGAATTGCTATTAATGCGTGATCATCTCCAGTACGAACGACTGGGAGGCACACTCGATGACGCTGCCGGTGAAGCCTTCGATAAAGTCGCGCGCTTGCTCGGCCTCAACTATCCCGGCGGTCCGGCAATAGAAGAAATTGCTAAAGATGGGAACACGGACACTTTCAAATTCCCGCGCGCCTGGATGGAGAATACCTGGGACTTTTCCTTCAGCGGATTGAAGACGGCTGTTTTGCGTGAAGTCCGCTCTCTGCAGCCCAAACTCGAAGCGGGTGTGGAAGCCCCTGAAGAGGATCTACCGCTTGCTGATCTCGCGGCTTCGTTTCAGGACGCTGTCGTGGATGTGCTTGTCGGGAAAACGCTCGCGGCGGCAAAGGAATTCAAAGCCAATGAAATCCTCGTTGCTGGCGGGGTATCCGCTAACCAATCTTTACGATCCGTTTTTCAGGCCAAATCTAAAATTCCAGTTAGGGTTCCACCCCTGGAGCTATGCACCGATAATGCGGCGATGATCGCCGCCGTCGGCCATCGTCGCTTCCTGAACGGCCAGCGTGACGCCCTCGATATCGACGTTCTCCCAAACTGGCCGCTGACCAGTTGATCGCCTCTCCATGCTCGCCCATTATCCTGAATACAGAAGTCTTCGCCTCCGTCTCAACATAGATTGCGCAGCCGAATGAGCGAAGGCGAAGATCCGAATATCTTTTCGTGTATATCGGTTTTGTCTTGGATTATTCTGACTGAGCGCGGTCCTTGCAGTTGCCATGGCCATGTCCGTGGCCCTCACCATGACCCCTGCATTGTCCACCTGCGGAAAGTTACCCGCCGTGAAAGCTTGATAATGCTTCCTGAACTGTGCCGATAGCCCCTGCAGCGGTTTTAATCCCGTAATTATCGAAGAACACATTCGCCCGGCGCCCCATTCCACCACTGATCATCACATTCGTTCCAAGCGAGGCGATATACTCTGGGACCTGTCCGGGTCCGTGTCCCTCAAAATAGGGGTTGTCAACGACGTTGACTTCCTTTACTGTCTCATCTTCGAAGTCCACGAGAACGAAATAGGGGCATCTTCCGAAATGCTGGCTCACATTACTCTCTAGCCCTTGGCTATCATCACTTGAAAACGCGAATCTCACGTTCTATCCTCCATATTCCTGCTGTGGGAATATCATATCGTAAAGCAATAGATCAAATTCAATCTATGCCATAACCTCTTCCAGGCCCTCACGTTTTTGTGTAACCAACTTGACCCCCGCCCGGTGAACCTGCCTGAAATTCCCGCCCTGGCATACCGCACTCAGAACCCCTTCGATATCAATAACTTTAGATCCCGCAAGGATATCGATCCCATATTCGAAGAGCACCGGGCTCATCGGCGTGCTGGGCCCGAGCATTACGACCAATGCGTGCGGCGCACATAGCTTGAGCAGAGACTCCAGCGTACGATTGATTAAAGCCATGCTCGTGATCGCCACGACGTCCGCTTGCGGCAGAACCTCAGAAGCCATATCTGCCGGCAGATCCCCCTGGCGCGGCCTTAACTCCAGGACCTGAAGTTCACCTACCCGGTCTCGAAGTCGTGGTACGAAAGGGAAATGCCCAATCAACACCACAGTTCGGTTTGCGCCATATCTCGCCAGAAGAGATTCCGCTTGTTCCTCATCAACCCTCTCATGGGGATGATCCGGCAGCAATGCATTGAGTGCTGCAACCCCTATACTGGCTAAAACGGGCTTATCATCTGCTAGCCCCAGCTTGATAAGTTCACGACCTGTGTACCGCGTCAGGTCACCCGCCTCCGGCACAGTTGGCTCGCCTCGTTTGTGGGGTTCTGAGAGCGTTGAGGCAAG
>JBARSI010000073.1:0-2242 GCA_049644665.1 Anaerolineales bacterium
CATCTCGATTACAGTCAAGACTACGACTACGCTCAAGAGATCTTCGCAGCAGCGGAAGATGGGATCAAGATCTTCCCGCTCGCCTCGAGCGGGCTCGACGACCAGGGGGAGTACGTCTTCCGTCAGTTAGCGCAGATGACCGGCGGCAAGTTCCTCTTCCTCACCTACGGAGCGGGTGGAGGCCCCGGGGATGACACACCCCACCACGTCGATGACTACAGCGTCCTTTCTCTCGACGATTTAGTGGTCAAGGTCGTCGAGGAGGAACTCGAACCGTTGGGCTACAGCCAGTAGCCAAATTCCTGCCGCTGTAATTTCGCTTGCGTGATCGCTGGGGCGGGTCTACATTTTGCCCCGGCTTCTTTTCCTCTCATTCGCAGGGCTTGACCTGGCGCTGTCTCGGGCGCATAAAGCGAACAGTCGTATAATTCCTTGGAATCGATTTTTCTCTCGTTGTCCGTGAAAGCAAATCTATGAACATTGTTTCTCTGCTGCGACACGCTAAAAACCTCTCGGCCATCCTTCTCGTGGCGCTGCTGGCGTTGTCGGGCTGTCAGGTAATCCCGCCCCCGGCCTCCACACCGGAGACGGGGGCAGCCCCCACTGCGGAGCAACCCCAATCCGCGGTTCACACGCCAACAAATAATCCATCCCCGTCCGAGCCCACACCTGCGCCCCCACACTCTCTACTCCTCGGCGTGCCGCCACAATGGGCACAATCTGCTGCCCAAGCCGTTGAGAACTTATCCGGGACAGGATCGAAATGGGAATGGGTGATTGAACCGTCAACCGCGCTGAATGAAAACCTTTCACAAGGCATCTTCGACCTGGTGTTATTGAACGATTCAGAGGGTATTCCGGCTGGGAGCCGCCCGCTTTCACTGGCGGTTCCACTCTCAAGCTCGTGGGTGCACATCTCACTGCCGGAGGCGGAACAGATCCTGGCAGAAGGCAGCACCTTTATTGCCGTAATGGATTGGTCAGAAATTACCCCCAATCTGAGATCGCTCCTTGTAGACGGTCTCCATCCTTCCGATCCCGATTTCCCGCTGCGGGATGAATGGTCTCTACACAGCTCGCCGGGGCTAGAGAGTGCTGCCGAAGAACTGGCTCAAAGGTTGAGCAAGGAACTGACTTCTGACGCCGTCATTCACCTTGCGGCAGTAGGCGATGTGATGCTTGACCGTGCGCTCGGGGAGGCGGTCCTCGCCGGTGATGTGGGTTACCCCTTTGCGCTGGTCGAAGGCACACTCTCCACAGCCGACATAACGATCGGGAACCTCGAATCGGCACTCGGCGACCTGGGCACCCCCGAGAACAAAGGCTACACCTTCCGTGCACCAGGTGAGACGGTCGAGACATTATCGCTGGCGGGATTCGATTTGCTCTCCCTGGCGAACAACCACGCCATGGATTTCGGCGCGGAGGGGTTGTTGCAAGCAATCCAATTGCTGGAGGCGCGTGGAATTAATACTGTCGGCGCTGGAGCGGACGATGCCGCCGCCCACCGCCTGGCTATCTTCGATATGAACGGGATCAAGCTCGCCTTCCTGGCTTACGTGGATGTGCCCGTCGAATTCCGGGGCTTTGATGCCCGGGATTGGATCGCCGGCGAGAATTCTACCGGGGTCGCCTGGGCCGAGCCGAACCGCATTCGGGCCGATGTCACCGCTGCCCTCACACAAGCCGATCTCATAGTTGTCATCTTGCACAGCGGGTACGAGAACGTGATTCAACCGAGTCCGCCCCAGGTAGCCGCTGCTCATGCCGCCACGGAAGCTGGCGCAAAGCTCGTTATCGGGCACCACGCACATGTCCTGCAGCCCATTGAACTTATCCGTAACAGTGTGATCGCCTACGGCCTGGGCAACTTCGCCTTCGAAGATGCCGGTCCACCTGAGACAGGGTTGCTGAATATTTGGATCGACGCTCGTGGAATTCGTGAACTGGAGCTCGTGCCGTTTCTCCTCGACACCGACGGTCGGCCATTCCCCGCCAGTGACGAAATTTCCAACGCCATCCTTGAATCCTTCTACAGCATGGCGATGGTTTTTAAAGGCTTGGAGTAAATCCGATTGCGCCCAATTCGATAATTGACTCTTGACATGTGAGATTAAAAATAGTACAATTGTTCTAGTCACCGATGGGCGCATTTTATGCTCTCACGGCCACCCGGGCCGTAACTAAAGACACTCCCCATCGGAATGGAGTTCCCAATGTTCCATAAACTGATTCTTGTTGG
>JBARSI010000074.1:0-7350 GCA_049644665.1 Anaerolineales bacterium
CCGGAGATGGCTCCACAGGCGATCGTGACAAAGAGCATGGGCCACAGCGGGCCAGCTGCGGCGTTAAAGCCGGTAAAAGCCGGGAAGTCGCCCATACCAGGGCGCCAGATCAGAAGTCCGATCACACCGCCGACCATACCCAAAGTGACGATCCAGAAGGAAACATAGTTAACTGGTTGTGCGAAGGACCAGATCGGGAGAACCGATCCGAGGTAGCAGAACAACAACATGAGCAGCGTACCAACAACTGCCGCCTGGGTGTTACCCAAGAAGATGACCGGTGACTCCGCTCCACCATACAGGCTGGAGAAGAAGCCCGTGACGACTGGCAGCGTCCCGACCCAGATTCCCACAAAGGTGAGCGCAACTGTAACAATGCTGGTCAGGATGATGTCTTGCTTCCATTTATAGGTCATCTGTCCAGCGATCACGCCCATTAGAACGAGGGTAATCATGCCGAATGGCACCTCCGGTTTGATCATCAGCGACTTACCTACTGCGTTTCCAAACGCACCCATGATCAGGAGCAGATAGAAGTAGATAAAGATTAGTAGGATCGTGCGGGCGCGCGGCGAGATGAGTTTGTAGCTTAAAGCGCTCATCGTTTCACCATCGCGTCGCACACCCATGATCAAAGTTCCGTAGTCCTGGACCCAGCCGATGAAAAAGACGCCCAGGATGATCCATAGCAGCGCTGGCAGCCAGCCCCACTGGACAGCCACGATGGGACCTGTCAATGGCGCCAAAGCAGCGACGGATTTGAATTGGTAGCCGAAAAGTACGTTTCGGCTGGCTGGAGTGAAATCGACTCCGTCCATATACATTTTTGCCGGAGTGGCTTTCGTGTCACTGGGCTGGACAATATCCCTGTCGATTCTTTTTGCGTAGATCCCATACCCTATACCAATGCCGAGTCCAGCTAGAATTAGAATGAATAACGAATTCATCTCTGTTCACTCCTTATGCCTCTCGTTGAACGAACTTAATAAGGGCGATCCTTTTAACCGGTTTTACCTATAGGCACTCTCCTTTCTGCTATTCTTCCCCTACCCAACCAAGTTGAGACTTCGCCAGCATCGAACGAATGAAAAGCTCCATCTACTTGACTGGTTTGACCGAACGCGACCTTAGTGCTTTATGGTATGGCGTAAATATCGACAGGATCAGCAAGAGATACAAATCTAGACACCAATGAAGATTTCACACATAGAGGGGTGATGAATAACCGAAGAGTATAGTGGGAGAATGTTGGTATCCATTCCTCATCCCATTCACTGTTGATCAGGTTCATAGCAACGATGCTGTCGTACATTCATTGCCAGTTAATGCTATGTTTGTCGAACCTTCGCGTCCTTCGCAACACTATCAATCGGATGGTTTGAGGAACGGCCCTTAACGTTAATAATCATATACTTATTAGCGCGGATAAGCAACTAGGAGTCATATTTCGCAAGCTGATTTCTATTGGAGATAATGGCAAGAGCCATCGTCGATTTGTCGTTCGCCCTTGGTGATCGGTGGCTGTTTAAATATAAGGTGGATTGAGGACTGATCACGACTGAGCTCGATAAACAACAAAACCAAGACAAACGTGAGCACACAACAAGACGACTCCCGATCTCGGAGGTAAGTGGGTTTCCGTTGATATCTCAAATCGGACCCATATGAAATACGAGACTCGGTTACGAGCACAATTTGATTCCTTAATAAACTTAATGCCGTTTCGACGGAATATCGGATGCCCAGGGGAGTTCAAAGTCACCAGGTGAGGGGTATAAAAGGCGATAACGAGCTTGGAGGGAATCTATGCTTTAGTCCCTCGCCAGTTAGAAAATGCGGTTCTCCAGTATACATTTTGTAGTCAATTGAATTCAAAGTGTATACGCTCAACCAGCCATCAACCAATTCGATTGAGGGATAACCTTCTCGTGGCCTACTCTTCATTTCAGCTGAACATGAAATGAAGAGTAGGAAGCTGACTTTGGCACGATCGGAAGCGGCGATGAGCTGTTGGTTCTTTGATCGAAATCGGACCCGGCAGCCATCCTGTTGGATGCCCGCTGATGCCTAAGAATGTGCAAGGCCTTCTTCAATATTTCTCTTGGCTCATCCGAGATCAGTCGGGGTTCGAGCTGTCACGCCTGTAATGTGCTGGAAATGTTTGGTGTCGAAGGTAATCGCCGAGGAAAGACCTTGTTCCTGCAACCAAATACCGTTATAAGCATCCACGAAATCGATGTTCTCATCGGCATAGAGGATCATCGCCCTGGCAATGATGTCCGCATATTCAACCTGCAGTCCCGGCGTATTGAGAATCGCAACAACCTGATCGCGCACATCTTCTCGCTTGAGGTTATAATACGATTCTAACGTCCAAACGATTTCAGCCATGGTGAGGACACTCGTATGCAGCTGAAGCTCCCCCAGCTCGGCCCGCACAAGAAGTTGATCAACCACCTGAGCCTGATCCGGGCTATCGTTGGTTAAGAAACGGAGGAAGATATTGGTGTCGACAAAGTGTCTATCCATCGATACCTCGTTCCGCCATTCGCTTCTTCACCTGATCACGAACTTTATTGAATTCTTCCGGCCGATTTCGGGGCATTACACTGCCCCTGCGATCGCGAAGCGAATGGATTAACGGCTGCAGCACAATTTCTCCATCTTTCTCGAGGAAAAGCACTCGATCGCCGGGCTCAAGATTCAGGCGCTCGCGGATCTTTTTCGGGATCGTCGTTTGGCCTCTCGTTGTAATCTTTGAACCAACCATTTCTTACTCTCCAGATTATGTACGTATTCTAGATTATATCTTACCTTACATATTATCATTATCAATCAATACAAGTAATGCCCTGTTGGATGCCCAAGAACTCGTTGGAATCTCTTATCCTGCGTCTGCTTGTGCTAATAATCGAATCCTCGAAGAAATTTGGATCCGATATTTCTTATTATCGGATGCATGGATATATCGGAACTTCTGCGTTAAGAGGGGGAGTTAATAGTGGTACCGAGTTTGAAGAAAATCTATCCGTTTGTCACGCACCAGATAGACAATACGGTGCTCAAGAGTAATTCGGCGGGACCATGTGCCGGGTGCCAGATACTTCAAGGGTTCCGGTTTCCCAATTCCAGCATGCGGATCACGTAGTATATCTTCAACCAGCTTGATAACTCGGAGCGCCGTCTTTCGATCATTCTTCACCCAGTACTTTAAGTCCTCAATATACTCTGGTTGAAAGACAGGCTCGAGATCCTTATTCACCAAGGCCAACCTCAGCCGTGAGCTCAGCCATCGTCAAGACCTGCCCCTCACCCTTAAGCGCTCTGGCAAGCGCTGCGAGCAAATGTTCAGCATTCGCCGGCGAGCGAAGAAGATGCGCAGTCTCGGTAAGGCTTGCTAATTCGTCCGCGGCGATCAGCGCAGCAGGCTCTCCTCCACGGCGATTAATAATCACGACTTCCCTATTTTGGGTCACATCATCCAAAAGCGAGGCAAGCTTCTGGCGTGCTTGAGAATAGCTGACTTCAATCGTCATTCTGCCACTCCTTACTTGTACAATGTTATTGTACAAGTTTTGGCGGTTCTGTCAATACCAGAACTTCATTCCTGCAGTTCCACAGACATTCATTTTGTTTCCGATATTGTCGCCAATCGGATGCCTCTTATGTATAGTCAATGAAGGTTTTTGAAGGAAGATTGTGCCGGCCTCCAGAGGTTCAAACCGGAACTACCGAGACACTGAGAGCAATGATTTCGCTGAATAATTCTTACGCAACTAGGCCTATCAATTGCTTAGAAGCCGTGGGCACCATCGAATCTTACATTCCCAAACGATGTCTGGAGAGGTCGTTAGCCGTGGATCGTGCGTTTCTTCGCCCGGCGTTCGCGGGCCATCAACACGATCGGCGGGCTCCTCATGGTTGGCGTGGGCATCTTCGCTCTAATCGACAACTGGCATTTAATCATGGCCTACCTGAGAGCATGGTTCAGATAAGGGAAATTATCTCCGGGAAGCGGACTCAGACTGGAGAACTTGAAAGCGTAGATTGCACAATGGCTGCCGTCACGGCGGGGGCTTAATCGCCTCACAAATTCACAACTGAATTTCGGAGCAGGGCTCAAAACAGCGCAAATGTGCCAGGCCACGCTTCAGGGAGTGATAAAAAAAGCCCTATCACCGGGGAATGTATGTTCATTGTAAGGATTTTCATCGGCAAACGTGTGTAAACTGAGTTAACTTCTAAACCCGGGGGACACTTTTTTCATGCAACCATCCAATCGATCCCCTTTGCAGTGGATTGCATCACCCGTTGGGGTCCAGCATCCCCTAACACTGCTTTTGATGCAATAAGCCTACAGACATTCTGCCGTAGGCGAACCCACAGGGTTTAATGGAATCCGAGTCGGTTTCTTGGAGATTCTTGATCGGTCCACAAGAATCATGGGGCATAGGCGGATGTCAATTGGAAAAAACGAGGTCACCCATTCCAGGGGCGAAATACCTGAACATAACACTCTGCCGATCGTTCTTTTGAGAATGTGAGCATGAGCATCATGATGCTAAAAAGTCTGGGGAACTATCAGCTGCTCGAGCAAATTGGACAGGGTGGCATGGCCACCGTTTATAAAGCCGTTGATCCCACTCAGGATGGGTATCTTGCGATCAAGGTCCTTTCAAGCGCCAGGGCGCTGCATCAACATGGCGACAAACGCTTCCAGCGCGAGGCTCGCGTCGTCATGCAGCTTGAACACCCACATATCGTGCCGGTGCTGGATTATGGAGAGATAAACGGGGTTGCCTATCTGGTGATGCCCTACATCAAGGCCGGAAGCCTAGCAGAAAGATTAGAAGAGGACTGGTTGACCTTCTCCGAAGGCGCCCGCATCTTTGACGAGATCGCCGGCGCACTCGATTATGCTCATCAACAGGGAGTAGTGCATCGAGACGTCAAACCCTCAAACATTCTGCTCGATGATGAGGGGAATGCCCTTCTGGCCGATTTCGGTTTGGCCCGAATCCACGATGCGTCCATCAGCTTGACCGGCTCGAACTTACTTGGCACCCCAGCCTATATTTCCCCGGAACAAGGCCGTGGCGAGAAAGTGGACGCCAGGTCGGACCAGTACTCTCTGGGGATTATCCTGTATCAATTGGCGACAACGCATTTACCGTTCGAAGCTGAGACCCCACTGGCTGTTGTCGTCAAGCAGATCAGTGAACCCTTACCCATCCCACGCTCGAAAAACCCTCATGTGCCGGAGTTGATCGAACGAGTGATATTGAAAGCCACTGCCAAAGATCCCGATGACCGCTTCGCCACCGTGGCCGAGATGAATAATATTTTCCAGGCAGCCCTTACCCATACGCTCGATCCAAGAAATAAACCTGCTCCCGACATCTCCCTTGTGCCGCCGAACGCTGCTGCAGAAATTCAACCTGACACTGAAGATGAGCCAATAAAGGGGATGTCCCGCCGCTTTAGAACGGCCGTCCTGGCTGCGCTTTTATTATTGTTCCTGTCAGCCATCCCGCTGGCATACGCCAGTGTTAAGGAATATCTTGAACGCCCTCCAAACGAGGTTGCGATGATCACCCTCGATGTCGGGAACATGAATTCAGCCGAAGTGACGGCGTTGGCAGCGACGATCGAAGCTATGTCTACATCCGGTGGCAAGGGGGGATTTATCCTGCCCCCTCCCCTCACCGCGACTGCAACCCAGGGGGAAGGTGCAGACCCGATTCCAATCGGATCGCCTACGCCCGCTTCAATACATGATCCTCCGCCGGGGTCCGCGGACAGCCCTCCCCCTGAGGACATATCGACTGCGACCTCATTGCCCCCCACTGAACCGCCCCCCACCCCTTCCATCCCACCAACACTGACGAATACGCCGACAACAGTGCCGTCACCCACGCCGACGGTAGATGTTTGTACAACGCTCGCTTTGAGCGGCTTTTCGGTTAACGGGCAGGAAGTGAGTTGGAGCGTATTTAATGGCGGGTCCAAGATGGTAAAAACGGCGAGCATCTACCTCAATTGGCCGAGCAGCAATGTATCACTAAAGGAAATCCACTTCAATTCAGAGATACTGTGGCAAGGCAATGATAAAGACCCGCCGACATCCGTCAGTTCTAGTTGGGATACAAGTACTCGAACCATCCCCCAGGGGACTTCGAAGCGGCTCACCTTCTTCTTCGATCAGGATGGCGCCTCTTCCGGTTATGCGTTGACGGTTTCCATGGACAATGGCTGCTCCGTCTCGTCAAACAACTAGAGGCTTAACGCACTGCCTGCACTGGAAAGTGGGTTGTGGAAGTTGGAACCGCTGAGACGCTAAGAGGAACAACTACTCTGAAATCCATTTCGTTATGCTTTACCGACGCTTGATACCGATTACCCATTAATCGGAAATAAATCTCATAATTTTAACAATTACGCTAATTATCGGATGGAATTTGAGTATTCAAAATTGCGAAGAAATTTAAATTTAGATCAGGTCCGAGTGATTGACCTTCAACCAATCTACAACGTCTTCCTGGGATGATACAACCTCAACCAGCAACTCATCTAACTCAGACTCTGAGATCTGGCCACTGCGATCGTATGTTCCAATATTTCGCTTCGTGCGACATTGATCAAAGTACTCTACTAGATCGGAAAACTCTTCGCCCATTACTTCAGGAAGAATTCTAAATGTAAGCCAGTGATGCCCTCGCCCGTATGTTTCATATCCCGCACAGTACAAAGGGATCGTCGCCAGCGTTAGTGCACCTTCGTAAGCGATCAGAAAACGACGGTCGGTTGATAAATCTGGAACCGATGCATCATTCAAATCCCGCCGCACGATATCGAGCAAACCCCGGATCTCTTCGTCATTTGTCTTGTGGGTTCTAAGCCGTTCTTCTGCCAGCCAACGCTTGAAGTCCATCTTCATCGCCTATAAGAAAAATCTTAGGCTCCTCCATGATCGTCTGCGTGAACAAATCGCCTTTTTTGACATTTTCCTGGAAATCATGTACTCGAACAGTAACGGGATTCATCTCGCGATCCAATTGCTCTTTGAGTGGTGTTAATTGACGGGATAATTCCCGGCTTGTAATGTTACCGATAACGATGAGATCGATATCGCTGGTCGAAGTCTCTGACCCTCGTGCAAATGAACCAAATATGAATGCCGATCGGATAGCGTCTGATCGTTCTTGAAGGACCTTCTTCAATTGATCTCCTATACCTGCTGTCTTTACCATGAGCGCTCTAAGGTCGGGGAAAACGGGGGATTGCCGATTTGCTCGGAAGTATTTTCTATTACCCTCGACACTCGAGATTAGTAAGCCCACATCTTCAAGC
>JBARSI010000075.1:0-32028 GCA_049644665.1 Anaerolineales bacterium
GCCTGGGGGAGGCCGGGGTTGTCCGGCCTCCCCTTGCATTCTTCCGCTCGATACTACTAGGTTTTAGTACCCCCTAGCGTCCGGATCGATCGTCCACAGGTACCACGCAGGAGTGGCTACCGATGGATAGTATCGGGTCAGATACGGCTTGGTCATCGTCATCCGAGTGTAGAAGTAGATCGGGATGTACGCCGCTTCTACCTCAGATAGCAGTCTTTCCGCTTCGGTGTAGAGTTCCTTGCGGACGTCAGGATCCTGCTCTGCCTTAGCCTGCTCGGTGATCAGATCGAACTCTTGGAGAACAACCTCTTTGCAGACGTCGTCCACACAGCCTCGGCGCAGGCGGTTGGCGCCAGCGTCGGAATTGAACACTTCATAGACCCAGTTGTTCTCATCCGCGTAGTCAGCGCACCAGCCCATCCGGAAGACATGTGGCACTTCCTCAATGGGCGTATCATTCCCAACCGTATCCAGGTAAACACCCCACTCCTGGTTCTCGACGCTAACCTGAACACCCAGGTTGTCCAGCCACATCTGCTGGATAGCAGCGGCGATGTTGGCGTGACCCTCTGAAGTGTTGTGCATCAACGTGACCTCGAGATCTTCGCGGGTTATACCCTTCTCGGCCAGGTACTCGTCGAGCAAGGCATTCGCTGCGGCGATATCATATGGCAGGCCGATACCCAAGTCGTCATCCGGACGTCCGAAGATGCCTGGAGGCGCAAAGAAACCGGCCGGCAACTGCCCACCCTTGAGGACGTTGTCGATCACCGATTGCTTGTCCACGGTCATCGAGAAAGCCTTGCGCACGCGCACATCATCCATCGGCGCCTTGTTGTTGACGAAACCGTAATAGTACGTGCAAGCAACAGGTGCCTGATAGTATTCGGCGCTCAACACTGGATCAGCCTTGACGCGATCCACCTCAGGTGAAGGTAGTGCTACAGTGTCAAGTTCGCCGTTTTCGTACATCGCGAATGCGGTGGATGCTTCGACGATCATCACGTAATGGATTTCATCGATTTGTACTGTGTCAGCATCTGGCCAGTAGGGGTTCTTCTTCATGTTAAGCTCAGAACCATGAACCCACTCGGTCATCACGTATGGTCCATTGGTGACGATCGTGCCGGGCTCGGTCCACTTATCACCTGCAGCCTCGATTGTCCACTGCGGCATCGGGGAAGCAATCCACATGCTGGCGATGGCTCCGAAGAAACCTGCCGGGGATTCGAGCGTGAACTCGACGGTGACATCGTCCACAGCCGTCACGCCGATGTCGTCTACGGTCACACCTTCGTCGCCCTCGTTTACTGCCTGGGCGTTCTTGATGATGTATAGGACGTAAGAGTAGTCGGAAGCCGTGTCAGGATTGATGGTTCGTTTGACAGCATATTCAACGTCGTATGCGTTCACGAAGCGCTGGTTGCCATCAGCATCATAGACCAGGTCAACTTCGGCTGTGCTCGTGTTGTACTGCACCCACGGCACGTCGCTGCGCATGTTGAAGGTCCAGGTCAACCCATCATCGGATACGGACCAGTCCGTCGCCAAAAAGGGAAGGACCTCGCTTGACTCTTGGTCAATCGTGGTCAAGCCCATGAACATCTGGCCATCGACTTCAACCGAAGTGGTATCGGTCGCCAGTGATGGGTCGGCGGTTGGAGGTTCGGCGCCCAAGTTGGCATTCAGGACGACGGGTTCGTAAGGGGTCTTCGGCGTAGCCGTGACTACCACAGTCTCGCCACCGATCTCTACGATCACGGTCTCAACGGCTGGTGTCGTTCCACAGGCCGCCAGAACCATGCTGGCGACGATGAGCAGCGCCACTATTGAAAAACTTTTATTCTTCATTGTGCTCTCTTCTCCTTCTGATTTAGTAAGCACGTCTTAAAACGATCCTTCTCAGTTCTATTTTGCGTTTATCTGCTAGCCTCACCTCCTTCTTTCTACTCAAATTTCAGCAATCCATCTGGAGCCGAAAAGGGTCCATGGATTTTCCAAATAAAATGATGCCTTAGACGACGTGGCATGCGACCCAATGGTCCGGGCCAACCTCTCGCCACTCGGGATCTACTTCTGAGCAGATGTCAATCGCCAGCGGGCAGCGGGGATTAAACCGGCATCCAGTCGGAGGATTCGCCGCGCTCGGCACATCCCCCTCCAGAATAATGCGCTGCCGCTTCCTCTCCTTCGCCGGATTCGGCACCGGAACCGCACTCAGCAGCGCTTGCGTATAGGGATGCAGTGGATGCGAATACAGTTCATCGCGCGTCGCCAGTTCCACGATCTTCCCCAAATACATCACCGCGGTTCGGTCCGAAATGTGCCGCACCATGCTCAGGTCATGTGCTATGAATAAGTACGTAAGTCCAAAAGTCTCCTGCAACTCCTCCAGCAAGTTAACCACCTGCGCCTGGATCGATACGTCCAAAGCCGAGATCGGCTCATCACAGACGATGAATTCCGGCTGCAATGCCAGCGCTCGCGCCACGCCAATCCGCTGCCGCTGTCCACCACTGAACTCATGCGGATAGCGATTGATGAAATGCGGGCTCAGCCCCACCAGCTTTAATAGATCCTGCACTTTCGCCCGGCGCTCTTTCGCATTCCCGATCCCATGCACTTCCAGCGGCTCGGCGATAATACTGGCAATGGTCAACCGAGGATTCAGTGATGCATACGGATCCTGGAAGATCATCTGCATGTTGCGCCTCATCCGGCGTAACCCCTCTCCCTTCAACTCCGTTAGATCCTGATCCTCGTAGTAAACCTTCCCGGCCGTCGGCCGGTGCAATTGAAGGATCGTCCGCCCCGTCGTCGACTTCCCACAGCCGCTTTCGCCCACTAATCCAAGCGTCTCCCCTTTGCGGATGTCGAACGTCACCTTGTCTACAGCCTGTACCGCCCCAACCTCACGCTGGATTACGATCCCGCGCGTGATCGGGAAGTGCTTCGTCATCTTGTCTACTCTGATCAGCGCCCCGTTCTCACTCATCGAAGTTCACCTGTCTTGATGTCCACAAAGCACGCAATCCGATGCCCTGGGGCAATTTCCTCCAACTGCGGGATCTCCACCCAGCATTTCTCGGTCACAAATGCGCAGCGTGGTGCAAACGCACACCCTTCAGGTAAATCATACAGTTCCGGCGGAATACCCTTAATTGACATCAGGTCCTCTCCCGGACTGCCATCCATGCGCGGCAGCGACTGCAGTAAGGCATACGTGTAAGGATGTCGTGGATCCTCATACAGAGGGAGGATATCCGCCTCCTCCACGACATACCCCGCGTACATCACCATCACCCGGTCTGCCAACCCGGCAACCACCCCGAGATCGTGCGTGATCCAGATCAGCGACATCCCTAACTGGTCCCGCAAGCGCTTCACCAAATCCACGATTTGCGCCTGAATCGTCACATCCAGGGCCGTCGTCGGTTCGTCCGCGATCAGCATAGGCGGGTTACACGACAGTGCCATCGCGATCATCGCCCGCTGCCTCATCCCACCACTGAATTGATGCGGGTAATCATCCAATCGATCAGCCGCCTCCGGGATTCCAACCAGGTTCAACAGATCTGCTGCCCTCTCCCGCGCCTCCTCCTCGCTCATCCCCAGGTGCACTCGCAAGGGCTCCATGATCTGGAATCCGATCGTCAGCACCGGGTTCAGCGATGTCATCGGATCCTGGAAGATCATCGCGATCTGGCTCCCCCTCACTTCCCGCATCTCATCCTCTTTAAGCTCCACAAGATTGCGATCGTAGAACATCACGCTGTCGCATATCACTTCCCCGGGAGGCTGCGGGATCAAGCGCATCACCGAAAGCACGGAGACGCTCTTCCCGCACCCACTCTCCCCTACGATGCCCAGCGTCTCCCCCTCACCAATATAAAAAGAGACCCCGTTCACCGCATGCACTGTTCCTTCATTCGTGTGAAACCGGGTCTTTAGATTGTTCACTTCCAGAACTTTTGGCGCCAAGGTCGCTCTCCTCTGTCGATTTGCGAGGTTATATGCTGAATTATTATACCGTAATCGTCTGGATCCTCATGTGATCTTAATCAGCAAACTTATGGATAGAATCGTAAAGAATGTATGGGAGATATGTCTGGAATTCAGAATGCGCTATCTGCTTCTTCTCAATATCTGGGTGGGCCCACAAGGTGTGTCGTGACCCGAAGCCAGGATTGTAAGAGTTGATACCGTCCAATATGGAAACACACTCCTAACAGGATACAAAGTTAGAACAAATGGCTTTGAATAACCAATTCGATGCGTCCTGTGAATAAGCTCCCGTTGATAAGCAATGTCTTTGAAGTTAGACGATGACGGTGTTACGCGCCACGCCGGACGATATGGTTTACTCCGTCCTTAGCCAATAAACGATTGATGAAGCATTTTATCAGTGACATAGGTGGGATATAAGTCTACGTCGGAAAAGTATAGCACAGGTTGGAAGGCGATATCAATTGGTTCAAGAATCAGGTTACGGAAAGACCAGCGGGCTACGGCAAGAGGCAGATAAAACCAGAGAAATGGATTGTCCGTCGTCTGTTTGACTTGTTTAAGCAGCAACAATCGACCATTCTTTGGCAGTGGAAATTCAAACGCCCAATTCTTAAACAAGCGACTCACATAACTGTCGAACACATCGTGCTTATACACTTCACGTCGTCTCATAAAATACCGTCCGCAATACTTCCTTGTGAGCACCGAGTTGTTTCTTTAATACCCGTCTAGCATAATGCAAGCGCGATTTTACCGTACCGACCGGGATCTCCAGGATTTCGGAGATCTCCTTCAAAGAAAGATCGTTGATGTAATAAAGAACAACCACCATGCGCTGCTGGACAGGAAGTGCGAGGATCGCCTGCCTAACCCAGCGCCAACTTTCGTCTCGCTCGGCGATATTGTGCGGGGAGGGAGGACGACGCTCCAGTACGATGCGCTCAGCCATCTCATTGATATAACGCATCCAGCGACTTTTACGTTTGACCCATGTATACGAGAGATTGACCGTCATCCGATACAACCACGGTTGCAGCGGCCGAGTAGGATCGATGCGCTCCGCAAAACGGTGAAGGCGCAGGAAAACCTCTTGCAGCAGGTCGGCGGCCATCTCAGGGTCACATGTAATCGCAAGCGCAGTTCGATAGACTAAGTGACGATGGCGGTCATACATGTCACCTAGCGCGTTGAGTTCCCCTGCTTGTAATTCGAGGATCAAATCCCGATCGTGTTTATCTTCCACGAGTTAATTTCCATTATCCTGAGTAGATACTCTCAATATAGCCAGAAGGTTCAATCAGGTTCATTGGCGTTCGATGGTGCCCGAGCCTTCACGGACACCCTGCTCCCGCGTCGAAGTCCTCCAGCCCAAATAATACACTAAAAGAGAGCGGATCGACCTCGATCCGACAAATGTCATTGCTATACGCAACAAAGCGCGGCGCCTGGAATAGCGGAATGCCTGGCAGGGCTTGGACGAAGATTTCCTGTGTGTCCAGCAATGCCTGCAAATATTCCTCGACATCCACCCGCCCCAGAAGAACCCTTTCGCAAGCCTGGTTGTATGCAGGATCATTAAAACCGGTCGCATTAACTCCAAATGGGCTCTTCTCTGTCGGAAGCTCCCGTCCAGCAAACATCTCGCACAAAGGGGTGATCCACTCCGGCCATGACCAGATGACAGCGTCGAATCCCCGCCCGAAAACTGATCCCTCAGGATATGGCGCTGTCAAGGATGAGAAATCTACGACTTCCACCTGCACCTCGACACCGCAAGCCGCAAGGTCAGCCTGAATGCTCGAGGCCGTCTGGTTATTCAAGTCGCCTTCAGCTATCAATAATGTGAATGAAAAATCCGTTCCGAAAGCTACCCCGGGAACGGCATAACCGACCCTGGGTGTTTCTTCAACGTCATCCGTATCGATCCAACCCACCTCTGTGAGCAGCGCCCTGCCCGTGTCCGGATCGTAGAGAGGTAAGCCGTGGTCATTCGAAATGACGGGATTTCCAGCTGCAAGATAGCTGTCCGCTAAAGTCCCAAAACCTGGAAGGACATCTTCGATTAGCGTTTCACGATCCAGGCAATGCGCAAGCGCCTTTCGCGTGCGCGGCTCTTCGAAGAACGCTTCGCCTAGACGGCCAATTGGCGCAACGTTGAAATCCAGACGGGTGATTTCAGGAGCGGGGGCCCAAGCGACTTTAAATCTCCCTTCCTCGGCATACTGCATTAACGTGGCCGCTGCAGAGACATCCAGCAGTGATTCGTCCACAAGGTCGCACTCACCGGTCAGCAGCTGCTGGATCGCCGTTGTACTATCACTGTGCAGAAACCGGAACAGCAAACGATCAAAGATTGGCAGCCCCTCACCGGCACGGAAGTAATGCGGATTCTTTGTCAACAGGAGCTGCTCTCCAGATAGCCATTCCTCGATTTGATAAGCTCCCCACCCGATCGGATATCGCGTGGCAAGTTCGGCATTCTGGAGATCCACTACCGCAAAGTCCCCTAGTAGATGCTGCGGAAGGGGTTTCCAGAAAAGAGTCGCATACTCAGGATCGAAATATCCGGGGACACCTGTCCAGCGAATGGTCGTTTCGTCAATGACCTCATACGAGGCTGTCCGGTCAACGAGGTATTTCGTCGTGGGGATGTCTCGATCGCTATCGAGTTCGAAGGAGAAAAGCGAGTCGGAGGCGGTGAGTGGTTCTCCATCGGACCAGGTCAAACCGGGCAGAAGGTGAAATTCAACAACCAGTCGTTCCATCTGAACTTCGCCGCCCGGGTAACGACCGATACATTCGGCCCCTGTGCACCCAACCGGTAAGTAGGGGTCACCTATGCGAAGGTTCGCGGGCAGCAAGGTCTCAGGGTTAAGATAAATCTCATGCTCCGCGACTGTTACTTCTTCCAGCCGCGCCCCTCCATCCTCAAAGCTGGGAAGTTCACGTAGGATCACCGGGAATGCCTGGTAATTCGCTAGATCAACCGGTCCGTCATAGATCGCTTCGAGCACGGCCCGCGCCTCTCCGCCTGTCTCTCCATAAAGGTAGGCATCACCATAAATAAATAGAGATTCGGGTTCACGATCAAGGCACACGACAAGCGTCTTCGGCAGCGGCGGTATTGGAGTTGGATCAATCGCCGCCGGTGTTTCAACGTCTGTCGCCGCTGGCGGGAAAGGGATGTCAACGGATGCAGGGGCACGACATGCCGCGAGTAATACTCCTAAGAAGAATACGAAACCCGGGAGAAGTAACCTCCGCTCCCATATCCTCATCTTTCCATGGCTCTCCCCCAATGCTCTCATGTCGAGTCATCCTCTTTAGTTCGAATTAATTCTTCTAGTATTTCTCTCTCATTGTCCGTCAACCGGGTTTCGTCGAGAAGCTCTGGACGTCTTAGATAGGTTCGCAGCAGAGATTTCTCTTTGCGCCAACCAGCGATGCGGGCATGGTCGCCGGAGCGCAGAACATCTGGCACTTCCCAACCGCGGAAAACCGGCGGTCGAGTGTAGTGCGGATGCTCGAGCAAACCGTGGGTATGCGAATCTTTTTCTGTAGCCTCAGAATCCCCCAGAACGCCAGGCAGCAAGCGGCTTACTGCGTCGATAATGACCATCGCTGGTAATTCGCCGCCGGAAAGGACGTAATCCCCGATGGAGATCTCATCGGTCGCTAGATGCTCACGGATACGTTCATCGACACCTTCATAACGACCGCAGATAAGCGCAATGCGCTCAATCCCTGCAAACTCCCGCGCGATCGCTTGATCGAAAACGCGGCCTTGAGGGGTGAGCAGGATCACAGGAACCTCACCCGGGTTATCCTCGAGAACAGATTCAACAGCCGCGAAAATCGGCTCAGGTTTCATCACCATACCGCCACCGCCGCCGTACGGCTCGTCGTCGGTCGTTCGGTGACGATCGGTTGTATGATCCCGAAGATGATGAAGGCGCACTTCAATCCGGCTTGATTCCTGTGCTTTGCCCAGGACGCCGGCTCGGAGATAATCCTCCATCACTTCTGGAAACAACGTGAACACATCGAATCGCATTTTGAATTAAACCTTCTTACCTTTATGAATCTAGTCGACAATCTTAAAGTGCGCAGACCTTAGCCATGATGAAGATAGCAGAACAGAATCAGAGTCTACGCTGATTATAACCAGCTCTGTGAAGACTTCCAAAAACGTTCCCTTGCAAATTAGCGTTTTGGATTGCTATTCAACTTATGAATTATATACTCAGTAATGTCATGCTGAGCGACTCCTTCTGCTATACCCCCCACCCCCTTCGGTCGGGGACTTCGCAGGCTAGGCTCTGGGAGCGCAGCATCTTGGGTTTCGTGCCGGAGAGTTCTACTTGATTGGGGGGACATTCTTCGGAACTGTTTGTCAAAGAATGACATTATGATAAAACCTGTCATGCTGAACGAAGTGAAGCATCTCGTTCTTTGAGACAGAAGGGTTCTTGTTGCATGGAACGAGATTCTTCGTCGCTGCGCTCCTCAGAATGACCGTAAGTTGAAGCCTGTCTTATTAGACCTTTTCAACTTCGATTTACAAGACTCGAGGTGTCCTGCATCGGTTCGCCACTAAGAGTGAGGTTATTTAAAAAAAAGGATCAAGAGCAATCGCTTGAATCTTCACGTGTTTCCATCCACCGCGCCAGCACCTGCGCGGTCGCTTTAAAGCCCAGCGGTGGAAGATCGCCAGCATCGAAGAAACCGACCGCGTCCGCGTCATCTCCTGCAGCCAACTCACCACCAATGGTCCGTCCCCGATAGAAGATCACGATACACGCGCCGCGCGGATGTTCCATTCCATACACCACATCCAAAAGATCGATGATTTCGATTTCCAACCCGGTCTCCTCCAAACACTCCCGGACCGCGGTGGACTGTGGATCTTCCTGCCCCTCTATGAAGCCAGCGGGAAGCGTCCACATTCCCTGCATCGGCACATTGATGCGCCTCACTAACAATACTTTCCCATCACTCTCAACAAGGACCCCTGCCGCGACTTTCGGGTCCTGAAAGTGAATATATCCACATGCGGGACAGACCGGGCGGATCTTCCCGAACGCCTGGCGCTCATCCACTTCTACCCCACAGAACGGACAGAAGCGGATGGGGGTAAATTTATTCATATGCGTTTGTATCGAATCCAGAGGGTCAAGCTGCCGAGTATCAATACGAGGGCGCCGAAACCAATTTCAAGCAGGCGCAGGAGTGGAAAAGGGGCGGGGCTCGAACGCCCGGTTGTTTCTTGCGCAAATGCCAGGTCGACATCGCCCGGTGGCACTATGTCAGATTCGGGTGTCTCAACCACGGCGTTCATGCCATCCGCGGCCGGCGTCGCTGCGTGCGAATCTGCGGATGGCTCAGCGGGCCGTTCGACAGCACCTTCTCCCACGAGCGTCTCCGCTCCAACCGCCTTTTCTGCCATAGGCTGTGGTGAGGGTAAAGCTCCCGCACGAAGTGCTTCTTCGGGTTCTTCCAGGGCTTCCACCGCCGGCGGCGCAAGGGCTCCGGCGATCTCCTCCTCCATAATCACATCAGCGTCATCGCGTTGATCGTCAGTCTGGGCGAAGGTTTCCCCGGCACTGGGTTCAACTTCATCCTGTGGCGCGGTAACCGCAGCTTCTTCCACCGCATCACTCATCACTGCCGCCCGTGAGGCCATTGAGAACTGACCGGTAAAAGTATCCAAGCCTACCAGGGCAACGAAGGCAATGGCGGCGAGCGCCGTTGCGAATTGGAAGACGGGATACACACGAGATCGAGAACGAATCCCAGCTTCCTCGGGGGTCAATGTGAAGCTGCGCGGCAAAGAAGCTTCCGGAAGCGATCCTAGCTGCTTAACAACAGCTTTCATTTCTTCAAGTACCTGCGCCAACTCCGGTTCACGCTCCAGGCGTGCGAGCAAGCGAGCAAGATCGCGCGCGGATAACTCGCCATCGAGATATGCCGACAATATTACAAGATCACGGGTAGGAAGATGGTTTAAATCCTTCATCAAATAGTCTCATCATCCAGACGAAACCTGGATGGCAAAAGTTCCCCTCGTCGATTCAGACATTCGCGCAGTCTCCCGCGCGCACGTGCCAGCCGGCTCTTCACCGTCCCGACAGGGCTGCCAATCACTCGTGCCGTCTCTTTGTAATCAAACCCCTGTACATCTACCAACACAGCAACCGCCTTAAAATCAGGGGGAAGCTCTTCAAGGCACTTCTCGATAGCGGCGCGTAATTCAGACCGCTCAACCTCCTGCTCGGGTTTCATGCTCTCATGGGAAAACGATGTCCCGGGTTCAACGGATAATCGATCGCCATCATCGGAGAATTCATCCAGTGAAGACGTCGGGCGGCGTTTCCTGCGGCGGAGTTCATCGTAGCATGCGTTCACCACAATTCGCAGCAACCACGATCGAAAAGATCCACCACGGAACTTCCCTAAACCGCGGAAGGCGGAGATGAAGGCATCCTGAGTCACATCCGCCGCGGAAGCCGGATCACTCATGAAACGATAAGCGAGGTTATATGCCCGGCTCTGATATTCAAGAACAAGCCGATTGAAGGCATCCAGGTCGCCGCGCTTCGCCGCGCGTACGAGGTTCTCTTCATCCATCATGCGCCCATGATATCCCGCGGCGGCACTCGGAGCAAGAACCCTAATTCATGATCAATCCCCTGGAAATGAGGTTTGAGATCCATTGCAGCGCCATGTATCACATTCTTCGTGGCATCGCGTCCATGACCAAGCGTGACATCATATTTTCAGGTCAAGCCAGAGTCCGCCTGTGCAAACACCTTGCTATAATCGCTCGTAATATCGGTACAATTGAGCTATCGAACTTCGACTGGGCAAGCCTCCAATCTCGACCAAGCCTTGTAGATTGTTCAGGAACTACTCAGAGTCTTTCTGGGCGCCCGCAGGGAGTGGGGAGTAACGCCGAAGGGATGCTCAGAATGACAATGACGCGACGGACATAAGTCGGTACCAATTTAGAACATTGAAGAGATCCCAAATCCAAGGTATCTCCTGTGGAGAGTTGCTGTATGGATATCCTTCTTCTCGGTGGAACGCAATTCGTCGGCCGTCACATCGTGCGCACAGCGATTGACCGGAAACACCATGTAACGCTCTTTAACCGCGGCGTTACCAATCCCAACCTTTTCCCTGATGTCGAGAAGCTCGTCGGAGATCGCGATGGGGATTTGGCTCCACTTCGGGAGAGGACTTGGGATGCCGTCATTGACACGTGCGGGTACGTTCCCCGCATCGTGCGAAAATCGGTTCGTGCCTTATCTAATCACACCGGCCTTTACGCCTTCATCTCAACCATTTCTGTATTCGCCAGCTTTAAAAAAGAGAGCCTCTCAGAGAGCGACCCCGTGGGCTCACTCGATGACGAGATGGTGGAAGAGATCACGGGCGACACTTACGGTCCGCTAAAGGCGCTTTGTGAGGCGGCGATCCAGGAGGAGATACCAGGGAAATCGCTCTTAATCCGCCCCGGTCTTATCGTGGGCCCTCACGACCCTACGGATCGCTTCACGTATTGGGTCCGCCGCTGCGCACGGGGTGGGAATATTCTCGCACCCGCCCCACCCGAGCAAAACGTGCAATTCATCGACGCCCGCGATCTTGCCTCCTGGACCCTCGACATGATCGAAGCAGGCACGACAGGGATCTTTAACATCACCGGTCCCGAGAATCCGCTTACGCTCGGTGACCTGCTGCAAACCTGCTCCGGTTTCAGTAGAGAGGAAGCCCGATTGACCTGGGTCGACGGATCCTTCCTGCTCGACGCCGGCATCACCCCATGGAGCCAGATGCCCATGTGGCTCCCGGGACCCGAGAACGCGGGATTGATGGCAGTTGATTGCACGCGGGCGATAAATGCAGGTCTGCGTTTTCGTCCACTTAAGACAACGATCAGCGACACGCTGAGCTGGGATCGAGGCCGCGATCCATCCACTCCCCTGAAGGTCGGGCTTGTGCCCTCACACGAAGTGGAGCTCCTCGAACTTCACCAGAAGCAAGCACCTTGATCCCCTTTTCTCACACCAATTTGTGGGATTGAATTAGGTCCAGGCTATGACAATCACAGTTTCTAATAAGGACATCCAGAGCTACCGACGGAGAACCTATCGCCTCAAACCTAAGCTGCGGCTCAGCAGTGTCGAAGACGCGCTTGAGCACGTGGACGAGCGCGGATTTGTCACGCTCTGGCCCATCAAGGGTATTGAATTGCCCAGCCTTTGGACCGCCGTTGCCGGCGACAAGCCGGTTGCTAACGATCATGACGACCCCGGCCACGTCACCTGGGGTTGGAAAGATCAGATGCTGGATCAACGCCGCTGGTACTACGGGAAACTGCTGCGCGGTAAGGCGACCTTCGTGAGCTTGCGTATCCTTCCGTTTTTTTATGCCTTGGCTCCACGCCTCGCCGATCTCGATGGTTACCGCGAGGCGTACCATGCAGGTCATCTTACCCACGAAGCCAAAGCAATCGCCGATGTTCTCCTTAAACGAGGTCCCCAAAACTCGGTTGGTCTCCGCCAACTTACGCATATGACGGCACGTAGCTCGAAGTCACGCTTCAATCGCGCCCTCACCGATCTGCAGCGAGGACTCTGGATCCTGCCTATTGGGATCGCCGAGGCAGGCTCGTGGCGATATGCCTTCATCTATGAACTCTTCGATCGCTGGTTCCCGGATGTATCTGAGCAAGCGCGTGGGTTCTCGCTTCGTCAAGCCAGAGCGGAACTCGTTAAGAGCTATCTTCTATCATTAGGGGTATCCGAAAGTCGTGAGATCGCGAAACTCTTCCGGTGGGAAACAAAAGACTCGCGCCAAGCACTCGAGGACCTAGAAACCGCTGGAGATGCTCTACATTTAAGCGATGACAGGTGGGCGATTAAGGACATAATTCGGGGAGAATAGTCAACGTGGTTATATTGGGTTGTCATCTGAGTGGAAGTGGAGCGGAGGCGAAAATTCTCGTTGTCACCAGAGATGAAGCGATCGAGAGCAATATCATAGGGATTTCTCGGTCAACGTTTCACAGCTCACTCGAAATGACAAACGGGGAAGAGCTATCGTAAAGTATGCCATTTCGAGGAGCGTAGGGGACGAAGCATCCGAAGTGACGAAATATCCCTGAGATGACTCACTCCATACTCGAGGAACGATGGAAGGGGGACTTGAGAAGCCAAATAACGATAGTGTTGAACGACATGCAATCTCCCACTAAATCGCTTGACCATTCGTCAAGCTCAGGATGGTTTTCATGGCCTCAATCATGCCGCTGATAAGTCCCTAGAAATTTCCGACTTATACCCGGATTACTTTCAAGTCCGATACGAAAGAGATCATCTCTAGGTGGATTTTTTTTACAGAACTTTCGTAATTCCCGCTTGTGTACCTGATCGGTGTCAGAAAACCGCCGCGCTTCTTTCCTTCCAGGCGAGCCTCCGTCACAAACCCCATTGAAGAGATGGAGATTCCAATATCCTCAGGAACAATGAGGTCAACGTCTCCCACAAAACGATAAAGCTGAAAGGTGACCTCCTCTTCAGGGAAATTTGCCTGGGTAAAATCCAGATCGACGTCACCCACAAAACTCCAGATCTCCTTGTCCATAACTTCCCACTCACCCGAGCGACGCAGGTCCCCGAAGAGCAGCATTCGAACATCCGTGCCTGGCGGCGCAATACGCGGTCGCACGATTACTAAAACCCCAACCAGGATCAAGAAGCTAGGCCAGCAGATGGCACCGAAATCAATATCGAAGAGATTGCTCATCATAATGAGAATCCCAAATCCAATGAGCGCGCCGCCAATTAGAATCTGTGTTTGTTTCTTCATGTCAACCTCCTAATCGCAAATGAATAGCAATCTGGGTAAACGAGAAAATGTACATATCACGCCAAAATCAGCAATGCTTGCTTAAGTATTGCTACTTTACCCCTTAAGAGCGACTTCTGTCTAGGACGCTGCCCTCTTGCATTGATCTAAACATCAATCATAATTGGCAATTGACTATCAAGTGCGCTGAGCCAGGGGAAGAATGGGGCAATACACCATACTCTTACGACTCACAGGATAGGTCATGAAGTTAGAAGTTCACCTTATCTCACTCCGCATGTCGAACGCCTACGTGATCGAGCTGCCGTCCGCACTGGTTCTCGTCGACGCTGGCTCCCCTGGTGATGCAAAGAAGATACGCTCAAAGCTGACCGCCTTCACCGACAAACCCCTGCGTCTCATTTACATCACACATGCCCACCTCGATCATTACGGCGCGGCAGCTTCTATTCAGCGCGCCACCAATGCTCCTTTGATGATTCATGCTGAAGATGCTGAAGCCTTGTCAAAGGGGGAAACACATCTCGGACATGTTCGCGGCCGGGGCCGACTCACAGCCGCGCTGATGCCAATTGCAAGGCGGCTATTCCCGGTTGGGCCAGTCACGGCCGATCATGTGATTCAAGGTGGGCAAGATTTACAGGATTTCGGGTTTCCCGGATATGTACTCCACACCCCGGGACACACGCCGGGCTCCACTTCGCTTATTGTAGATGGTAGATTGGGCTTCGTGGGAGATCTGATTTCCACCTTTGGCGTGCCCCATACCCAACACCTGTACGCCAACGACTGGTCAGAGATCGAAAAGAGCCTCGAACGATTGAAAACACTCGATCTTGAGTGGCTTTATCCAGGGCATGGCCGGCGGCCCTTATCCGGCGCGGAATTCGCCTCGCTCGTCTCCGATCAACGATAAGAGCACGCGCTGCTTTAAGTTATCAAGCAGGGGACATTTCCATCATGCACCAAATATTATTTCGAGGGATTTATGCCGCGGATATCTTCAGGGTAAGCATACTCTCTTTGATCCATGAAAGGCCAAACCCAAGATACGGGAATCGCCGAACTATCCTTTTACCGATATCCGTAGTCACGAGATCGATCTCGATTTGGTCGCCGCAAGTACCCTTCATTTCTTCCGTCCACGCATAGCCGAAACCAAAATACGGGAACCCCCACTTCCTTTCACGGCGAACTTTGCTTGCCGTCAATGCCGTTGCATTTCCCCCTATAGTCCCACCCATTTCTTTCACCCAGGCAAAGCGAAAACCCCGATACGGGAAGCCAAATCTTTTATCTCTACCCACGTCAACCGCCTGCAGATCGATGGACAGCTCCTTGGATGAACCCTGCATTCTCTTCGCCCATGCAGAGCCAAACCCAAAGTAGGGAAACGACCATTTCTGCTCCATACCAACGGCGGTGGTCGTGAGCGGGACCTGCAGCTGCCCACCATTCACTTTCACCATGTCTACCAGGGCCTGATAGGAAACCGGGCGGGGATCACCTTCAGCAACTTGTACGGCCTCTTCGATGAGAGGCTCCTTGCAGTTCGGGCACCTACCGCTCCATCCATCAAACTCACACCTACAACTAGAGCAATACATTTTTCTTCCCTTTCCATGAAGATAGAGGTTAATCTGAATATAACTAACATAACTGGGAATAGCTTGGCATTCATGACATGAGACTGACTTCTAGGGAAAGCCTGTCGATCCGGAATTCCGGATATCGACCTGAACAGCGTGATATGCGGATCTATTAATCGATGTTTGATTTTTCCTGAACCCTCGAAGAGCGATGGGTTTTACCCAGCCACAGGCCGCTTGAAGAAGAGGATATAGTCGCTAATTCCCGAGCCCGGAAAACTTTGCTCGACTGCGACCAACTCCCAACCCTCCCCGCCTAGCTCATTCACGTAGTCATGAGATTGAACCTTCTGCCCTTCTACTTTGATCTTCCCCAAACTACCCGGGATGACCGCCCAATGATACTCCCACTTCTTCATCATGCTCACCTCCAGAGAGAAATCTGTATTGATCCAAATTTCTTCATTTAACTTACCCACCAATTTCCAACTACACGATGGATTATCCTGTTCGGCGTTCCTATATCCACGTTCATTGGTTCCTGTCAACGGAACGCAGGTTCAGCGATCCATCCTTCTGACCTTCCAGACAACAAGCGCAAAGACCAGGAAAGCGCTCCCAACCACGACCCCCAGCGAAGTCAATATCTGAACCATCGTTGCGCCGTTCGTAAACGAGTACCGTAACAAGAGGGAGACTGCAGCCGTTGGGAACCAGTACAGCGCCTGCCGTACCCCTTCTGGAAAGAGCGGGTCGATGACCGACAGGAAAAGGGGAATCAACAGCGGCTGAAAGATAATCATCGTCCACGTATTTAACTGCTGGCGGTTCTCGAAGAGGAGCCCCATCAGCAATCCCAATCCTACAGACAGCAGAGCACCGCTGAGCAAACCCAAGAGCGCCAGCCACCAGTGAATAACGGGCGTCCAGTTAAAGACAAGCAGCAGGATCGCCACCGACAAGACGATGGCCAATCCCGCCAGCGCTTTGCCCATAACTACCTGACGGATGCTTGCCGGAGAGATGAGCAGCGTTTCCACAGTTTTGGTCTGCTTCTCCTCGATCATCAGGTGAGGCAGGGTGAGTATTCCAACGTAAAACAAGCCCACCACCAGGATCAATGAAATCGTGCGCACTGACCCCATGGCTCCAGGTTCGGGGTATATCATCCCCACTATTTGGATGTCCACCGCGCTGCCGAAAGCCTCTTCCAAGCGACCCTCAACTTTTGCTTCCACCGAATCCGCCGAAGCTCTTTTCTCCCAGAGAAGATAGCCGTCGATTTCCGGGACCTTTCCCGAATCCAGTATCCCATCAAAATCCTCGGGGATGACCAGCCCCAGCGGACCTTCGTCCCCATCATCCATCAACTCATTGAAAGCTTGGAACGAAGGGGCCTGGAACACGCGGATATCCGGGTCCTTCTCGAGGTCGGCGATCCTGCCTGAGCTAACGGGATCATAGACGGTTATATCGATCCTGCCCGGTTTCCAGAGCGTTGGCGCCAGTTTCACGATCACGACAATCACAATGGTTAATCCCAGGTTCATAAGGATAGTTCTATTCCGGAACGCATCTATGATGTCCTTTGATGCGATCGCCAGGACCATACGTAGGTTGTATCGAAAGCGAGTAATTGTCATGTTCATCAATCCTCAGCGATCCATCCGCTTCACCCGCCAGGTCACCAGGAGAAGCAGCACGATCGCAAATCCAAAGAGTACGCTCAGGTTCAGGAGCAATGCCGCGAACTCAACAACATTCGAAAAAGATATACTGAAGAGCCTGCCCATGGCCACGGAGGGCAAAAAAGGCAATACAGTCTTGACTGAGGCGGGGATGTTAGCCGCTGGCGCCAGCGATAGGAGCATCGGCACCATCAATAAGATCAACACTAGCCCCATAACCATATTCATATTTGCCTGCTGCTCGAATAGCACACCCAGCAGCAGGCCCACGCTCACGGTGAAGAGCGCACCGGCCAGCACTGCGATCACCGCCACCCATCCAGTCGCCAGCAGGTTGATATTCAACACATAGACCACCAGAGCCGCCACTGTGCAGTAGAAAATCCCCGCCAGCGCCTTGCCGAGCACGATCTGACCGTAGCTTGCCGGAGATACCAACAAAGCATCGATAGTATGCCTTTCCTTCTCCTCGATCATCAATAACGGCACCAGTGACATTCCAATAGTCAAGATCGAAATCGCCAGTGAGATGCTGACCATGAAGGGATGTCCTCCTGCATCCGGCGCAGGGAATAACTCATTTCCCTCTGCGTTGATGATTACCTCCCGGTTCAAGGCCTCACTTAATCCGCTCGTGAAGAGCGCCATCAATTCATCTTTTTCCGAGCGCTTCAACGCATGAGCGAAATAGGCTTCTACTGGCAGGGGTTCGTCCCCCTCCAGAATCGTTTCCAGATCGGCTGGCAGCGCCAGGCCGATCGTGCCGGCAACGGTCATACTAACTTCGCGAAGCATTGCCTCCGCAGAGGGCATCTCTACAAGTCGGTAGGACTCACCGCGGCTAAACTCCTCCACGAAGGTCGAGCCGGAGGCATCATACACATAAGCACGTTTCTCCGGGCGGAGCTTCATCACCAGCGGAAGTACCCGGCCGGTAAGCACGATCATCGTCACTCCCAGAATGATGGATATCGCTATCCGGTTCTTGATGGCATCCGTGATATCTTTGCCGGCTACAGCCAGAACCACGCGCACCCATCTTGAGCGCTTATTTTCGTCAGTGTTCATAATACGCATCCTTTACTCTTCAAGTCTCCGCATCGCCGCAACGAGCGTGCGATCTTTCAACACGTCGAGGATGACCTTACCGGTAATGGCCCGGACAAATTTGATATCCTCCATCAAACCCGGACCGATTATCTTACCCCTCGCATCCACTTCACCCATCCGCCCGGCGTTGAAGCCAGGCAGCAGGAGCGAAGAATGCGGCTCCCCACACCACCATCACGAGCAGCGACACCATGTACAGTCCCAAGTCCACGCTGGCTGTTATGGCTTGCCCCGCAGCGTTTCCCATTGCCACCGTTGGGAACCAGCGTAGGGCACTGCGCACTGGTGCGGCTATCGGTTCGAAAGTGCCCACAATCATAGTGATGATCAGCGGTTGAAAGATGATAAAGCCCCACAGATTAAGCTGCTTCGGATCCTTCATTATGACGCCGAGCAGCAGCCCTACGGACACGTTGAAGAACGTGCCAGCGAGCATGGCAACCAGAATCGCCCACCAGTGCAGCACAAATTGCCAGTAGGCTAGCAGGACGATTGCACCCATCAGCATACTGTATACCCCGCCGACAAGCCCTTTGGCAATCAGCACATCCGTCATCGTTGCCGGTGAGACTTGAAGTGTGTCCAGCGTCCTGGTCACCTTTTCCTGGATCACGAGGTGCGTGGTGAACATCATGCCCATCAAGCCCAGCACGATGAGCAATAGTAAACCGATGTGAAACGAATACGCACTCTCCGTCTGGGTGATTACTTCGCGCTCCATGTGAACCTGCACGGGCACACCAGCAAGCCTGGCAAGCTCGGGTTCAAGATCCGCCCGCATGTAAGCGACATCATCATCACTCACCCAGTGATCGATGGTCCCTTCCAACACGAGTCCTTCGTTCATCGATACTTGTCGATCGAAATCCGCGGGCAGCACCACGCCGGCGGTGTGAATATCTTCGATACCAACTTTGTACACCAGGTCTTCGTAGCTCTCCGCCTCAATAAGTCGAACCGCCTCGCTTCGCTCCAGATCGCGAACGATTGAGGAGGCTCCCTCATCGTACAAAACAAGGCGCGTCGGGTCGCTCCCGCTTCCAAGAACTGGCAGGAAACGATATAGAAGGACCAGGAAAACAATTGTGAAGGTATTCGTCAACAGCTTTCGATTCTTGAATCCATCTACGAAATCATTCATCGCTATCGCCCAGATCATGCGGGCCCGAAATCCTATTCCAGAACTTTTCATCTTAAATTCCTTTCTATAGTTCTACATTAATTATATTGCCGCTGTCGCAGCCACGACCACGGGCATGTCTTCCATATGAAAAGATGCCATCCCGCCAAAATCAGAGGTCTGAGATCTGCAACCAACGTATCAATACAAATCCTTTCCGGTGAGCTTGATGAAGACATCTTCCAATGTCGCCCGGTCGTTCTCGCCATAAGTTGCCTTGAGAGCTTCCGGCGTATCGATGGCGACGATTTCGCCCTGGTGGAGGATCGCCACCCGGTCGCTCAAGCGATCGGCCTCTTCCATATAATGCGTGGTTAAAAAGACGGTCACGCCACCCCTCGCCAGCTCGGCGATAATAGCGCGGATCTCGCGGGCAACGCCGGGATCCAGGCCGCGCGTGGGTTCATCGAGGAAGAGCACCCTGGGCTGATGGAGCAGCGCCCTGGCGATGAGCAATCGCTGCTTCATGCCGTTGGAGTACTTCTTGATTCGCTCTTTCGCCCGATCCTGTAATCCCACCTGAACGAGCACCTCATGGATGCGTTTTTTGCCCACACCGTAAAGCCGCGCCGAGAAACGCAGGTTATCCATCGCTGTCAGGCGTTCATACAGATTCTGGTATTCGAAGACAACACCGATCTGCGGTTTGAGCGCCTGCCGCTCTTCAACCACATCGCAGCCGACCACTTCTGCCTTCCCTGAGGTCGGTCTGAGTTGACCCGTGAGCACCTTGATTGTGGTTGACTTCCCAGCCCCATTGGGTCCCAGAAAACCGAAGATCTCGCCGTCGTTCACGTCAAAGCTAATGCCCTGGACAGCTTTGACTCCGTTGAAATATCGATGCAGGTCCTTTACTTCAATTGCTTTCATGATTTCAAATCTCCCTTACTCTCCCAATACTTCTTTTTTGTACATCGCTTCACCGATAGCAATTCCAACCGATATCCCAAGCGCAGGCCCCACCCCGAGAAAACCGGGGTTGTCCAGCAGCAGCCAGAGGATGACACCGAAAGGCATGAATAGCGCCATACCAATCCCCATACCCTTGCCTTGATATTGCTGCTTCAATTCCTCTTTTTGATGTTCATCGAAGTTCATGATCCTATCCTCACACATTCTTTCGTTCACATTAGTCTCTGGGTATATCCCTTGTTAATCGCTGTTGGGTTAATTTCGCCTAGTCTCGTCCTTCGCTTTCATGGCCATCGCGCTGCCCAGAAAGATAATATACAGCGCCGGTAAATCCGTCCCCATTCATAATAGGATCCCGAGTAGAAGTAAAATCTGCCAGTACGGGATGCGGGACCTTCGCTGACCTACCTTCGAAACCTTGCTCATCACATGCTCCTTTCTATGGTGCTGATACTCTCTTTTTGTTTCCTGATTTGTGCTCACACGATACTTAAATAGGAACCTGCCTGCAATAAAAAAGCGCCAAACGGCGCGTTTCACACCCTGAACGGAGCGGGAGCGGTATTCAGTGGAGTGCTTTTGGGGACTGTTATTTACGTTAAACAGTCTTATTTTGACAGATGTAAGGTCGAATTAACGAGAAGGCTCTATGAATGAAAATATATGGATCAGTAACCAAGCAGATCTTTCAGTTCGCCGGCAGCAGTTTTACTCAGAGGGATCAGGGTTGACTCCGGATCGCCCAGCCTCAGGGAGAAGCTATTGCGAGTGAAGGGGATCACTTCGGTGACGTGCTGCAGATTGACCAGATATCCGCGGTGGGCGCGGAAGAAGCCGCTTCGGGCCAGACGCCCCTCGAGGTCGGAAAGGGTAAATTGGGTCGAGAGGGTCTCGCCGTCTGTGGTGTGCAGGTCTGCCCGGCCTTCCTCTGCATCAGCGTAGTAAATATCGCTGGGATTAACCAGCGCCACACGCCCCTCCAGCTTCACCGGGATCTTAAAAGGAAGGTGCGCCTCTTGCTCTTCACTTGGCCGGGTTGTCCCTACGATTCTACCCTCCGTGAGGGTGTGGATCACGTCGCTTATGGGTTCTAACAACGAGCTGTCGTCAGCCAACGTGAGGATGGCCACTTTGTTTTCAGCAAGAGACCGAATCAAGCCGGAGAGCACATTAATGGACGATTCATCGCACCTTGCAAATGGGTCCACAAGTATGAGGCTTTCAGGATCATGAAGGATCGCCCGCCCGAATGCCAGTCGTCGGGAGAGTCCAGTGGCCAGCTTGTCCATCTTCGCTTTCCCATGGTCGGCAAGTCCAACACGCTCAAGAACCTCCTGAGCTTTGGATTTTGGCAAACCATACAGCCGGGCATGGAATTGCAGATTCCCTAACGGCGAGCGATGCTGGTAGAGGCCGTCTTCAGCAAACAATACGCCTACGTGTCGACTGTATTGTTCGCGCTCGCTGGCGGGGTCCAGCCCCGCCACCCGGATCGAACCCGCCGAAGGCCGTGCCTGGCCAGTCAACAATTCGACCAGTTCGGACTTCCCACTGCCCACGGGTCCAATCAGGGAAACCACCTCCCCTGGCTGGACGGTCAAATCTGAAATATCGACCACAGTCCGCTGATCGATGAGTTTCTGAAGATTTTTTATTTCAATCATGGTTCGGTACGCCATTCAAAAGGGCTGGATGATCGGTTAGGAAGGAATGATGTATCCTAGCACATTTGGCCAGCCCTGACTCAGGGTTGGGATAAATATCACCCATTTATTGTATCAATTCCTGCGGATGGTTCTCATTTGGATGGAATGCCAAGCCCATGAGATTAGAGTTTCAATTCTACTTTCCAGCTTTAGCATTTATTTCTGATCATAAAGAAACATACTCCAGGGGTAATTCCCCGGAGTATGCACAAGATGCTTGTGATAATAAGTTGCTCTCGTTTCAGGCGCCCATCAAATCACGGCAATCCAAGCGCCTTGAGATTTCCTAGGCCCGTGATGACTTCCCTCACCTGGGGGTCGCCATAGTAACTTACATTGCCCACCCCGCTGATATTCACATCTAGGGATTCCGTCACCCACAATGTTGCGCTACCTGCACCGCTGATATTCACATCGACAGTTTCGCTTTGTAGCTCCCCGCCATCGTATGAACCCGCGCCGCTTACGTTAATCTCCTGGGCTGCTGCAAAACCCGAGATCTCCATCGATCCCGCGCCGCTTAACTCCACATCAAATCGCTCGGTATCGACATCGTTCGCTTCGATGCTCCCGGCCCCCGACAAGGCAAGCCCTTCCAGCGTTTTGACGGTGAGTGTGAATGTGATTGATTTCGTTGGCCGGATGATATCCTGCCACCTAGTGGTTTCGAAACCGATCTCGAGGGTACCACCACGCACATTTGTTTCAATCTTTGGCAGGATGTTGTCTTCCGCCTCGATCGTAAGAGATTCTTCGCTGCCATGCGTAATGATCAGTTTTCCAAAGCCCTCAAACGAAACCCGATCGAACCCTGATACTTCGCGCTGCTCCGTCACCAGCATCCCAGATCCCTCCTCATAGCGCAGTGGAATAGTACACGCAGTCATGACTAATCCTAGTACGAGTAAAACCATCCATTTCCGTGACATAATAACTTCCCTCCATCTAATTATTGTTAAAACTACTCGGATTCCCTGTAGCATTGTTTAGTGAGCTGAATGGTTGCAGCGATGAAGGATCTCGTTGTTTCCAAATTAGAATAATATCAAATGAAGACTGAGATTCTTGGTCGCTCCTCTTCTCACTTTGACAATCAGAAGGAAAATATCAATTACTGCTATCTGCTAATCTTATATACGCAGGAGTGGGGGATAGGTTGCAGTCTTTCTTAAGCAGATGAACGCAGTGCAATCAGAAATCGTATATGGTGTAGGATTTAGCAGCTCTCACCGGATGTCCCCGGCCGCATCAGGATCGCTGTCCTTAGACACCATCTACGGCAAATGTCATTCAGACGACCAGGAAGTTGAGACCTAATGAACCTTCTTTTGAAAAACCGCTGGTCTCCCCGCTTTCTCCTCTTTCTAATTTTCGGGATCCTCGCTCTCACCAGTTGTCAAATCTTCGGTATTGAACAGCAAGCGCTCTCTCCAACGCATCATCCCTCCTTATCTCCAACATCTGAGACCCACTCAATTGAATTTACTCAAGCTGAAATAGCCTCCCTCAATAGCTTACAGAAAGTGGATGAACATCCGCTATTTGTGATGCATTTCCAAGGACCACATCGCGAGGTCCCTTTTTCTGCACCAGAAGCAAACGATCTGCAGCAATCCGATTTAGAGCAAAACCCGCCTCCGCCGTGGGCATGTTCCCTTTTCGCAACCCTCGCCGATCCGCAAAGCGGGGTACTCGGACGTAACTTCGATTGGGAATTCAGCCCGGCACTCTTGCTCTTCACCGACCCGCCTGACGGGTACGCCTCGGTTTCTATGGTGGACCTGGCATACCTTTTTGATACCTCCACCGTTACCCAACTCATGGATCTGGATATTAACGCACGAGGACCATTACTGAACACACCCCTGATGCCATTTGATGGAATGAACGAGAAGGGTCTGGCTATCGGGATGGCCGCCGTTCCTAAATCGCCAACTCCATTCGACCAGATTAACGAGAGTGCAGGTTCCTTGCGTATCATCCGTATGATCCTGGATCATGCCGCGAGCGTCGAAGAAGCGCTCACGATTATGGACAGCGTGAACATCCTCTGGAATGGCGGGCCCCCGCTCCACTATCTCATCGCCGATGCCAGCGGCACTGCCGTCCTGGTCGAGTTCGTAGCCGGTGAGATGGTCGTGATTTACAACACAAACCCCTGGCACCAGGCGACGAATTTCCTGCTCAGCAATGCCAACGGCTCCGCGGAAGGGATCAGCAAACGCTATGATTTGCTCACTGAAAGACTGCAGGAGGAGCAGGGGGATTTATCGCTTGGGGAGGCTATGGAGCTGCTCTCAAACGTGTCTCAATCTTCTACGCAATGGTCTATTGTGTATCAACTTTACACGGGGCGGATCTCCCTCACCATGGGTCGCAGATATTCAGAGGTTCATGCTTTCCAACTCAAGGCCCCTATCTTAGAAGACTGACGACGCCTGACCAAATCGGCTGGAGTGGTTCTCGGGCAAATTAATTGAATCCATCAACGTACGCACTGAAGATCCAAGCCGACACAGTCGTGATTTTTATCGTGACCGTGAAACACTTGAGGTCGAGGCATTATTCGATGAGAATGAAGAGGATAATCTGGTAATCTCTAAAATCAAGGATGTCCTGGCGATTCGGACGGCAGGGGAGGCACTGATTGGCCCCTGATGTTCCAATAAAAGAGGTAAGGGAGATGGTTTAACAAGGAGAAGGACGATGTCGAAGGAAATTGATTGGAAAGGAGTTCTTCGAAACGATCCAACTGGCTGGCTGCTCGAGGAAGATCGCAGGAATCCAGGGGTGCGCTACTTCGCCCTACTCGACTTATACGATCTCCCGCAGAACGACTCGGAGTTGGTGAAAGCAAGCCAGGCGGTGATGGATGGCGGGCCGGTACCTGTAATACTCGAGGCACAGGATGATGATGGGTTCTGGGTGAAATCCGGTCCAGGCTACAATCCGAAATACCGATCCACCGTATGGTCACTCATCTCCCTGGCGCAGCTCGGAGCTTCACCCGACGACCCCAGAGTTCGAAGTGGATGTGATTATTATCTCGAGCACGCAATTTCGAAGGAAGGGGCTTTCACCGTGACGGGCTTACTCTCGGGAGCGATCTATTGCCTCACCGGAAACCTCATTTCCGCTTTATTCGACCTCGGCCTTCTCGGCGACGCACGTCTAAACGCCGTGTTGGAATGGTTGGTGCGGGCAATGATTGGCCAGGGCTCTCGACAATCTGACGAGCCGAATACATCACCTTTCTATCTCAAATCCGGTGTAAGCGGCCCCATCTTCGAATGCTCTGCGAACAACCGGCTCCCGTGTGCCTGGGGAGGCTTAAAGGTCATGCGTGCCCTTACCCGCATCCCTGAGGCTGATAGAACGTCTCAAATAACACAAGCCATCAAAGTTGGCGCTGACTTTTTCTTCAGTCGAGATCCAGCCGATGCAGATTACCCGATGGGATGGAGCGAAAAACCAAACCGCAGTTGGTGGAAATTCGGTTACCCGACCTTCTACATCTCGGACATGCTTGAGATCCTCGAAGTCCTATCTGCGCTCGGTTTCGCCGCCGATACGCGCCTCGACCATGCCTTCCAGATCCTGCTGGACAAACAGGATGACCAGGGGCGATGGCCGCTCGAATACACCTACAACGGCAAGACCTGGGTGGACGTAGAAGAGAAAGGCAAACCAAGCAAGTGGGTCACGCTCCGAGCACTGCGGGTCTTTCACGCGCGGGCTAAAGCAACAAATTGATGTTCAACTGATAACGCTGAAGACACAGGCCCCCTTAAGAATTCTCCGCCGGATGGATGATCACCATTGCTTTATCCTCCGCGAGACTCTCCAGGTCTTGCCGAGTCGGTGAGCGCGGCAATCCCTCGGCGCGCAGCATCATCCCGATCATCCGCGGGCGGTTAGCAAGGCGGTGCTCAAGAAAATCAGCGATCCGGACCGGGTCTGTGCTGGGCTCTGCGATCGCTCTGAATTTCCTCCTGCCAACGCGTACTTGAACCTCTGGATCAGCCAGGATATTCCGATACCAATCAGCACGATCACCGAAAGCCGAGCCGACGAAGTACTTTCCTTCGATCTGCTCGTATTGCAGCGGAGTTACTCGAAAAAGCCCGGTCCTCCGTCCCCTTGTGGTCAGCAGGAGAACCAGCCTGCCTATTAATGGTCCAAGCCCCAACGCATAAGCAATTCGAGGCGGCTTGTTAAACAATCTATATAGTTTTCGGATCCCCGGTCGTGGAGCATCTTTATCATCCATCGCAGTTCCCCTCAGGCGACTCGCTTCTCCCTCTCATGATACTCATATCGTCATCCCTAGAGGTTGGCAATAAAACGATCGGCTTCGACTTGGTTCTTAAACTCAATGATTCCGAGATGTTTGTTTTGGGGTAATTGAAATAGCTGCGGGTATTCACGTCGTCGCCGTTTATAGGTACGCAACACCCACCAGACGATCGACTCTGGGTCGAATAACGCCTGCCGCAAGTTCTCGCGATTACCCGCAAATAGCTCCTCGCGGGTGGCAACCCTGCGGAACGTCCTCCTGAGTGCCCGCGAGAAAATCGTCCAAAAGGGGTAATTCAGCCAGACAAGATGCGTCGCACTTGGCCAAATAATGTCGCGTACTTTACTGTAATTCCCATCGATCACCCAGCGATCCTGTTCTGCAACCTCCTTCACCAATGAACGAAATTCATCTAAAGGCCGCATCTGCCAATCGGGAAGCCAATGGAGCACATCCAACTCTGTGTGTGGGATGGCAAGCTGATCGGCAAGCTGACCCGCGAATATCGTCTTTCCCGAGCAGCTCGTTCCGACGACGACAACGCGTTTCATCCGTTGAAGTGACTTCGTTATCATGAACCAGATTCTCACCCTGCCCGTATCCCTTCCGTATTGAAGAGAAGTGCAGGTCTACCATTTTACCGTCCCTCCCGGTTAAGTTGTATTTTTTGCCGCTGTTCTCAAGAAACACGCTCTGGGAGGAATTGCGCAGTCGATGGGTGATTGGTTTCCTGATCGGGTAAGATAGACTGCATCTGGCATAGATCAACGGGAAGCCGAATTCAATGCCAGGTACTGTCAACAGACCGAGTTGGATTTCCTTCCGGCTTACTCACATGGAGTCTAATTAAAATGAGCACACACGGCTTTGATCTCATCGCAACAAGAGAAATCGCGGAATATAAAAGCAAGGTGGATATGTACCGGCATAAGAAGACGGGCGCCGAACTGCTATCCATCCAAAATGATGACGAGAACAAGTTCTTCAGCATCACTTTCCGCACACCCCCGTCTGATCCCACTGGAGTCGCCCACATCCTCGAACATGCAGTCCTGGCCGGCTCAGAAAAATATCCATTGAAAGAACCTTTCGTCGAGCTTCTGAAGGGATCCCTGGCCAGCTTTGTCAACGCGATGACCTTCGAAGATAAAACTGCATACCCTGTTGCAAGCCAGAATCTCCAGGATTTCTACAACCTGATTGATGTCTACATCGATGCAGTTTTCCATCCATTGCTTTACGAACGGATCTTCGAGCAGGAGGGCTGGCACTATGAATTGGAGGATCTCGAGCAGCCACTTCGCTATAAAGGGGTGGTCTTTAATGAGATGAAGGGGGCTATGGCAAACCCCGACAATGTGCTGTTAAAAGAAATCCTGAAGTCGCTCTTTCCCAATACTCCTTATGCGCATGCATCTGGAGGCGTTCCAGAGGCGATCCCTGATCTGACCTATGCTCAATTCAAAGCCTTCTTCGACACTAACTACCATCCCAGCAATGCCCGTATCTTCTTTTACGGAGATGACCCACCCGAAGAACGTCTGCGTTTGATCCACGAATATCTAAAGGATTACGATCCTGCAGCAGAGAATCCTGCCATACCTCTCCAGAAGGCTTTTGATAAACCATCATCCGTCACCACACCATTCATCGTCAGCGAGGGGGATGATTCCGCAAAGAGCCTGCTCACGGTAAACTGGATGCTCCCTGAAAATAATAATGCGGAACTGGCGATGGCGTACATCCTTCTCGCGCATGTTCTCATGGGGACACCTGCCTCTCCACTGCGACGAGCGCTCATAGAATCGGGTCTCGGAGAGGAAGTGATCGGAAGCGGATACGATCCTTCCTTTGGTTTGTTTACAAGCCTGCGGCAGCTGTTCTTCACGTGTGGCCTTCGCGGGGTACAGACGGAGGACGTTGATAAGGTTGAAGAACTCATCCTCGCCACGCTCGCGATTATCGCCGATGATGGCTTAGAAAAAGCGATGATCGAAGCGACAATGAACACCATTGAATTTCAGCTACGGGAGAACAATTTCGGCCACTTTCCGCGCGGTTTAATTCTGATGGTCCGTGCGCTTTCAACATGGCTGCACAATGACGATCCCTTCGCCCCGCTGGATTTCGCACCTCCGTTAGATGCAATAAAACGCCGCTTGGCCGCAGGTGAACCGATCTTCGAAACGATGGTGCGGCAGCACATGCTCGACAACCCTCACCGCACTACCGTCCACCTGGTTCCGGATCCCGCGCTTCAGGCAAAGCAAGACGAGTCGGAAAGGGATCGCCTCGATAAAGTTCGCTCTTCCTTCTCGGAGCGCGATCTCCAGGGGATTATCGAAAGCACAAAGAAATTAAAAGATTTTCAGGAGACCCCCAACAACCCGGAGACTCTCGCTCTGCTGCCGACACTCAATCTTAGTGATCTGGACACGGAAGAACGCCGGATTCCCTTGGCTGAATCGGAATCCTCCGGAGTTAAGATCCTCTATCACGATTTACCCACATATGGCATTGCATATTTCGATCTGGGTTTTAATTTGCACGCCCTGCCTCCTGACCACCTCCCTTATATCCCGCTGCTCGGGCGGGCTTTCACCGAAATGGGAACAGAAAAAGAGAATTACATCCAACTCGCCCAACGCATCGGCCGCACGACGGGAGGTATCCAGACGGAGACCTTCACATCGATGATGCTCAACAGGGATGATGATGCTGCCTGGTTGTTTCTACGGGGCAAAGCCACGGCAGAAAGAACCGACGAGCTGCTCTCGATTTTTCAGGATATCTTGAGTGGGGTATGCCTCGATAACCGCGAACGTTTCCGGCAAATTGTCCTTGAAGAGAAAGCGCAGGTGGAAACAGAGCTGGCTCAACTCGGTCATCAGGTTGTTTATCGCCGTTTGCAATCAGGCCTCCATCTTGCCGGCTGGGCTGATGAGCAGATGAACGGCGTAGAGTACCTTTTCCATATCCGGGAACTCGCTGATCAGATTGAGAAGAACTGGCCTGATGTCCTGCAAACTCTGGAAACCATCCGCCACTCGCTGATCAACAGGGAGGGAATGATCTGCAATGTCACCATTGATGGGGAACAATGGCTTACGGTTAAACCGGCGCTAGAAGCCTTCCTGGCTATGATCCCTTCTAAGGGTATTTCCCTGCATGAATGGGCACCCGAGTTATCGGCAGATAATGAAGGATTGATCATCCCGGTTACCGTTAATTATGTTGGAAAGGCGACCGATATTTATCGACTCGGGCACAAGCTGCACGGATCTTACCCTGTCGTTGCGGGCTACCTGAAGACGACATGGCTATGGGATATGGTCCGCCTGCAAGGTGGTGCCTACGGCGCGTTCAGCATATTAGACAATCTCTCCGGTGTTTTCGCCTACCTTTCGTACCGCGACCCGAACATCCTCAAAACGCTGTCGATTTTCGACGAATCGGGAGATTACTTGCGAAAGCTTCAGCTGAGCGACCAGGAGTTAACCAAGAGCATCATCGGCGCAATCGGCAGGCGAGACCAGTATCTCCTGCCCGATGCTAAAGGCTTCACTTCGTTAATACGATACCTATCCGGTGTAAGCGATGAATACCGGCAGCGCCTCCGCGACGAAGTGCTGGCAACGACCGCGAGTGATTTTGTATCCTTCGGCGACGCATTGGACAGCGTGGCACTCGCAGGCAGAGTAATCGTGCTCGGCTCCGAGAGAGCTATCAAGGAAACGGATGCCGAGATGGGCGAGGACTGGCTCCAGCTTATCCCCGTTCTGTAATCAGCGGATGGCGATCCGAGTTTCGGCCCACCGCCCTTATACAGCCAGCCCTACCACAACCTCCCGCAGGTTTTGAACCTGCGGGAGGTTTTTTCTCAGACATCAAGGCGCAGGTTGCGCCTGCGACTGGAATCAGGGCTTCCTGACTCCAAATAATGGTTCAGACTAATTCCTTTTTCATGGCCATACCCAAGCGATAGATGCCTTCGTTGATCAATTCCTCATTAGCATAGGAGAAGTTCAGACGCATCGCGTGGTCCCCACCCGCCTCACCGGGGTAAAAAGCAAAACCGGGCACATAAGCCACATTCATCTCCAATGCCTTGTCTATGAACTCTCGTGTGTTGATTCGCTCGGGTGTCTGCGCCCAAAGGAAGAGTCCACCTTTCGGTCGGGTGTATGTACATTCCTGCGGCCAATGCTCAGCGATTGCGTCGATCATCATGTCCCGTCTCTGGCTATAAACTTCTCGAAGCCTCCTCACATGCTGGCGCAGAAATCCTCGCTGGCAAATGTCGTTGACGACCATTTGAATAAAGATTCCCGTATGCAGGTCGGCCCCTTGTTTGGCTTGCACAAAGCGGGTGATGATCGGTTTCGGTGCTACGACGTAGGCAAGACGGATGCCCGGCGCGAGTGTTTTAGAGAACGTGCTCAGATAGATCGTCCTTTCGGGAGCGAGTCGAAAGATCGGAGTAATATACTCACCCTCGTAGCGCAATTCACCGTACGGATCGTCCTCAATGATCACGAGATCATGTTCGCGGGCGATTTCCACCAGGCGCTCTCGTCGTTCCAGAGACATCGTCGTGCCGCCGGGATTGTGAAAATTCGGCAGCACGTAGATCAATTTATGGTCATGATCGGATTCGAGGATCGCCGGCAAGTCATCGATGATCATGCCATCATCGTCGATCGACAGTGGACAAAATCTGGCCTCATACGATTCCCAGGCCTGCAGGGCGCCCAAGTATGTGGGTGCGCTGGTGATCATGCAGCCACCCTGATCTACGAAGAGCTTGCCGATGAGGTCCAGAGCTTGCTGCGAGCCATTGGTCATGATGATGTTTTCCGTCTCGACCAAGATCCCGTACTTTGAAAGCGTCTCGGCAATGAATTGCTTCAGAGGTTGATAGCCCTCAGTTGGACCGTATTGCAATGCCTCCTCTCCGTTCGTTTGCAGGACATGCTGGCATGCTTCCCCGAATTCGCGAATGGGGAAGAATTCGGGCGCAGGGAGCCCCCCGGCAAACGAGATGATTTCTGGGTGAGCGGTGAACTTGAGAATCTCGCGGATGAAGGACGGTTTCATCCTTTTTGTGCGTTGGGCTAACCGCTTCTCCCATCCGATATCTTCGACCTGTGTGATGAATTCTTCGTTATTCGTCATATATTCCTCCCTTACTCTACATGTTGATTGTGCCTCGACATCTGGGGGAAGGCAACTGGCTGATAGCACTTCGCGCACTGGATATTCATCATCCGTTTTAACACATCTACAGCCATAGGATTGAACCCCGTGGTTAAAGCAAACAGACCTCCGTGCAAATGCAGGAGGTCCGGCAGTTTAAAAGAAAAGCCCCTTGGCGATGGCCTACTCTCCCAGGCCGCTTCCAGCCAAGTACCATCGGCGCTGACGGGCTTAACTTCTGGGTTCGAGATGGGACCAGGTGTACCCCCGCCGCTCTAATCACCAAGGGACAATTTCACAAACTATGAAATTGGTTAGACCGAATATGCCGATTGAAGACCATCAAGTTCTCCGCACCACAGGTTAAGCCCTCGGCCATTAGTACGGCTTAGCTGAACACATTGCTGTGCTTACACTTGCCGCCTATCAAGCAGGTAGTCTACCTGCGGCCTTACTCCCTTAACGGGAT
>JBARSI010000076.1:0-5277 GCA_049644665.1 Anaerolineales bacterium
AAATGCATGGGTTTATCGCTGCGCCCGTTGATCTGCCACCAGCCGGTGATCCCCTGCGGTACAGCGAAACGTTTGCGCTGCCATGATTCGTAACGGTCGACCAGCCAGGGCATTTCCGGGCGCGGACCCACCAGGCTCATCTCACCCTTGATGACATTCATTAATTGAGGAAGTTCGTCCAGGCTGTAGCGCCGCAGGAAATGCCCCACCTTCGTTACCCGCGGATCATCTGGGCGCTTATGGAGAACTTCATCGTTTTCAGTGCGGATATTCACCTGCGCCTGCTGCTCCTCAGCACCAGCGACCATCGTGCGAAACTTATACATGCCGAATAAGCGTCCGTTCTCGCCGACTCGCTCCTGCCGGAAGATCACTTGTCCAGAACTATCGAGTCTGATGGCGATGGCGATGACCAACATCGGTGGGGCCGCGATGATCAGAAGCAGCGATCCGATCACGAGATCGAACCCGCGTTTCACCAGGCGGGGCAGTCCCTCGATCACCGGCTCACGCAGGCCGATAATAGGAATCCCGCCCAATATCTCGGCCTTTGCCTGTACCATCGCCAGCGAGAAGTAGTCGGGCACAACTTTGATTCGGACCGGAAGTTTCTCTAACTCCGCTACTACAAGATTTAAACGATCTAAAGCCCACACGGGAAGTGCAATCCACACCTCATCTGCCTGTCGTTCTGCAACGTACTCCTTTACTTCGAAAATCCTCCCGAGCACCTTCGTGCCATCGTAGGTCTCGCCTTGCTTGGCATCATCATCATCCAAAAAACCGACAAGACTGAAACCCCAGCGGCTGTGATCGAGGATCACCTGGGCTACGCGTTGTCCCAAATCCCCTGCGCCGACGATGAGAACCCGGGCTTGGCTTCCCGGGCGAGCCTTTCCCACAAAACGATAGGCGATACGCAGCACCGCACGGTGAATGAGGAGAATTCCTAATGTAACGACAAATATATAGAAGAATTGAAGGCGTGAGACCTCACGGAAGGTGATGTAGAGCGCGCCGGCGGCGACGACCGTCGCCAGGAGCCCGGCCACGATAACCCTCGATGCTTCGTTGAACCAACGCAGAGCCCGCTGAGGGTCATAGGCACCGCTGAGCACGAGTGAGATCAACCAGGAAAGAGTGACCAACACATAAACCAGGAAAGGGAGTTTCACAGCCGAGCGGGGGAGATCCTGGCCGTAAGGAAGAACCCACCGCAGCCAGGACGCGAACGCCAACCCTGCGGGGATGATGAGCAGGTCGGTGAGGAAGAGCTGCAAGCTCAGGCGTGAAATGCGGCGAGGTCCCATTTTTTTTATTGGGTCAACGAAACGATCACCCTGCTAAGAATAGCAGGTCAATCCAGATTGGACAATGGGGAAATGATGGGAGCGAGGAAAAGCTGCCTGGATTCGCCATAACCTCATTCGATCGGAAATTCTTTTAAGCCGAGCAATTGGAGCAGCACGAGCCATACGAAAAGCGGATACTGGCGGTATCGCGGCCAGAGCCGCTTCGGCTCAGCAGCCAGACGAAAAAGCCATTCGAACCCTGAGCGCTGGATCCAGCGTGGGGCTTGCGGTTTCTTACCGGAGAGAAAATCGAAAGCCGCACCAACCCCCAGGATGTTTTAACGGGGGATAACTCCACTTGGATAACAAATTTTGAACGTTAACCTATTCAACTTCGGAAAGAAAACTACGCATCGATTGAAGTGACTGGGGTAAAGGTTTTCCGATGAGTTGATAACAAAGCGCTTCGTACCTATCGGTAACTGCATTCCATGTGAATTCTCGCTTAGCCCGCTCTGAGGCTTTCCTGGAATACTCCTCGACAACCTTTGGATCATCCAGCAGTCTCTGAAGAATCTTAGTCAGACTTTCGGCGCCTGCAATTCCGTGATACGAGTAACCAGCCTCACCAATTGTCTCGAGGTTCTCGGGGGTGTCATTAACCACCACCGCATTACCGAATGCCATAGCCTCTACCAGCGCTGGATGGGTCCCTCCAACCATGGATGATTCTATGAATATATACGCATTGGATCCCAACTCCAGGTACCCTTCCCCAAAGACATAGCCAGTAAAGACAATTCTCGGATCGTCCGCTGCGCATTCATGTAAAGACTGAATATATGTATCCGCGTAAGATGACCCGCCGACAATCACACACTTGAGATCTGTCTTGACCTGCTTAAAGGCATCTACTAGATGATGGACACAATTTTCTGGGACAAGACGGCCCACAAATAAAACGTACCGATTGGGTTCCAATCCATATTTCGACAAGAACTCCCCGGGAGGCCGTAGCTCAACCTCCGACCCGTAAGGGATGTAAGGAGGGCGAACTCCATATTGCTCCTGATAATATTCTTGCACAGCGTGTGAGTCTGTCAGAAAGAGGTTAGGTAGTTTTGTGGCTAAACACTCTGCGAATTGGATATATTTTTTAGCAAGCGCCGGCCATTTCTCGCGCCTCCAGTCAAGACCGTCGACGTTGAGAATGGTCTTCGTTCCGACAAGCCTTGGGATCCACGTCGCAGGGCTATTGCCGGCTATAAAGTAGATTGCCAAATCATAACCTTGGCTCAAGGCATGGATCGAGGAAAGCAATGTATGGACGATTGTATCCAGGTATTTATTGGCGATCGTCGGCAGCTTCACAAGCCTAATGCCCATGTAATGCGAGTCGGGGTATTGAATGTGATGAGAGCGGCAGTAGACTGTCACCTTATGCCCCCGTTCCACCAACCGCTTCCCCAACTGCTCGACACAGGTCTCAAAGCCACTGTAACTGGCAGGTATGCCGCGGGTGCCGAGAAGAGCAATGTTCATTAAAAGATTCTCTCATGAATTAAGGATAAATCATCCAATAAACCCTTAATTGGTGAGGTAATTAGATGCAACGTCTCACTTTCCCTTCCGGAGTCGTAAGGTTGTGAAGCAGCAATTTCGTAAATAGCGAAACTTTTGCTTGAGTCTCTCACTTCGTATCGCCGGATTCCCTTATCTGTTGCGTCATAGGTTCAACCCTGCGGTTTAACTGGTATCGCGCACACGAGGATTGTCCCTCCCCTGCCAATCATTGACTCAAAATAGGCAAAGAGGAAAGAAGGAACAATCAGGATCGGCACAACAACAACAGCCATAATTACACTATAGAATAATCTGCTCGTACTTAGTGCTGTATGCCTCGAAAGATTTCGTTTAACTAATGCGTAAATAAAACCCGGCTCACAGCCAAGTAGATTAAGTGCGGTCTGCAACACACCAATAAGGTTGAACTCAATCGAGTTGTGGTCTATCCAAATAATTCTATAGCCAGTCAAGTCCAGCATGTACTCAAGTGTACTTGGGGTGAAGTGGGTACGATGCCTTGGTATGTCCAAATGACTCCAGTGCTTACTTCCTATTTGCGCCTGCAGCGAGGCAAAATTGGGCACAGCCACACATATCGCCCCTTCTGGCTTGATATATGGGCGGATTTGTCGAAGCATCTCTGCTGGTTCGGACACATGCTCGAGAACATGCCAAAGTGTGATGACATCGAATTTCTCATTGACGTTTAGCTCATCCAGGTTGCTACTTACTCGGTCACCTAGTCTGCGGGACGCTACCTTTCGACCATTTTCTGAGGGTTCTATCCCATAAACATTCCAACCTTGCTGAGCAGCATATGCTAGAAATCTTCCTTTACCACACCCTACGTCGAGCAGCTTTCCTCGTTGAAAAAACCTTGTGACTTTGCGCAGGCGCGACCATTGAAAAAGATTAGAAATGGCATCAACAACGGGGGACACGAGATTTCGTGTATCTTTATAAAGTCCTTGCGAATAAAAGACACCTAACATCTTGGGAGGGATATCTGGGCTGGTAAATGTAGCTCCACAGTTTTTGCAGCAGCGGACTTCATATATATGATCCCGCGCAATGGGCTCCCAACTTGCCGCTTGAAACAAGACTTTACTTTGTGCCAGACGGCAGATAGGGCATATCGCGACCGCTTGATCTTCGGAGCGATGATCGGAATACATTGGGATACCTCTTATCTCACTAAATTGAAGTAAATCTTGAGACTTGCTGATCACCCTCAATTTATTGAATTTCAGTTGCGGGTGCGCGAATCTGGTGCTGCGAACTCAGCTATCAACTTCGAGAGTGCCTGTGCTACACGCTGGCCGCTCTTGCCATCTAATGCATAAAAATATTGTTTGACGAAATCGTGCCTGGCTTGAGCATAAGGATCAGCACCGTCTCCAATTTTAATTTGATTGAACTCCTCAAGTACTCTACGGAGCTCATCGACCGTTCTTACGGTGATTGCTGCTGCACCGGCAAATACATTGTCAACATCAATTATGGCTTTGCTTGGCTGGAAAACCACCACTTGCTTGTCAAACCTCATCGCTTCAATGCCGACAGTTGATCCCTGAGTGATTACCCCATCCACCGCGCTAAGAACGGCATTAAGGCTTTCTTGTACAGGGGAGATAACAACGTTTTCCTGTTCTCTTACCATGTTCTCCATCCAGGTCAATTGTTGAATTCCAGGATGCGGACGGATGACCAGATTAAGCCAGGGCAATACAGCAGCCGCCTCGATTAAGTTCTCAAAAATCTCTTTGTTTTCCGATTTGGGGATCGGGTCCATCGCCCACAGCAGGCAATATCCGGTGAGAGGGAAACCGAGGCGCTTACAAATTTCTTCTCGACTTTTCCCCAAATTCCAGCTATCGGTTTGATCTAAACGTGGCTGACCGGTGACAACGATTTGCTCAGGTGATACTCCCCTTTCTATAAGCCACTGTCTACTGCTGTTTCCCCAAGCAGCGAAACATGTTGCGTAAAGGGGAACATATCCCCACTCGCCTAATGTAGCCCCGTGCTGGATAACTAAAGAAGGAATTGAAAGCTGATTTGCAACCAACGTTAGTAAACGCCCGCCATGATGAGCATCTGAATTTAATAACAGAGACTTGACTCTATGCTCCTTAAGCAGTTCACGCGCAGATTCAATTTCTACCCCCACAACAGGAAACTTGCGCTGAAATACTCGATGAAGCTTCCTTTGGGCAATTGGCCACAAATCCAGGTCATGATGGTGAAGGGATATTGAAAGAGCATCCTGTATGTTCTTCCATCTTTTCGTGAATATTCTCCGATATCGGAGAATATTCACGAGATGCCTGAAGAAATAATCGGAGAAATACAAAACCTTTTGACTTGATTCAGACAGCTTATTTTGGTGCCGATGATCCATCAATAGGACAGCGCTCTG
>JBARSI010000077.1:0-2280 GCA_049644665.1 Anaerolineales bacterium
CGACAGAGGGGGTATTTTCACAGGCCTTGGCTCTGGAGCCAGGCGACAACCAGATCACGATCTCGGCTACGGATGGCACCGGAAACAGCAACGACCTTGTCCTGACCATCGTCCGCCTGACGGATCAGACGGGTCCGACCATCAATGATATCTCCGTGTCGCCTCTTTCCGCTGAGCCGTGTACCCCGATCACGATCCTGGCCGTGATCGATGACGCCTGGAGCGGTGTGGACGACTCAACCCCGCTAGCGCATATCCAGCTCACGGACGGTGTGGATCTTGGCACCGCGCCGATCGTAGACGATGGCACGGGCGGCGACGCACTGGCTGACGACGGCGTGTACACCGCGACGTGGGATAGTTGTCCGGCCATCGTTGAAGGGATGCATCTGCTGGATATCGAAGCCGAAGATCTCGATGGCAACAGCACTTACGCAGATAACGTAACCATGTTCGAGATCTACAACGTCCCGCAGATCTCCGATATACAGGCGAACCCCGCGCTGCCCAATAATAGCCAACCGGTCGAAGTTTCAGCCATCCTGGATGATGAGGCCGGGATCGGGGGTGCGGTCCTCTACTACAGCCTCGATCTAGGAGCGAACTATCTGGCGTTTCCCATGAGGTACGATTCTGGAAGCGGCAGGTATATCGGCACAGTACCCCCGCAGGATCAGGGAGAGGTCTGGTACCGGGTGGAGGCATGGGATCTTATCGGACACAGCAGCAGTTCGGGGGTGATGACCTACCCCGTTGTCGATGGCACAGCGCCTTCCTTCGAAGCGTGGACATCCGCTCCCCTGCCGCTGCGGACGGATTGGTCGGGTGCGCTGCATGTAGAAGTCGACGTCGTGGACAGCGGCGGGAGCGGTATGGGACCAGCGCCTCCTGAGCTTTCCTACAAGCGCGGCGTTGCGGACTCCTCCTATAGCGCCTATGCGCCGATGACGAGCATGGGCGCCGGTCGCTGGAGTTTTGACATCCCTGAGCCGTCCGCTGGGTGGGGAACTATGGAGGGACATGTCATCACCTGGGTTGTCCAGGCTGCTGACCTGGTGGGAAACAGTGCAGAGAGTGCCATCCGGAGTGTGACCGTGCAGGATGATGACGAAACTGGGCCGGTGATCCAACCACCGAACCACCCACGCGCCGTCGTGAGCAGCCAACCCCTGATTGTCCAGACTGTGGTCAGCGATGTTTCGGCGGGAGGCTCGGGTGTCTCCGCTGTCACACTTTACTGTGGTGAGACCTACCCCTACGACTCAACGAGCATCGTCGGTGTGGGCCCGGGTGGGAATGGCGATGGAACCTGGACGTTCACGCTGCCGCCCTTCGGGGAGTCCTTCGAGGGGGCGCAATTCAAGTTCTATCTTGTAGCTCAAGATGGAGACGATACGCCTGCAGAATCCGTGGAGAATGCTTCCGGCGCCTATTACTTATTCAAGGTCATTTCCGGGAAAATCTTCCTTCCCCTGATCGTCAGGTGAGTCTTCAATCTAATATCAGATCTTTTATCAGAAAAGAGTGATTAGTCCTCAGGCACAAGTTAACTGAAAACTAACAGCTGTCAGCTTTCAGCTAAAAGCTAACAGCTAATAGCTAATAGCTACCAAGGGGGCTCACCATGCGCGATTTCAAGAAGCTCAAAATCTAGCAGCGCTCACATCAACTGACACTTGCGGTTTATAAGCAGACAGTAAATTTCCCTAAAACGGAACGCTACGGATTGGTTAGTCAAATACATAGGTCAGCGGCTTCGGTGCCAGCAAATATCGCTGAAGGATGTGGTCGAAGCGAGGGAGATTTCGGTCGTTTCCTGCAAATCGCGATGGGTTCTGCAACTGAACTCGAATACCATCTGATCCTCGCCTCCGATCTGGATCATATCCAAGAAGACGAAGCCGAAGTTCTCATTGAAGAACTCCAGCAAATCAAGCGTATGATCGTAACTTATATGAAGAAAGTTAGGGGAAGGTGTTAGTTACTAGTTCATAGTCGTCAGTTGTCAGATTAAACTAAAAACTGATAACTGCCAACTAAAAACTGACAACTGTTACCCACATTCACAACCAAATACCCGCTCTACATCCAGTATTAGAGGTGAAAAATCCCGGTGCTGGAGATTTCATTTAATCAATGGGGTGAAGGTCGAGGTGAATATGCCTGACGAACAAGCGATGGACACAGGACAAGAGATTCAGCTTGAGGCGTTGAAATTTCTCACGCCGAGAGAAATCGCCTTCATTGACGACCTGCTCGCCTCGGTGGGAGACTTCGGAG
>JBARSI010000078.1:0-7344 GCA_049644665.1 Anaerolineales bacterium
ATACGTAAATATCCTTCTTCAGGGTCCTATCCAACTAGCGCGAAGGACGGTGAGGGACAATCGCCCCTGAAAATCCTACTTCAACCACCAGACAGCCGTATCTCGCTCCAGATTGATCAATTGCATTATCGGGTCAAGAAAAGGCATTAATTGCGGAAAGAACGTCCGGATGATATCAAAGAGGATAAATAAGGAGTAGAAAAGCTGAGGCCATGCATACCATATGGTCATTCCAGTCATTAAAATAACCCATAACCAAGAATACCTTGGATTAATCACGATCGTTTTTGAGGACAAACAAACCACCTGCTCTCTCCCTAATTACATCGCCCGACGCTGCGCATTCCTCGAGTAAAGCGATGTTCTCATCCCTACTATGTCCAGGCGCCACAAACAAGTATCGGGTTCCCTTCGCTTCCATCATCGCGGCAACTTCACGGCAGCTATCTTGAGCAGAGAATGGGAGATAAACGATGCGTTGGGAATAATCCGCCCGATACAGAGGATATATAAATCCATTCCCATCCAAGTTGTAGGCTAAGACGACGTCTGAGGGAGCATATGCATAGACGCTTTCATACTCTTCCGGTACATGAAGATGAAATAGACCTGCGTGGCGCTCCCACGTAGGTATCCGCAACAAACCGCGGAAATCTTCAATAGAAATAAGGTTGTAGTCAAGGGTCATTACGACATTCATGCTCATAGTGAAAATAAACAAAAACAGTAATATCCGTCGAGGAAGAGCTTTATATTTACCTATGCTATTGAAAAAAAGTGCAATCCCAATACAAAAAACCGCCGGAAACCATATTGCATAGCGCATATTCCACGGGCTAAGCGGATTTGAAGTAAAGAGTCCCAGTAGAGAGAGGGTGAACCCTGCGAATAAAACCCTGTACTTCCAATGGGTCGTGAGCGCCCATATGGATGCCGGGATTCCCATGCCATAGATAATCCAGCCCCAGCCGGTCGTATTTGGCAAATCGGGTGCGATTCGGTATTGCTTATCCCCAAATTTCATCATGAACAGCTCAATGTTGTCGAAGAAGTTTGTAAGGCCAAACCTAAAGCCGCTCTCCCCCGAATCCAGCACCCTGGTTCCGGTAACTTCCACACTGTAGGGATAGAATGGATTTCCCATCAACATCCAATTACGGAGATACCAATAAGAACCCAGGAAGAGTCCGCCGGCCAGAAGTAAAACCACAAGAATGGTAAATACCAACCCTCGTCTTCGAAGATCCGAAAGAAACATCCTCGGAGCCCGGAGCCAGAACCGGGTGTCTCCAGCTTTAATCGAAAAGAGACACCCGGCAAGCAGCAATCCGGGTATGAGGTGGGCGATGTACGCTTTCGTACCGGCAGCGTATAGCAGAGCCATGGATAAAACAATGACGGGGCCAAAAGCTTTCTCGAGATCTACCTTTGACGCACGGCGAGAACTATGTATGACAAGCGCGAAGGACATGAGGTAGAGCGCGGCCACAAGGGGGTCGTTCTTCGTTCCCGTGACGGCCATTGTAAGTCCAGGTGTAGACAGATATGCCATTGAACCAATCCAAGAAGCCCAAGCGGGGATTTCCAGGCTGCGCCCGATTGCATAGACCGAAAGACCCGCCAGGAGATAGGCGGGGAGTCCGGAGGCTTCGATGATCACGTCGTGATGCAGAAAAACCGCAAACCAGGTGGCAAAAACCTCGTAATTCGCCGCCGAGTAGATCCGCTGGGCTGGTGTGTCAAAGACAGATATTTTTCGGTCCTGGATCCACTGGGCGACGTTGGTGAGATGATATGTCAACGAATCCCAAATGAAGGGCGGTAGCGCCCAGATAAGGAAAACCGTCCGAATAGCGGTCACGATGAAGAACACAATCGTGACAACTTGCACCCAACGAGGTAACTGCCCCCACCATCCCTTGATAATCCTTCTAAACTGTCCCACGTCACCAACAAAGAGGTGGAGTTCAGAACGGACTGACGGAAGAGCGAGGAGGATGGCGAATCCGAAAAACGAAAGGAAGCCTAAGGTACTTGCAGCAAGATAACCCGCCAGGCCAGCAAGAAGCAAGACAAGCGTCACGAGGAAAATCCAGAGGAAAACGAAGACGATCAGATCAATGATTAAACGCCCGGACCGCAGCCGGCGCGAGATCAAATACGTGACGACCAGGATGAAAGTGAAATTAAGTATCCAGCTTATGATGCCAGTAAACAAGCAATCTTCCTCTTATGCGCTCGATCATATCGACGTATCAAACAAGAGACACGTCCCTCCTCCATCCAGCGCAATGATTATACAAACCCTCCAAACTCAATCATTCTATCAAGCTCTTCACTGGGACATCTTAAACCTTGATACAAAATTACGCCACGACCTACCACTTTGATCACTTCGAATTCCTCAGGCACTTCATCGGGATCAATAGCGCTTCACGAACAGGTCTCCTTGAACGGCGTCTCGAATTGGATTAATAAAATGTACCATCCTTATTATTCGTCCACGCCGCCTCCTGAAAAACGAGCCGTGTTTGGAGTCGGAAATTAATCACAATCAACAAAAGGAAATAGGATTCTAGACTACGATGAAGGAGACCTTTCCAGGCCGAATGACCTATTCTAATGTGGTTATTTGTCTTCAATCATCGGTGGATTTCGTTTGAGTCCTAAGCAGGCCGCTTTCTACTTGATCGCAAGAATGCACTCCCAGTTACACCGATGATGAAGGCCAGCGCGTCCCCAATCATCGTAATCATCCTCAGGGAGAGCGTGACGCCCAGGGCGGCACTCTCGCCGTACAATCGAGTGTAAGCGGTTGCGAGGATAACCTCACGAATCCCGATCCCCGCGGGCGCGCCAGGCGTCAGGAATCCCACCACCCAAGCGATTGCGTAGATCCCGATCGATGAAAGGATGTGGCGCTGAGGGGCATGAAAGATACCCGCTGCCAGACCGTCCGCCATCCAACCCACTGTGGCAAGGCTCAAGATATCCACAAGAAAGACGACGAATAAGGTAATCGATCCCGGTCGCTTGAATTCACCTTCCAAATATAGCTTTTTCAACCAAGCTGGTCGCCATCGGTCTAGTACCACCACTCCGATGATGGGCAGAGCAATCGCGGCAATCCCAATAAATAACAGTTGCCAGACTGAGGGAGTGAAGCTGGAGACGCCTAAGTCGCTCGCTCCAAGAAACAGCAAAGTGACGACCCCCAGCGAAGAAGCTGAAAGGATCATCCATGCGACTTCCATTGCCATAGAGAAAAGGACACGTGGAATGTGCATTCCGTACGCACGGGCAAGAGCGACTCGGCCAAGATGCTGAGCGATATTGCCGGGGATGTACTTTGCAAACTGCGCTTGAACGAAGATGATCACGCTGTCCAGGAATTTCTCGGTACCGCCCGAACCCACCAACAACAGATGCCAAATCCACCCATTCAGAAAGATGATAACAAGATAGATGATCGCCATTCCCAGAATTATTAACAGAATCCGGGGGCTAAAAATACCAGGTGGAAAAGTGCTCTTATGCTGGAGCGCTAAAACGATGAAATATACGAACGCCGCCGCTGAAAGAATCCCCCCCAAGATGGATGCGATGCGGGTTAAAGACCATGGTCGACGAAAGAATGACTCAGGAAATTTCAGGGACTATTTCCTTCCCATAACCTCGATCACGCATAAACAAGCTTCTCCTTACACTCGCGACGAGGACAATGCCCGCCATGTTCTTGTGGCAATCTCACCCGTTATTGTCTGCTTCTCGCCTCTCTGACAGACATCTAATTATCCATTCAACTAAGCTTTGTTGGATACCCTGCCAACTGTTTCATAGAGATCCACAAATGAGGCGGCGAGATCTTCCCAGCTGGTCCATTCTTCTCGATCTGGTTCAGCGGCACCACCACTTCTCAATCGATCCAGCATGTCTGAAATACCCGTAGCGAACGCTTCTGGATTATTTGCAGGGACAGAAATCAAGAGGTTTGGACCTACATTCTCCAGACCATATGCGATCCGATCTGTCGAAACGATTGGCACCCCAAAATGCAATGCAACGCTAGCTGAGCCGCTCTGTGTACCCTGAGTATAGGGCGCCACAAAGAGATCTGCTGCCGAGAAGTACAAGGGGACTTCCTCGTTGGGAATGTACTTATTATCAAAACGTACCACATCCACTAAGTTAAGGTCGGCAACCTTTTTCAAATAGACCTCTTTATCCTCCCATATTTCACCCGCAAGCACAGTGAAGACTCTCACCCCTCGGTCTACGAGGATCGCAAGGCTGTCCAGGAGTATTTTGACTCCTTTATATTCCCGGATGAATCCAAAGAAGAGCAAAATGGGGAGGTCCGAGGGAAGATCGAGCAGGCGCTGCGCTTCGGACTTCTGGATTTGAATAGGCATAAAGGAGTCGTAAACCGGATGCGGACAAATTCTTATCCGATCTGCGGCATCTGGCAGGATCGCCAACAGTCTTTGCTTCTCATGCTCTGTTTGAACGATAAACCCGTCTGCTCGCTTCAGAACCTGCTTCGCCAGCCAAGGGTCAAATATCTTCGGCTCGTGAGGTAAGACATTATGGATTTGGAAAAAGACAGGTATTTTATTACGGCGCAGGTATTTCCTCAACCCGATGAAACATGGAGCAAGAAACGTCGTCCACCACTGGAAGATAACCATATCTGGCTGGTGCTGAACGATAAGTTTCGCTGATCTCCTCCAACTTACCGGGTTCATCGTGTCGATGATTTCCTCTGCTGGAAAGCGGATCGCGTGATCACTGGAATCACGATCCGTCTCCCCAGGATAGAGGAATTGTGGATACAACCTCGAAAAGGAGACGACCTGAACTACGTTCTCCGCAGCGGCCGCGTTCGCGAAGGACGCCGTGAAGTGCGCAATCCCACCCCGGTATGGGTGAACAGGTCCAATAATACTAAGCCTCATGATCTGAGATTTTACCGTCTCTCTACTTTCAGGGGCCTCTGATATCTAATTCGCTCAGGATCCTTGGCAGCCCTCATTAAAACAAATCCACACCTTCTCCTAAATACCCATGAGCGAATTCGCGTTGAGGGTATCTTGTTATGCAACTGGAAGTTTAAGACACCGCAGGTATAAATTCAATCTTGCTCGTGTTTGCTGATAAGAACCGAGAGTTAGTAGTTCGTCTTTACCGAATATCCATCTTCTTCAACCGATAATTGGCATCCTCGCCCAACGTGCGGTTTCTGGCAATGAGATCACTCAATAGGCCGATTAAAATGGTCAGAAATCCCAAAACAATGAGGATCGTGGCCACAATCATGGATTGGATATGACCCTGCCCATCACCTATGAGGAAGTAATACGTGAACCTTCCCAGCAAGAATAGCCCGCCCAGAAGTGGAATGACGCTCAAAGTTAGAAAAACTCTTAGCGCTTCATACATCAAGAAGATTCGAGTAATGGTGATCGCCGATCTGATCACATACTGAAATGTACTATGAATAAGCCGTGATTCTCGAAGGACCTCGTTTGTCTCTACCGGCACAGATGTGATCGAAATGCCCTTCTTCCCTGCCTGGATGATGGTTTCCAAAGTGTAGGTATATTCAGAATAAACGGACAGGCGAAGAGCGGCTTCCTTAGAGAAGGCACGAAAACCGCTGGTCGCATCCGGCACATTTGTCTTCGATGCCCAACGCACGATCCAGCTGCCGAGTTTCTGTAGAACTTTCTTAAATGCCGAGAAGTGTTGAATAGTTTTGATTTGCCTGTCCCCTACAACCATTTCGGCCTCACCTTTAAGAATCGGCTGAACGAGATCACGAATACACTCGCCACGATACTGATTGTCGCCATCCGTATTAACGATGATGTCCGCCCCCAGCTCAAGGCTGGCCTCAAGACCGCGTGCAAACGCTACCGCGAGTCCCTTGTTCTTTGTCAGGCGGATGACATGATCCACATCTAATTCTCGGGCGACATCCGCAGTTCCATCGGTGCTGCCATCATCGATGACCAATACCTCGATGGTATCAACATCCTCGATGGATCGTGGCAGATCCCTCACGGTTAACGGGAGTGTATCTGCTTCGTTATAGCATGGGATTTGAATGATGAGTTTCGTCATAAACGTTCACCTTCTTTAATTCGTTGAGTACATACGCCTGCTCGGATGCTTTCAATCATAACCGAACGGACCACTCATTAGAATCCAACCGAATTATTGTTATTCTCGCAGGCAAAAATCATACCGCGATAAGTACTATCCACTCATGTGACCTGCAACGATTGGCTGCGGTCTCGCAAGATAAGAGAAGGATTGCAGAAGCCCTCTTTCAAACAGATTAGGGAATCTCTTCCTTTGAAGAATCCGAAATCAAGTTTCCACCGATTAATATGGCTACTAGAAAGAAAAATATTGATGGGCTGATGAAGTATCGCGGAAAACCGCGCTCCAATAGATCATAAAGTCCCGGAATTACAAAAGAACGCAAGTAGATCAAGCCAAGAGCAAGAAAGCCAGTACTTATCGTGACAAGAAAAATTGAGAATACGTAGCGGTCGTTTTTCGGCAGCAAATATTTCCATCCCAGCAGTGTAAGCAAGAATCCTACGGGATAGATAAAACCCCAGGTTTGGGGATCAAAAATATTCCTTCGAGCGTAACCGAAAATCAAGCGTAAGGCCGGAATATCCCACTCACCACGGAATATTGAATTTAATAGGAGTTGAGTTGCACTTATAGCACTACTGCCAGACACACCATAGAGCTTGTAGAATATTACCCAGATTCCTCCGATGATCGCGATAGGCAATAACCAATGGATAAAGTAAATCCTCCCCTTTCTAACAATCAACGTAGCACAAACAATCGCTAAGACAGCGCTAATGACAAACAATCCACCTTCCAGTATCGTCCAAACTGCAAAGCCCAGCATTAAACCGCTCAACATTTGAAGCCTTTTACTTTCACGGAATATTCCATCCACTCCCCAAAGTGCACCTAAAACAAGATAGACACCCATTGGTAGATTTGCATAACCAATTGTTGAGTGAAGAAATAAGATTGGAACTGTAGCAAGGATAACCGTTGAGAGAGCAATTATCCTCGACTCAACCCCTCTTTTAATTATAAACGCAGCAACTCCAGCAATTAATGAAATATAAAATAATGGGAAGATAATCTTTGATCCCGGGAGAATATCATCGGAGGCAAGCTTGAATATTCCGATGAGAAAATGGATATTCAGAGGATAAGCAAAACCCGACCCTCCCCACTTCGCACCCCACAAGGATTCCTCCAACGCAATACCATATCCCTTTGGAGCCCACATCGCTACTGCGTCAT
>JBARSI010000079.1:0-14981 GCA_049644665.1 Anaerolineales bacterium
CCTCGCATGTGACCAAGCTCGAAGAAGCGGGATATGTCGAGGTCGAGAAGAGCTTTGTGGGAAAAAAACCGCGCACGATGGTCCAGCTCACTGCCAGCGGACGCCGGGCGGTGGACGCGTACCGCCAGACGATGCAAGGAGCCATGAGAAGACTTGGGTAGGTGTGACAAAAGCAATTAGCAAATCAAGACCCACTGGATCCTCAGTGGGTCTTGTCATGCCTGCGCCGGGTACACTGCGAGGGGATATTGCTTGGCGAAGATAATTCTGACAGAAACCTAAAGCTCCCCAACGACCTGGGTGGGAGAAGATTATCTGGGGGTTAAAGCACTGATTCCCGATCCAATATCTGCTGAAGGTTACTCTCAGACGTTGCGGGGAAGCGCAGGTAAGTTTCCGTCGCCTCAGACAGGTTCGCATACACGCCGCGATAGGCAGGGGGCAGCAGCGCCGCAATTTGGCACATGACCTCGTCAGTCATCTGTCGCCTTACTTCTCGCGTCGCCGGGCCTTCCGCTCTCAAGAAGAAGGGTTGTCCCACAACAATCCGAAAGTCAGTACGCCGTAGATGGGTTAAGTTATCCCAGAAATCCTCATGCCCGTAACAAGCCATTGGAAGCAATGGCGCGCCGCTGCGCAAAGCCATAATCACCACACCGGGATGTCCTTTCCCAAGAATTCCATCGCCGCTGCGGGTGCCCTCCGGTGCGACAGCCAGCATCAGACCTTCCCCCAGCGCCGCCAGCCCGAGGCGGATCGCCCCAACATCAGCTGTACCTCTTTGCAAGGGGATGCCACCCCACATGTCGAATAAGATACCCAGTAATTTATTATCCCAGGATTCAGCCTTTGCGAAGAAAGCCATCGAACGAGGATACAGGTGGGTGTAATAAACAAGCGGTTCGAGAAAGTTGATGTGGTTGGATAGCAGTATGAATGGTCCCTGAGTTGGAACGCTCACTAACTGGTCAGCTTCGATGCGGCACAGCATGCGCATCAGACATTTTATTGTCGTATTGACTAACCGGCTCGTTAACGTCACGTATTCCGATCCTGTTTCTGACAGATGATTTCGATCTGACGGGGAAGGATTTCTACGGCTAGCTGCTGTCCTTCAGTACAGAGCGTCTCTCCATCGGCGTGTGCGGGCAGACTGCCCTCAAGTGCGGTGACGAGAATACTGTTGGTTCTGCCAGTTTGGATTGAGGGCTGGGTGGCTTGCGTCCCCGCCATAAAACGCGGAATCAGGGCGAAGATTCTCGCTTTGCTGACCTGTTCAGCGATACAGAGATCCAGCAGCCCGTCCTCGATTCCCGCTTCCGGTGCCATCATGAATCCGCCGCCCATTCGGCGCCCATTCATGATGGAAACCATCAAGGCATATTTGTCCATCGTCTGCCCATTGAACTCGATGCGAACTAGCGGGGCTTGATAATAAAGGAAGATCGTTTTGATAGCGGCGACTATGTACGACAAGAAACCATGAAGACGCGTCATTTTCAGCGCCTCAAATCCCACAACGGCGTCGAAACCGATGCCCACCCCATTGCCAAAGTAGCGGCCTTCAGGATAGAGACCCCCCTTAACCAACCCCACATCCATGCTGGTTCGAAAATCTTCTAGCAACACCCGGCACCCCTCTTCCAGACCCTGGGGCACATTTATCCCATAGGCAAAGTCGTTGCCGCGTCCGATCGCAATCACGCCCATCGCAACCCCATCTGCGCCGGCTTGTTTTGCGAGCATTAGACCATTTATTACCTCATTTGCGGTACCATCCCCACCAGCAACGACGACAACGTCGAAGCCGTCAAATGCAGCCTGTTTTGCCAGTTCTACCGCATGCTCGGGTTTTTCGGTGAGGACGCGATCGAACTCCAGGCCATGCTCGCGCATGAACCGATCCAAAAGCGGAATGGCATCTTCCGCAGTGCCCCTACCAGATGTTGGGTTGACAATGATCTTGTATTTGGTCATCTTGATGAACTCCTTAATAATTCATACTTCTACCCAACGGGTGAGGCTTGATAAGCCGTAAGCTGTCAATCTCACTCTCCAGCTTTTGGGCCTTGGGGAAGTTTACACAATCGTTGGGAAAGGGCATCAGCAGATACTCTCGCCGTTTACAGGACGCATATCCCTTCTTGATCTATCTCTGGAATGTCAAACACAGGTATACGCAATTGATAGGTGATGTTGTTATCGAACTCCTGAAGTGCATGGCAGACCAAAACCACATCATCACATCTGACAACCGTTGAATCCGCTCGACGTGATGACATGCAAATTACTCGCCAGTGACGGATACATGCGGCCTTGATAAAGCGCCGATTTCATGCATCTTCCCACGTCCTGGGAGTAGCGCTCAAATAAGAATGTGAAATGAGATTATCTCGAGTAAGCCCTAAATAACCTCGGATTAGGGATGGTTAATTAACCCTGCTATAGGTGCTTCTCATACATACGGTAAGTCTTATACAGTTCCCCCCCCATGAGACGAGCGGAGCGATTCACCATGTCATTATCCTCAAGAGTCCAACTCATCTCTACCCACTTATACCCTTTAGCGGATGCTTTCTTGGCTGTCTCAAAGTACATCAGGGCATCAACACCTAATCCTCGGTACTCAGGCATCACACCCAGTGCAAATCCACGCAGCCAAACAAGCCGGCTGGCAGGGGAAAATATTGGCATAATTTTCCAATGCCAGATGAGCTTAAGCATGGTTAGCCAGTTGGGTGTACCGGGTTTCGGGTACGCGCGGAGAAGAGGCTGACAGAGATCAGGAAGTGAAAGGGATACGCCCACAACCTCTCCCTCCCTCTCCACAAAAAACACCAGATCTGGGTCAATAATATCTTTTAGGTCTTGTGCAAGGTGGTTAATTTCTTCGTCCGTCATGGGCACAAAGCCCCAGTTTCGTTCCCAGGATTTGTTATAGACGCGCTTGAAGAGCTCCACCTCATTGTCATAGTCTTTCATATTAATTGATCGGATCACGAATTTGTGCCGCTTCTTTATTTTTTCAACAACCCGCACTAATTTTGGCGGGATGTTCTGCATGAAGTCCTTCACTTCCAAAGAATAAGCCCATAGATCCATAGCTTTTTGGAAGCCGGCCTGCTCGAGGTAATCCATATAGCGGGCCGGGTTATAGGTCATCAAGATCCGGGGGCAGTCATCGAAACTATCGACTAGCAATCCAACTTCATCGTTTGTCGAAAACTGGGCAGGACCCAGGATCGTGTCATGCCCGGCATCCTTCGCCCATTTTACCGCTGTGCGCAGCAGCGCTGCTGCCGCTTCATCATCCTCCAGGACTTCAAAAAAGCCGAAGAAGGCTGTGTTTACACCCTGGAAATCGTTATACGCTTCGTTGGTGAAGGCGGCGATCGTACCGACAACCTTCGAACCACGCCGGGCGATGAAATACTCCACCTGGGCATGCTCAAAGAAGGGATTAAGTTGTGGGTTGTGAAATTTCTTCCGGTCTGAAATAAGAGGTGGGACCCAGTAGGGATTGTCTCGGTAAACCTCCCAGGGAAAGGAGATGAATTCCATCATTTCGGCTTCGTTCTTTGCTGTTGAAATGTTTAATTCAGACACGGGTCTCCTCCAAGGTCTTTAGGGGATTATACAATCAGACAAGGTGTAAGGTGCAAACGAAAAGGCTGCCCTTCACTACGCATCTTGGCCCATACAGCGTAATCGGAAAGTCACGTTCGGGCATCGCTGAATTGAAATCGGGATTCGTTAGATCATTCCCTGTTCTCGGTACCAGTCATAGGCCTCTTGAGCCGCTTGTCGAAAGGGGCGTGGCTCAGGCAGTTCGAGCTCACGATGGGCTTTCGATATATCGCAATAAAGGTCATAACGGCCCATGCGAAGCTGAACGCTATTAAAGGGGAGGGGGATCACGAAACTCACTACATCAATAATCCTGGCAATCGGTAGGATCGCCCATCCGGGGATTTTAAACCATGGGGGTTTCCGACCGGTGACCTCGTTAACGGTGGAAAAGGCGTGTTCATGAGTCAAGTTTTCACCGCCCAGGATATAGCGTTCACCGGATCGACCTTGACGCGCGGCGGCCAGGTGACCGGCGACGACGTCGTCAATATGGACATAGTTTAAACCACCATCCAACCAGAAGAATCCCCAACCACGAGCAGCCTCTGTCACCAATGAACCGCTGATGCGATTAAAGTCGCCGGGACCCAGCACAACACATGGGTTTACGATCACGATCCTCAGCCGGCCATCAGCAACTTGGAGGGCTTCAATCTCCGCCTTGAACTTGGAATAGGCGTAGGGAAAATGCCCGGGAGGGAGATTGAAGTTGTGGTCTTCTGTCAGCAGTTCACCTGGCTCTGGGACCCCCAAAGCCGAATACGAACTGGTTAGAACGACGTACTGTGCACCGGCATGGACAGCAGCCTGGACGATGTTACGAGTACCCTCAACGGACGTTCGCATCACGACTTCGGGTTGCCGCCAGTAAGCTGATTGCGCTGCGGTGTGAAACACGCCGGTAACTCCCTGCAACGCAGGCGTCAAGCTCTCTGGTTCGAGGATGTCCCCCTCAACGAACTCGAGGGGGAGATCTTTTATTGCGGCAAGCGAGGAGGTCTTCCTGTGCAGCGCGCGTACCCGGTAACCTTCAGCGAGGAGTTTGCTGCAGAGTTTAGAGCCAATAAAACCCGTCGCTCCGGTGACTAAAACGAGATCAGGCATTCAGCCCCAGTTCTCGACCCACATCCTCCATGATGTTCAAGGCGCGGTCTATTTGCTCGTCGGTATGGGTCGCCATGTAGCTGGTCCGCAGCAGGCTTTTTCCCTCCGGAACGGACGGTGGGAGAAAAACATTGGTGTAGACACCGGCTTCGAAGAGCTTCTTCCAGGTGATCAGCGCTAGCTCCTCGTCGCCGATGATGATAGGGATAATCGGGGTTACACTGCTGCCAATCTTAAAACCCAACTCCTTGAGACCGCTTCTCATGCGATCGGCGACCTCCCACAGGCGATCCACACGCTCAGGCTCATTCTCAATAATGTCGAGCGCGGCGAGCGCAGCGGCGATATTCGAAGCGGGCATCGCGGCACTGAACATCATCGAGCGCGCAGTATGCTTGATGTAATGAATAATATCTACATCGCCCGCAATAAAGCCCCCCAACGAGGCGAAGGATTTACTAAACGTCCCCATGATGAGGTCCACATCATCCGTCACGCCGAAGTGAGCCGCTGTTCCCCTTCCCCGCGCCATCACGCCCAAGCCATGGGCGTCGTCGACCATCAATCTGGCGCCATATTTCTTGCAAATGGGGGTCATGTCCGACAGCGGAGATAGATCTCCGGAGACGCTGTACAAACCGTCAACAACCACCATCACACCTGAATCTTCGTCGATACCTTTAAGAACTCGTTCGAAGTGATCGAGGTCATGGTGACCAAAACGGCGGAGCTCTCCCAGCGCCAGCATTGCCCCATCGATGATGCTGGCGTGATCCTCTTTATCCGTAACGATCGTATCTCCCCTGCCCGCCAGACAGGAAATCACGCCGAGGTTTACTTGATAACCGGTGCTAAAAACAAGTGCTTTTTCTTTTCCCACGAAGTTTGCCAGACGGTCTTCGAGCTCAATATGAAGCTCGAGCGTTCCATTGAGAAACCGTGAACCGGTGCAGCTCGTGCCGAATTCCTTCGTCGCTTCGATCGCGGCATCACGGACTCTGGGATCCGTTGTCAGGCCGAGATAGTTGTTAGAGCCCAGCATGAGCACGCGGTTACCATCGAAAACAGCTTCCGTGCCCTCGCTGTTTTGGATTGGCAAGAACCAGGCGTATAAACCCGCGGCCTGAAAATCACGTGCGCGTGTGAACTCTCGACATTTATCAAATATATCCATAAGTTCTCATCCTTTCATAATTCCCCGTCAACTATCCGCACCTATCAATCCTCTTTAGTCCGGGATACGAAGCCCGCAAGACGGGGCAGTTAATAATCAAGGCAATGATCATGGTTAATCCGATCCAAGACCGGATCGGCTTCTTCCGCGGTTCCCCTGTCAGAGATAAGGTTGACGATCTGCCTGCAATTATAAGACTTCTTCGAGGTAATAAGAAAACCAACCGGATGCGGGATGATACGCGGCTGGGCTTGCATGCATTATATGCGCTAGTTTAAGAAATAAATACCCTGATTAGCTGTTCAAACAACCCCCGGACCTGGCAATGCCTTAAGGAGGGTCTGTGGGGAAACATAATTTATTCAATTCTTACGTGGATGTTGCCGTTAGGTTCAGTGATAGAGCAGTTAGCTATTCACAACCTCACTTATAGATCCCCGGTAAATCGAGTTGTTTTGGATGGCTCAGTTGAAACCAAATGAGAATAACTTGGTGACTGAGCTTCGGTGATTTGGTCCCAGTCTTCATTCGTTCGCATGTAATTAGTAGAGAACTCCCGTTCTCATAACTAATAACCCTCTCCCTCTAACCATTACATATCCCCTGCTGAACTGGAGGAAAACCACGCTGACTATCTCGAAAAGATGGAGGAGTAGCAGCTACCGGAGTACCTAAGGTAGGGACACTTAGGAAGGAGATGAGTCTCCAATCAGACACGAAGGATTGGCCTCGGCGTAATTGGAAGGACGCCGGGGTCTTTAATTTTATGTGCTATTATTGAACTGCTCACCCCAACACCGCTTGTCCCCCTCGAGTGGATCAATGTTGGGGTGGGCGTTTACTTATTTCTAGCAAGCAGGTGAAAATCTTTTGTAGCAGAAGGCCATAAAGTGGAGGCACGGGGCGGGTCTCAACCATATCCGCGGTGATTTCCGTGCCTGACCGCAGGTCTCGCTGCGCCACCAGAGCGCGTGCGGTTGGGAGAGCGTTCGCCTGCAAGTTATTGAGGAAGAAGAAGGTGAGGATCCCCGCCAGCGCAGCTAGAAGCACCGCCAGGATGATGTAGAAAGGGATCCTTCGGCGGAATCCTGCGGCCCAGCTCGGGGTTGTCTCCGCTGTCGGTGTGGGTTTGTCATCCATATTGAGGTCCTTCTTGATAGAAAATCCAACTTCTCACACGATGAAGCGCTCTTGGAACAAAGAAAGCGGCTAAGTCAGCCGCTTCGTGGACCACCTTTGGTTGTCCTCCATCCTATCCCCCAATCTGTGTTCGTCTTATGTCGAACGTAGCACAGCACGAAGGGGCATGTCAACTCGGGCAAATATCACCACTACGAATCGGTGCGGCCAATTGTCCTTGCGCGCCCGGGGCGTGGAAATACGGCGGCCAATCCGAGGGTCATATTATCGGTATTGAGGGATTCTGGGACCAGCGCTTAGTTGCTATCCACTGATCGTTATGCTAGATTCGATGCACCTCCCGTTTATTGAGGAAGGGGAATGGCATCAACTCCAAAATCTACGCTCGAAGATAGTCTTATCGATGGCCTCGTTTGCGCCATATGCGGCGAGGATGCGCTGCATGTCGCACACATGGATAATTTACCCGATTTCGTCGCTTGCGAGAGCTGCGGCTCCGCGTTTCTCTCCGAGGACGGCGGTGAACGTGTTTTTTACGGCAAGATCGGCGAAGGCTTCCCATTGACGGAGCGGTTCGCGCTCAAGCAGTGGGTTTGGCTGGAGGCGGTGGAGAAGAGAGCGAACGAGGAACGCGGCACGCTCAAACAGGAAATCCCAACCTTCGATGAACCTATTGAAGAAGAAATCACTCCACCCGCAGCGGGCATCGAAAGCCCTGAAGCGCCCATTTCAGAGACGGCAGCCGATACTCTGGAATCGGCCGAATCTGTTGAACTCCTCGAAAAGCGACTTGGAGAACTTGATCTTGGGTTGGGGGCGGCAGCGATCCCTGGCCTGAGCGATTTTGAACAAGATTCGGCTGATCAAATCTCTGAAGAACCGGATGATCTCGCATCCTACTTCCGGTCGATCACCACAGACGCCGCTGCCGATCTAGAACCGGCCCAACCAGAAGAGGTTGAATCACACCTGCCCGCGGGATCTTGGAGCGAGATCGGGCTTGAACCCGCGGATGAGCAGGCGCTGCCAGAGATCGAAGATGCTCAAGCCGAAGAAAGCATTATGGACCCCGGCGATTCCTGGGATCAACCTCTCGAAGCAGAAACTCCTGAAGCAGATGAAATCCCCCTTCCAGACTGGGCTCAACCTGCAGAAGACAGCGTTGATCCCTCGCTCGAGGGACAAGCCCAGGAAATTGAACCACCCCTCGACAACCTGCTCCTACCCGAGGAACCTGAATTTGACTTCCTCTCGGATCTGCGTCAATCCGCAGGCGTACCATTGGAATCCGAGCCCATCCCGGATCTGCACATCTCCGAAGTTCCTCTCGAATCACAGCCCCTTTCTCCACCGCTCGCGGCTGGCGATATAGCCGAAAGCGCGGTTGAAGCGGAATCCTTCGCCTCAAGAATCGAGTTATTTTCCCAATCTCCACCAACAGACCTGGAACCGATCGAGAAAACGCCGAGCATGCCGGAAGCACCTTCTCAAGAGCTTGATGCAGCCGATACCAAAGAAGTCCCAGAAGATGAATTCGTGCTCCTGGAGACAGATCCACCGGCGGGTCATCGTTTTCGGGTTGTAATCCGCGGGGAGAAAGCTGTCTTCCCGGGCGGCGATTGCGCCCACTGCGGTCGGACCCCGGTCAAAGGCCACCTCGCAGTTGTCGGAGCGCTGCCCAACGACCAGAGCGTCGGTCAACGGAAAACCACAACCTTCAAAGTTCCGCTGTGCAGCGAATGTCGTAAGCGCGCTGCCCAACTCAGTGCTGAGGCTAAAGAGGCAAGACTGCAAGCCCATTTGCTGTCAGCGATCGGCGGGATGCTGCTGGTCGTCGGTGCACTCGCTCTCGACGTCATCAACCCACGCGACTTACAACTCTTCGATTTGTTCATCCTCGCCATTCTATTCATCGTTGGCTACGCTGCACCGGCCTTCTTCCTGCTGGGTCGGGTCGGAAAATACCTGCCACCTGCGAGCGCATTGTACGTACGCTCCACACTACTCGTGCCTCAGGAAACACAAGGGCTCGAGACAGCGTTCGAGTGGCGCAACGCTGAATATGCCGAACGATTCTTTGAGGCAAACGAGGCGCACACTCTTGGAAAAGCCTCCAAGATTAAGGACCGGGCTTCCCAACCCAGAGACCTCGGCTGAATACGACGCACGAACGCATCACCAGGTCATGGATACTTGCAGCACTCAGGAAAGCCATCGAACATAGTGACAAGCCTTGATCGCCTGACCCTAGATCAAAATGTTCTCAAAGCCCAATACCCCTGACGAGTCCTCCCCTTGCCCGATTTGCGGCGAACCCATGCATGCCGGCACCCACGATGTCCACGCCTGCCTGCAGCGCTCAAACGAGCAAGAGGTCGGTCTGAATTCGATTGAGGCTGAGCTGTCCTCTGCCCCGTCTTCGAAAGACGACTCCCGCAGCCGATTCAGGAAAATCCTCGCTGATGAGCGAAGAACCAGAGGTGACTCACCTCCAGGTTGGATGATTGATGAGCTTCCCGAAGAAGCCCGGCGCCTCCTTTCACAACAAGTGTCTACCGCCAGGCCAAGCCTGGGTCCCAGGTTGAGCGAGGACCTCGCCAAAGCCCTGCGCGACCAGGGATACGTCATCCATGAAGACAGCCAGGGTGTGCATCTCGGTGGCGCTCTTGTCAGTCGAGGCGGCACTCCCGCCCCGATCAGCCCTTACGATGTTGTGCGCCTGGCCGCGGAAACGGAAGGCGGCTTAACGCCGCCAGATGAACTTGCCCGGTGCAAGAAGTGTGACGCTTTAATCCCTGCCGGGGATGAACGCTGCCAGTGGTGCGCCGAGCCTGCAGCGTAATCTGAATTCCCTGTTCAAATCTGTACGCTCCTCACCAGCTAGAGAATTGGGCTGCTGTTTCCTCTTCCCCGGAGACACCCCGCGCAATTCCTTATTGTGATATCCCTGAAACCTCAGCCGGATAACGCCTGTGATATTTCTTTCGGTCTCATACTCACACCGTATCGCAACCTCGCCCATTTGCTCCCCAATAAATCAGGTTGGTAATTTCGAGCGCCTGTTATAATAACGATTCGTCGATTTCAATATCTATCCAGGTCAAATACACATGGCGGAAGAGAAGATAACAGTCGTTGGCGCTCGCGAGCACAACCTCAAGAACATCTCGGTCGAGATACCCCGCGACATGCTCGTCGTCATCTCCGGCATTTCTGGTTCAGGGAAATCATCGCTTGCTTTCGACACAATCTTCGCCGAAGGACAGCGCCGATACGTCGAATCGTTATCGGCATATGCGCGGCAATTCCTGGGGCAGCTCGATAAACCAGATGTTGATTACATCGATGGGCTCTCCCCAGCCATATCGATCGATCAGCGCGGTGTTTCCCACAACCCGCGCTCGACAGTCGGGACCGTTACAGAGGTGTACGACTATCTGAGGCTGCTCTTCGCCCGCATTGGCTTGCCTCACTGCCCTATCTGCAGCAAGGAAGTCAAACAACAATCGGCCCAGGAGATCGTCGACGCCGTCTCCAAAATGCCGGACGGCAGTCGTATCATGATCCTTGCGCCGATGATCCGCGGCCGCAAGGGCACTCACCTGGCTGTCTTTGAAGAACTCAGGCGCTCCGGTTTCGTCAGAGCCCGAGTGGATGGAGAGGTCAAAGCGCTTGATGAGGAATTTGAACTCGACCGCTATAAGAAACACGATATTGAAGCCGTCGTCGATCGCCTCGTCATCCACGACGTTGGAGCCGAGGATGGAGCCGCCTTTTTAACCAGACTGACCGATTCGGTTGAGACTGCTTTGCGCTGGGGCGAGGGCATCCTCCATATCGCCGACTTGAGCGCTGATCCGCCAATCACCATCCCCTTTTCCGAACACCTCGCCTGCCCCGAGCACGGCACAACTCTGGCAGAGATCGAGCCGCGCACATTCTCGTTCAACACACCACACGGCGCCTGTCCGGAGTGCCAGGGGTTGGGCAATAAACTCGAAATCGACCCCGAGCGAGTTATCCCGGACAAATCTATATCAATCGCCGAAGGCGCGCTGGTCTCAATGGAATGGTCCAAACAGAGCCGCGATCGTAGAGGATACTATTGGCAGATGCTGGAAGCGACGGCGAAAGCCTTCGATATCGACCTGGATTCCCCGATCGATGATCTGTCTGAAGACAAACTCAATGTCATTCTCCACGGTACTGATGGGAAGGAAGTGCCTGTTCATTATGAGAGTCGTGACGGCCGCTCCTCCACATGGTGGACTGCCTACGAGGGCGTGATTGGCAATCTCGAGCGGCGGTACCAGGAGACCCAATCGGATTACATCCGCGGGAAGATCCAGGAATATATGTCTGAACGTCAGTGCCCATCTTGCCTGGGTAAACGTTTGCGACTTGAAGCGCTGGCGGTCACGGTGGATGGGAAAAATATCGTCGAGACCACACACGGACCCATTTCAGAAGGATTGGAGTGGATCAAGCGGCTAAGCGGCAGGAAGAGCCCGCTCAGCGACCGTGATCAGACGATCGCGAGTCGAATCTTAAAAGAGGTCGAGCATCGGTTAGGCTTCCTGGTGGATGTGGGACTGGAATATCTCTCTCTCGACCGCACCGCCGGCAGCCTCTCCGGAGGGGAAGCGCAGCGCATCCGCCTCGCAACCCAGATTGGCTCCCGGCTAATGGGTGTCTTATATGTTCTCGATGAACCTTCCATCGGTCTTCATCCTCGTGATAACGCCCGGCTCATAAAAACCCTGGAAGGTATGCGCGATCTGGGCAATACGATTCTGGTCGTCGAGCATGACGAAGCGACAATCCGTGCCGCGGATTGGATCATCGACCTTGGCCCTGGCGCCGGGGAAGCAGGTGGGCGGTTAGTCGCCGAAGGTACGGTCGAGGAAGTAACGAAAAATAAACACTCAATTACCGGTCGTTATCTGGCGGGGAAACTGCAGATAGAAACCCCAAAAAATCGTAGAGAGGGGAGCGGGAATACCCTGACCGTGATCGGCGCCCGCGAAAATAATCTCAAGGACATCACGGTTCATTTTCCGCTAGGCGTCTTCGCCTGCATCACCGGGGTTTCCGGGTCAGGGAAGTCCAGCCTGATGGTCGAGGTGCTTTATAAAGCCCTGGCCAGAGCGCTGCAGAAGTCGCGCATCAGACCGGGGGAACACGATCAAATCGAAGGTCTCGAACACATTTCCAAAGCGATCAACATCGATCAGAGTCCCATCGGTCGTACACCGCGCTCCAACCCTGGAACGTATACCGGGCTCTTCGACCACATCCGCGTATTATATGCCGGGCTTCCAGAATCGAAGGTTCGTGGATATAAGCCCGGGCGTTTCTCCTTCAATGTGCGCGGAGGGAGATGCGAAGCATGCCAGGGGCAGGGGCAACTGCGCATCGAGATGCAATTCCTTCCCGACGTGTACGTCCCCTGTGAAATCTGCCAGGGTGCGCGCTTCAATCGAGAAACCTTGCAGGTCAGGTTCAAAGATAAAAACATTGCCGAGATCCTGGACATGCCGATTAGCGATGCGGTCGATTTCTTCTCGGCCTTCCCGAAGATGATCCGCCGCCTGGAAACGCTCCAAGATGTCGGCCTCGGCTACTTAAAAATCGGCCAACCCGCTCCCACACTTTCTGGTGGCGAAGCCCAACGCGTGAAGTTATCACGGGAGCTTTCCCGAAGAGGGAATGGGCATACCCTTTATGTGCTCGACGAACCTTCGGTCGGCCTGCACGCCGCCGATGTCCACAAACTTATCGAAGTCTTGCAACGCCTCGTTGATCAGGACAACACCGTCCTGATCATAGAACACCATCCGGACATCATTAAAGTTTCCGATTGGGTCATCGATTTGGGTCCTGAGGGCGGCGATGGGGGTGGCCTGGTCATCGCCGAAGGCACACCGGAAGAAATCTCCAATAATAGCGCTTCATATACAGGAAGATATTTAAAACCCCACCTTAAGAAGTAAGTTTTTTGATGTCTGTAAGAAAATCTTCCGGGGCAACTCATTGCTTTGGCTCACAGGTTATAGCGCACATGAACGCAAATAACCCGATATCGAGTTTTAGTTTACACTCACCCCCGATCGATTTCAATTATGAGAGGTCATTGCCGTAGACGCTTTTCTGGATATAAGATTTGGAGGTATCGCGATAGGAGATGAGAAGCATGGGTCATACCTACGACGTCATCATCATCGGCGCCGGCATTATGGGCTGCAGCACAGCATTGGAGCTGTCAAAACGAGGGTTGAAGGTTGTCGTACTGGAGAAAAGCACGATCGGCACCGGATCGACCGGCAAGTCATCGGCTATCATACGCCAGCATTACTCGAATGAAGTTACCGCCAGAATGGCACTTCACAGCCTGGGCGTCTTTCAAAATTTCTCGGATGCAGTGGCCGGTGAGTGCGGTTTCACACAGGCCGGCTTCCTGGTTCTTACCTCCGAGAGCGATGCAATCGGGCTGCAGGAAAATGTCGTCCTTCATCGAAGGCTGGGAATTGAAACCGAGCTCCTCAACCGTGATGAAATCCAAAAACGCTGGCCCTACATCGCACTTGGCGAAACGACCCTCGCCGCGTACGAGCCGCAGTCAGGGTATGCTGATCCTAACCTCACATTAAATGGGTTTGTTCAGGCTGCTAAAGATCATGGGGCGCGGTTCTATCAGGACACCCCTGTTACAGGCATCCGTCTTGCCAAGGGAAAGGTGATCGGAGTAGATACTCCACATGTGAACTTCGACTCTCCAATCGTCATCAACTGCGGCGGCCCCTGGGGTGCCGGGATCGCTCGATTAGCCGGTGTTGAGCTGCCCATAAATTCCTGCCGGGTGCAGGCCGCTTTCTTCCGCCGGCCATCACTTTATGCAGACCCACACCCTGTGGTAGCGGATTTCGTTCACGCCGTTTACTGGCGCGCCGAAACAGGCAATCTAACATTGGTCGGTTTGATCGATCCGGAAGAGGAGAATTACATCGTCGATCCCGACGCCTATAACGAGAAGGCCGATTTCGACTTCATTGCCGATGCCGGTGAGCGCTTGGTGAGACGATTCCCCGGTCTCGAAGATTGCGAAAGCGCTGGCGGATTCTCCGCGCTATATGCGATTACGCCCGACTGGCACCCCATCATCGATGAAATGATTGAAGGAAGCGGGCTCTACGTCTGCGCAGGCTTTAGCGGTCATGGGTTTAAGCTTGGACCGGCTGTGGGCCTGATGACCGCTGATATGGTCACCGGAGAGGAAACTCCCGGAATGGCTCGATACCTATTCCGCCGAACACGGTACGATGAGGGCAAACCCGTCCGCGGGCAGTATGAATACAGTATTGTGGGATGATAGACAATTGACGTCGACACCGTGGAAATATGGATGGAATTGTAAGTTACCCTGAGTCTGCGTGTACTGAGCCCCTCGGCACCTTTTCCATCGGGCTGTAGAGGCTTCGTATCAAAGAACGCACATCCGAATGCTGTCCAACGCTTCCATTGATAACCATCCGGGGCTGCCCTAGAAGTGCAGCCCCGGATCTTTATCATCGTCAGGTGATTGGCAATTCCATTTCTACTCGTAGCGCAGCGCCTCAACCGGTTCAAGATCGGCGGCTCGTTTGGCGGGGTACAAGCCGAAAAAGAGACCCACTGCGGCGGAGAATAGAGTTGCCAGCAGGACCGCGTCAATGCCCACCACAGGGTTGATATCCGCATTCGAGGCAGCAGCAATAGCACCTACAAGCATAGAAAGCGCCCAGCCCAGGAGGATGCCGATGAGCCCTCCAAAAAGGCTCAATAGTGCTGATTCGGTCAGGAACTGGAGCAGGATGTCCCGTTTTCGAGCGCCTACAGCTTTACGCAAGCCGATTTCGCGCGTGCGTTCGGTCACCGACACCAGCATGATGTTCAT
>JBARSI010000080.1:0-5914 GCA_049644665.1 Anaerolineales bacterium
CTCAAAAAGCGGCATTATCAGGTTCTGTTGGGTATTGCCCACCTCCTTTCCCGAGTCGGATTCTGGTTTCGACCGGCGGTGGTGAAGGTCCTTCACCTCGAATTCACCATTACACTGCTCGCACTGAACCATATCCGGCGCAGAACCGGTATAGTTCTCGCGGCCGCACTCCGGGCACTTCCAGGTGTACCCGCTGGCTCGAAGGATTACGCAGGTCATTGGATGCTCTCTCCATTCTCATGAGTATTAGTGGCTTCGTTTGCATCGTCTTCAAGCTTCTTTTGGATCGCTTCTGCAAACATCGCCAGTACTTCCAACAGCGGGATGAATTCACCAATGCTGGCGCGCAGGGCGCCGTAGGAAACCGGTATATATTATGTAACAAAGAGGAATGTCTGTTCAAGCAAACATCCATAGATGACATTTCAAAGACAGGCAACATTACCTAAGGATTCACTTCTCGGAGAATTTTCATGCGGTTGCTAAAAGCCGTCCTCCTGAGCTGCCTCATAGCCACCTCGGTCAGTTTCACTCTCACCGGCTGCGAAAGCCCACAACCATCTGAATTTACCCAAGCGCATCCGCTCTTGCCGACTCAACCCCCGACAAGGTTGGGAGCGATCCCAGCCGATGCCGTTAAAAGGGCACCGTCGACCGACCACCACCCGCCTGTCCTGCACTCCGGCGAATGGTACCCCCCCATCCCCATGGAGGGCTCCATCAACACTGCAGGCGCCGAGGATTCCCCTTTCATCTCCCCTGATGGAAATACCTTTACCTTCGTATTCGTCCCCGATGTGCGCGTGCCACCTGAAAAACAACTCCTCGATGGTGTCTCTGGGATCTACATCACGAGGAAGGTTAAAGGGGTCTGGACCGAACCTGAAAAAATTGTGCTCCAGGAGCCGGGGAAAGTTACCTTAGATGGCTGTCAATTCCTGCAAGGTGATGAGCTTTGGTTCTGCTCTGCGCGCGAGGGAAATTATCGTGGCGTAGACGTTTGGCGCGCCGAATTTCGTGACGGTCGCTGGCTGGACTGGGAGAACGCGGGAGAGCAGTTAAATGTCGAGTACAAGATAGGCGAATTCCACTTTACCTCTGACTGGGAAACATTGTATTTCCACTCCGACCGCGAGGGCGGGTTTGGCAATTATGATATTTGGGTTACTCATCTAGACGGAGGGGAATGGACTCAACCTGAGAACGTGAGCGAGGTCAACAGTGACGCACACGACAGCCGGCCCTTCATCAGCCAGGATGGCAGCGAGCTTTGGATTACTCGAACCTACCTCGGAACCCCCGGCATCTTCCGCTCTCGCTGGATAGGGGAAAGATGGTCTGAACCAGAGCTCATCCTCTCACAATTCGCGGGTGAACCCACTCTAGATGTTGAAGGTAACCTTTATTTCATCCACCACTACATCATCGACGATGCGATCATCGAGGCGGATGTTTATGTGGCACATCATAAATAGGGAAATTGGATTCCTGATCAGGATCCATTAACAGAGGAATCTAAGGTCTCTTCCTGATACTCGAGTGAACCACAGCCGGTGAGTTCGGGGACGCTGAGACTCGTGATCGTGAAGGTTGCATCCCAAACTGTATTCCCAATCGTTCGCTGTTTGACAATCTGCCCAACACCCATTGGGAACTTCATGGATTAACCGCGGGTGCGAGTGGATTTATCACGGCTTCAAGGCGGGGCATACCCCTGCTAAGAAAACGCCCTGCGCTGGCCGAGCCTCCCTACCCGCATCAAAGAGGGCAAACTCAACTTATAAAACACACTCCCTGGATCCACTACTTGCTTTGGAGTCCGGAAACAATGCTGCCCATCGTTGATGGAACCTGCACATTTCTAAAGAAGGCTTTCTGGAAATATCCGCGTAGTTTGGGGTTTTACATATTTGATGAAAACGGTCTTGGGGGTGGATGTTTCCGAGGTTGAGCGGGTTTTGGCAGGAAGGATCGAGCTGCCAGGCCTGTCGCTAAAAGAACAAGCCCGGTCGCGACGAAGGTTCCCCTCAATCCCCAGGTCAGCGCGATCCACGATCCCAGGAGCGGCGCGAGCGATCGCGCACCGGATCGAATTGAGGTATCCAAACCAAATACGGCTCCTTCTGCGCCATTTTCCGTATATCGTGCCAGGATTGCACTCAAGGTCGGGATCACACCTCCGAGCGCCACACCGACAAGGATCGACAAGACAAGAAATTGCCATTCTTCCGTGACAAGGCTCTGAGGGATGTAGAATAAGCCAGCTAATATCGCACTTGCCGCAGCCACTTTCCGATGCCCAATACGATCAGCTATGCGCCCCAAGAACATCGCACTTACTGTAGTGGCTGCTGCTCTGGCACCGATTAAGAGCCCGGTGAAGCTGTTCACCCGGGCCGCGTCGATCATAAGTTCCACCACAAAAAGCGGCATAATCGGGGCGAGCATGTTTCGAGCCAATTGGGTAAGGAATTGCAGGCTGTACGCTGTTTTTACACCGGGAGATTTCAGGAGCTGACCCCAAAAAGCGATGGTCCCCTGTCCCCTTCTCTCTTCCGAAATCTGTGGATGAAAATCCTCGCGTACGCCGATGAATACCAGCCCCCCAGCCAGAAAGAGCATCGCCGCGGTGACGTAGAAAGCGGAAGCGTAGCCGTAAGTATCGGCGACGATGCCACCGATGAGGGGTCCAAAGGCAACACCAGCTCCGAGCCCTACCTGAAGCATGCCCATGGCATAGCCCATGCGCTCTCTTGGAACTTGCGAAGCCAGCAGAGCAGAATTCGCGGCGACGGTTCCACTAATTAAACCTTGTAAGGCTCGAAGACCGACCAACTGTTCTGCAGAATTAGCAAATGCCATTATGAATAATACGATCGCTCCACCAAAGCTGGCGCGGACAACCATAAGCTTGCGCCCATATCGATCCGCAAGCCGACCCCACACAGGAGAGGCGAACATCATGGTGAACGCTTGAGCGGAGAACACCAGGCCAGATAAGAGCTCGACACTCATGCCGGTCGAAGTTCCGAGGCTCTTCACATAGAGCGGTAAAAAGGGGAAAATGCTGGAGAAACCGACCGCCGTTGCCATCTGCGAAAAGAAAAGGACAATGAGCGTTCGCTGCCAGCGAGGAATGTTGGTTAGAGCCTTCAGCATAAGGGGTGAATCATAACAGAGCAGGTGGTTAAATCAAGCTGACAAGAGCCTGAATCCCATTCCAGGGAAACTCCCCTCCACTCGCGAAATGCTGGAACATAATTTCAAATTTCGAGTTTGATATGCCAAAAGAAGCACGTGAGTCTTAGGTTAGATTAAGCCTCACGCGGAACCGCCCAATGTTTTGTTTATGCAGATAATGAATTTCAGCAGGATCTCGTGAACAGCTGCGACCTATCTAATCACGCAGGCACTTTATCGATTTCTATTCCGCTCTCTTCAGGCAGCCGGAGCGGCAGGGTCACTGTAAAAGTGGTACCCTCGCCCAACTCGCTTTCCACCTCGATATCCCCACCCATCATCTGGACCAGGTTTGAAGCGATGGCCAACCCCAGCCCAGTTCCCTTCACTTTCGACGGTGATGCTGTTCGGTCGAGTTGGCGGTAGGCTTTGAAGATTGTCGCGAATTGATCTTCGGGGATACCCGGACCGGTATCGCGTACAATCATGCGCCATTCCGCTGTCCCTTGCGGCTCGATACGCACTTCCACTTCACCTTCTTCTGTGAATTTGATCGCGTTTCCGGTTAAATTCAGTAAAACTTGTGCCAGGCGATCATCATCACCGGACAATCGCTCTGGCATCTTCGGGGATACCCAAATGCTGCTGCTGAGGTTCTTCTCCTCGGCTATCTTGAAGCAGGAACTCTCGAGTGTGTGCACTAGATCCATCAACTTAAAAGGTTCGTCAATAATATCTATCTCGCCAGCTTCGATCTTGGATAGATCTAGAATGTCATTAATAATCGTTCTGAGGTGTCTGGCGCTGTTGAGCACGTGCTCAAATGCCTGCCGAAGTTTTTCATTCAATGGTCCGTACGCATCCCTCAAGGCCAAGTCGGTGAAGACGATGATTGCGCTCAACGGTGTTCTCAGTTCGTGGCTGGTGCGGGCGGTGAATTGGGATTTCATCTCGCTGGCCAATTCCAGTTTTATATTCATTTCGACAAGATCGTACGTCGCACTATCAAGCGCCTTGCGCAGATCACGCGTGGTGAGCTGGTTGATGAAAACCACAAAGATGAACGTCAAAACCCCAAGAATAATTAGCGTCAATTCGATCACTCGTACGGGTAAGCTCACTGGGGGCTCAACATACATCAAGATGATGGATACAGCTATATACATAAACGAAGCAAGCGCAGCCATGATATAGACCCGGGCCGGTGGGAGGATCATTCCCGTGACCACAAGGAGGAGAATGTAACCAGGGACCAGCATCGGGGCAATGCCATCCAACACAACACTATTGATCGCTAATAGGAAGAGAAAATAAACAACAAAAACGTAACTCCCGACATCGGGTTTTCCCGAGTTCGCGATCCGCTTCGCTATGCAATTAATGGGAATAATCCCTGCACATAATGCATAGACAAGCGCCATCGAGGGAGAAAATTGTGGAAGCATCACGATCGTCAATAGGACGATCAAAGGAATGCTGAAAAGAATGCCCGCATTACAGACTGCGATCACCATACGCCCGCGGCGGGCAGTTTCAATTTCCTCATATGGGGATTGAGTTTTGAACGGATTCATGAGATTCATGGTCTTTCCCAACGATATTTTTCCTTATCATCTATCCACAACTTGATTGCATGGTTATCCCCTAAGCCTTGTTAGTTACACGAATTATGCCAGCCGGCGTAGCGATATCAATTTCAAGACCCTCTTCGGCGAACCACTTTACATAATCTTCGCGCCAGAAGAAACCATAGGAATTCCTGCTGCTTCTTACGACGAGGTTCAAGTATGGATTTACATATGGTTTGAGTATCTGAGATCCAAAGATCAGTCCTCCAGGCCGGACCACCCTCACAACTTCACTGATCGCCTTCTTTGGGTCAGCGGTCCAGTGCAGCATGAATGCCCAGTAGCTGGCATCGAAGCTATTATCGTCGAATGGGAGCCGGGTGGCACTGCCTTCTTTGAAATGCGGCCTGTTCTTCTCCGTAACAGGCGGATGCGCCGGATCCGTTTCCCTTAGTAAATCCATGAAATTGCTCTGCGCCAATTCCAACATTCCTGGCACAGGATCCACCGCTGTGATCGAGGTTTCACCGTCGAGGTGCAGCCAAATTTCCGCAGTTTCCCGGCCGCTCCCGCAGCCTATCTCGATTAATTTTTTTCCGCGCAGCCATCTTCTTTCCTTGATTGTGAGATAAGCAAAGCATGCCTCGCGAACCGCGGAGTAGATTCTTGTGTCCAGAACCTCATTGAACATATTAACCACGCGATAATCATCCCGCTCAAATACCTCCGCTACACCTATGTGTTTATCCTGCAGTCGATCAAGGATAACTTGGGACAGCGGCTCCGCAATCTGGGTAGCAAATCGCAGCCTTGGATCGATCCTTGCCAGGATGTTGTCAAGCGAAGGTATAGGGACATCCTTATTCGCCACGTAGGTTCCGCTGTTATGAACAATGACATTTTCCGAGTCATACAGCAGGGTGTTGAAAACTTCCTGTGTGTATTCACCAGTGGAGAAGCCGAATTCGGCCAAGATTTCACCATATGCTCTCGGCTGCTGCAAGTACTTAAAAAAACCCAATTTGTCTAACGTCTCTAGGACAAAGTACCGGAATATCTGATCGCCCTGGCGGCCAGACTTCATGGCTGACCCGGCGCTTTTAAAGATGTGCCAATATGCCCTCAGTAATCTCACACGTCTCCTCTGGTCGCGGGTGGGATTACCC
>JBARSI010000081.1:0-39209 GCA_049644665.1 Anaerolineales bacterium
TCAGAAGCAAGAGTTGTTGTCTTATTCTGAGAAGTTGGAGGAGGTTTTGGGGAGGGGAAATATGCCGCGCGGATATTCGTCCCACCGAAGTCAACGGCGATGATTCCAAGCATGGTGCGAGTATAACATAATGTCTCCTCTTGATGAGAGCTTTGAGACGAACTCTGGATTCACCATGTATGTCATCACCACACGCCGGATTACGCCCGAACATTTCTTTTAATAACCATCTCGCACGTTTGAAAACTACGTGAGGTTGCAGTTCAATAAACATCGAGATCATTTTCGCGATTGCGCGTGATATTTCATACAACTTGCTTGATGTTTCTGTGCCGTAGCTTTAGAATGCAGGGAAATGACTACTAAAGTAACGCCTATTCGCAAGCAGTACCTGGAGATCAAGCAAAACTACCCTGATGCACTGCTCTTCTTCCGACTGGGCGATTTCTATGAGACATTCGACGAGGACGCTGAGATAACCGCGCGTGAGCTGGATATCGTCCTCACCTCGAGGAACATCGCCAAAGGCACACGCATTCCTATGGCGGGAATTCCGCACCATGCAGCCGAGGGATATATCGCCCGCTTAATAGAGCGGGGCTATCACGTCGCCATCTGCAATCAGATTGGTGACGGTCCGGTAAAGGGCTTGTTCCCGCGCGAGGTCGTGCGCGTGATCACACCAGGAACTGTTGTCGAAGCTGAATTACTTCCGGGCGATAGAAATAACTACCTTATGTCCGTAATTCTCGAAGGTAACGAACTGGGCATTGCTATCGCGGATGTCAGCACAGGGGAGTTCTCTGTCGGTCAGTTTGAATCAGAGAATAAATTCGCTGCATTGCAGCAAGAGCTTTACCGTTTATCCCCGGCAGAAGTGTTGATCCCCGAAACGTTGTCCCTTGAAGGTATTTGGGATGGAAACACGACTAAACTCCCGGATTGGCGGTTTGAATTTGACCGCACCGCGGAGGCGCTGAAAGAGCACTTCGGAACAACTACCCTCGCTGGGTTTGGCATAGACGGGAAGCCATCCGCAGTTCGTTCAGCAGGAGCTATTGTTGAATATCTGCGCAGTTCACAAGAAGCCGCCCTCTCTCTGCTGACAGGTTTATCAATTTATTCCCTCGATGATTTCATGACTCTCGATGCTGCGACGCGACGCAATCTCGAGCTAACAGAAACGATTCGAACGGGAGATGTGCGCGGTTCACTGCTCGGGATACTCGATCAAACACGAACTCCAATGGGACGGCGGCTCCTTCGTCAATGGCTGGGAAATCCTCTATTGGATCTGGAAAAGATCGAAGGGAGATTGGATCAGGTCGAAGCATTCCATAACGACGGGGTCTGGCGAGCAGAGATCCGATCAGCCTTGAAGGCTTATGGAGATTTAGAACGGCTTACAAATCGGATTATTGCTGCGGTCGCCAAACCAGGCGACCTGGTTGCTATGGAAGCTCTCCTTGAAAAAATCCCTCAAATCAAAGGCTTATTACAGCATTCAGAACTGAAAGGTATCGCCGGTATCGCAGCGGTCATCGATGCCTGCGAAGATGTCTTTGATCTTTTGCAGCACAGTATGAGTGATGACCCTCCTGCAACTCTGGGAAAAACCGGCGTGATACGGCCCGGGTTCTCGGAGAAATTAGACGGTTTGGTCGAATCCTCACGTAGTGCACGCGACTGGATTGCAAATCTAGAGCAGGTGGAACGAGAACGATCGGGGATTAAGAACCTAAAGGTTGGGTACAACAAGGTCTTCGGTTATTACATTGAAATAACGAAAGCGAACAGCGAGCGAGCCCCCGAGGATTACATTCGTAAACAGACGCTTGTTAATGCAGAGCGCTATATTACCCCCGAGATGAAGGAATACGAATCTCAGGTATTAACGGCAGAGGAGCAAATAAGAGAAGTCGAACGAGAGATATTCCACGAGATCTGCGCACAAATAGCGGCCCAGGCGGCACGACTCTTAGGAACTGCACGCGCAATAGGCCGGCTGGATGTAGTGAGTGCTCTTGCAGAAGTGGCGGCTCACCGCGATTTTATCCGCCCGGAACTGGTCGTTAACGACGCTCTCGATATCCAGGATGGACGGCACCCGGTAGTAGAGGAACTCATCCCGGGGAAGCGTTTTATCGCCAACGATATCCAATTCGAAGACGGCGAGCGCATACGGGTGATAACCGGACCGAATATGAGTGGTAAATCGACGTATTTACGGCAAGTTGCGTTGATTGCATTAATGGCTCAGATGGGAAGTTTCGTCCCCGCCCAACATGCTCGCCTGGGTCTCGTCGATCGAATTTTTACCAGGATTGGAGCTCAGGATGAAATTCATGCCGGTCAATCTACCTTCATGGTAGAGATGGTTGAGATGGCCAACATCCTGCATAATGCCTCCAATCGCAGCCTGGTGATCCTGGATGAGGTAGGACGAGGTACAAGCACCTACGATGGGGTTGCGATCGCCTGGGCAGTCGTGGAATATCTTCACAACCATCCAAAGCTGCGAGCTCGAACGCTCTTCGCCACCCATTATCATGAACTTACGCGTCTAGCGGAATTCCTACCCGGCGTACGGAATTACAACATTGCAGTTTCAGAGGAAGGTGGAAAGGTTGTATTTCTACACAAGATCACGCCCGGCGGTGCGGATAAATCCTACGGGATTCATGTCGCCGAGCTGGCGGGAATGCCGCGGCCGGTCATCAATCGGGCGCAGGAGATCCTCGCTCAATTTGAAGCCGCAGCAGATCAATCTTCGGATGACCCGCAGCTAGCGACGAAGCAACTCCATCTCTTCTCCGAAGCGGATCCTCTTCTGGAGGAAATTCGCGCCATGGATTTAAACAGCCTCTCACCGCTTGAAGCGCTCAACCGTTTATACGAATGGCAGCAGCGCTTCCGGCGAGATAATGCCGAATAAGCATCGATCATCGCCATACAAATCATTTAAACCAAGCCGGGAATTTGTGGGCAGCCGCTCGCTATTATTTCCTGCCGATCAAGTCTGGGTATTCCTGAAGTACCGGTTCCGCATCTTGGATCTCAAGATGGTTCAGAATCGAAGTAATTAAATCTGCTTTCATTTCAGCGTCCCGGCGCGACCATGTACGGCTTTTTATCTCAAGGAAACATCCATCCACTTTCGGTTCAAGAAGGTGGTCGATATTGATGAAGAATTCGAGGTCCTCGTAGCAAATGAGCCAGCGCAGGCGGTCCTTGTGAATGCTGATTTCGCCGGAAGGTTTAAAGTACTCACGGTAGAAGCGGGGTGAGTATCTGGCTGGCGCGATAAAACGCGAGCGGGAGAGCAGGACCGAGTTGTGGTACTCGCGTTCTGCGGCAGGGCCGGTAAGTGTGAGTCGAGAGCGAACGTTGAAGACTTCTCCCTCATCATTCACAAATTCATCTTCCCGGTACCGCAAGCGTGCCTCCTCGGGCACGGAGAACCGGAAATATTTATCATACTCAAGATAGTGTGCCTGCCTGCGTATTTCGAAGACATCTTTTCCAAACATCGCGATTACCGATTGCGGATCGTCCAGTTTGACCTTGATCTGGATCTCGTAACTTTCCTCTTGTTCAGCGCCACCGATGGCGATGAGTTTCGAGAGTACGGATCCTTCGCGATCGGTGAGGAAAGAGTCGATCCTGGTTGCATATTGAGCAGCCTGGGAGAATAGATCTTCCTCTTGGATGGTCAATAGTTCGCAATCGCGCATTAGCCATTGCCCGTTCACCATGACATCCTGGACATCTGAAGCCTTGGTTGCATAGATCAACCGTGAGTAAACCGCCTGGGGCTCACGCTCGAAATGGGGGACGTTGTGCATTCGATTTTGATCGATAGCGATCAGGTCGGCGCGTTTACCTGGCTCGAGAGAGCCGGTCAGGTGGTCGATGTGCAGCGCCTTTGCGCCCATGCGTGTAGCCATATCCAGAGTCTTTCTCGCTGGCAGGGCGGTGGGGTCACCTATGACGGTCTTAGCGATAAATGAAGCAAGACGCATCTCTTCAAACATATCTAAGTCATTATTCGAGGCCGTGCCGTCGGTGCCGATGCCGATCTGCAGCCCTGTGTCGAGCATCTCGATAATAGGGGCGAACCCGGAGGCTAGCTTGAGATTGCTAGAGGGATTATGTGCCACACCTACACCTGCATGCTCCAGTGTATGGATCTCGCCATCGTCGATATGAACGCAGTGTGCGGCGATGACTTTGGCATCAAATATATTTAATTTTTTCAACCAAGGGACCTCTGGCATGTCATAGGTCTCGCGCCAATCTTTGACCTCTCCTTTGGTTTCGGAGATATGAATAAGCAGAGGGACGTCAAATTCCAAAGCAAGATCTCTGCACGCCTCGAGAATCTCTTCCGTACAGGTATAGGGCGCATGAGGTGCAACTGCCGGAATGATTAGTGGATCATCTTTCCATTTTTCGATGAAGCTACGTGAAGCAGCGAGTGAATCCTCAAAGGAATCGGCATCAGGTGTGGGGAATTTAAGGATCGATTGGCCGCAGATTGCACGCATACCCACATCTTTCGTGGCCTGGGCGACGGTATCTTCAAAATAATACATATCGGCGAAGCAAGTGACGCCCCCTCGGATCATCTCTGCGCAGGCGATTTGTGTGCCGAGACGACAAAACTCCGGGGAAACGAATTCCCGCTCGACGGGCATCATGTACCCCATCAACCAGACATCAAGGCGCAGGTCGTCTGCTAGTCCACGCAGCAGTGTCATGGGTACGTGGGTGTGGGCGTTGATAAGCCCGGGAATGATCACGCGCGAACCGAGATCGACTACCTCGCTTGCGGAGTGTTGTTGCTGGAGTTCGCCTAGTGGGCCGACATCGATGATGGTGTCGTCCTTGATGGCAATTGCACCGTGCTTAAAGATCCTGTACTCAGAATCCATTGTTACGATCGTGTCAGCGGTCAGGATGAGATCAACTTTATCCATTATTCACCTTTGCACGAAGGAATTGGGGGATTATAGCAGGCAACGGAATGAACCGCTCGCAGGTTATTCAGGATGTATAATGCCCTAGGAGGAATATTCATGCGAGCGGTTGACATCATCACCAAGAAGCGCGATGGCGCAGAATTAACGGCTGAAGAGATCGAGTTCTTCATTGAGGGTTTTACGAGGGGCGAGATTCCAGATTATCAGGCTTCATCCTGGGCAATGGCCGTCCTATTAAAAGGGATGACGCCAAGGGAGACCGCAGATTTGACAATGTCTCTGGCGCGATCGGGAGATCAACTCGATTTCTCAGATATCGTGCCGATTGTCTTGGACAAACACTCTACAGGAGGCGTTGGGGATAAGACAACACTTGTCGTTACGCCCATTGTATCGGCTAATGGGACAGCTGTGGGGAAAATGTCGGGACGTGGCCTGGGTTTTACGGGGGGAACACTTGATAAGATGGAGTCGATCCCCGGGTTTCGGGTTGACTTAACAACAGATGAGTTTCGAAACCAGCTTCAGGAACAAGGACTTGTACTCACTGGACAGACAGCGGATCTCGCGCCAGCGGATGGGAAGTTGTACTCACTCCGTGACGTTACCGGGACGGTACCATCCGTCCCGCTTATTGCATCGTCGGTCATGAGCAAGAAGATCGCGGGTGGCGCTAACGCCATAATGCTTGATGTTAAGGTCGGGTTAGGGGCTTTCATGGGGACTCTTGAACAAGCCGTAGAATTAGCCGAACTTATGGTAGAGATTGGCTCCCTGGCTCATCGAAAAGTCGTCGCGCTAATTTCGGACATGAACCAACCGCTGGGTGATGCAGTTGGCAACGCCATTGAGGTAAGGGAAGCAATCGAGACTCTTCAAGGAAACGGCCCGCAAGATTTCCAGGAACATTGCCTGGTTTTAGCCAGCCACATGCTTCTCCTTGCCGAAAAGGCGGATAGCTTCGAGGAAGCGTATGCTCTTTCTCGAAAGGTCATCGAGAATGGTTCTGCCTTATCGAAGTTTAAAGATCTTGTGTTGTCGCAGGGCGGCGATATCTCCTTTGTTGAGGACCCGGCTAAATTGCTACTTGCTCCAGAGCGACTCGACATCGAGGCACAGAAGGCGGGATTTATCTCGCAAATTCATGCTGGCGAGGTTGGCCTAACTGCAATGGAGTTGGGTGCAGGCCGGGCGAAGAAAGGTGATCCGGTCGATCATTCTGTCGGCATTGAAATCCTGCATAATGTGGGTGATCGTGTTGATGTGGGAGATCTGCTCTTCACTGTCTACGCAAAAACAGCGAATCAAGCGCAGGCGGCTTCAGAGCGATTGCTCGCCGCTCACAAGATTGTCGAGGAGCCGGTTGAAGCATTACCCCTTTTCTACCAGACGATCCCTTCATAAATCATGACCCTTTTGATCAAAACTTGAGCGGATCATGAAATATTTTCAGCCAGTCAATACAAACTTTGGTTCATCAAGCCGATAAATACATGGGAGGAATCCAGGTGCAACCGACATCAGACGAAGTGGATAGTAACTTTTCAGCAAATACGATAACGGCCATGGTTGATTATCAAGAAGGAGCCATTGTAAGCCGGACTTTATTAAAGAAAAATAATGGATCGGTTACGCTGTTTGCATTTGATGCAGGTGAAGAATTAAGTGAACACAGCACTCCACACGAAGCTTTGCTCATTGTTCTTGACGGTGTGGCGGAGATCTCGATTATTGACAAGGTCCATCAATTGGAATCTGGAGACGTGATCACGCTTCCAGCAAATAAACCTCATGCCGTGAAAGCCAATCAATCTTTTAAGATGATGCTTATCATGCTCGGAGGTTAAGTCGGTCCGGGACATAAGTTAAAGAGGTTGTCTAATTGTCACTTAAAGGACACCTTAAGTTATTGAAGGAACTTTTCTTACTTCACGCGTGTGCCAGGTTGTGAATCTCTATAGAAGAGACTCCCGCCGGCATCTCGAATCCCAAGATCTTTGAGTAGAAATAAAGTTCAGCCTCCATGCTTTTCTGTATCGTCTCTGAGCGACGAAACCCATGCTGCTCGCCCTCGAAGGTGAGATAAGCATAGGGAAGGCCTTTCTCGTGGAGCGCTTTTGCGAAGATTTCAGATTGTTCGGGATCGACGACTTGGTCCTCTAAACCCTGAAGAAGGATCACGGGAGATGAAAGCCGATCGGTGTGATAAATTGGCGATCTTTCCCTATAGAGAACGTCTTTTTCTGGGTAGGGTCCAATAAGCGAGTCAAGGTACCGTTCTTCGAATTTGTGTGTGTGTTGGGCGAGAATTGCGGCATCTGCAACACCGTAGTAACTTGCACCTGCAGCGAAAACCTCATGGAAAGTTAGGGCGCATAAGGTTACGTACCCACCGGCGCTCCCACCGCGGATGAGCAGACGGTTGCCATCAACCTTTCCTTCATTAGCTAAGAAAAGCGCCGCGTTCACACAATCTTCGACATCGACGACACCCCACTCACCCTTCAATTGATCGCGATAAGCTTTGCCATAACCTGTGCTTCCGCCGTAGTTAACGTCGGCGATGGCAAAACCCCGGCTGGTCCAGAATTGGATCTCGGACTGGTAGTGAGATCGGGCAGCCGAGGTTGGGCCACCATGGCTGAGTACTATCAGCGGTGGTTTTTCATCTGCCGGGGCATCGAAGGAGTCGTTGGCAGGCGGATAAAAATAGGTATAGGACGTCCGTCCGCCTTCGGAAGGAAAGGCGACGTGCTCAGGAACGGAGATGAACCCCGGATCATGTTCTGTTGAGCTATGGACAAGGCCGCACTCGCCTGTCTCCGGGTTGAGCGTGGCTAGACCTGGCTCAGTCATATGCGTGCCGGCGATGAACCAGACCTGTCCGTGAACATCCGCTTGGATTGTAGGAAGGTTGAATGCCGAGAAGGGTGTAGAGAATTCTCTAAAATCTCCACTCTGGGGGATGAGAATGCCGATTGCGGACCTCCCTTTATCAAGGAAAATACAGACAATCCGACCATCGGGGAGGAAAGTGTAGGTGGAGTACTCCAGCAGCCATTGGGGAACTCCGAAATCCGCGTCGCGATTGTGAAGGGGTAAAATCTCTCCTTCTTGGAAAGCGTATAGGTTCCACCAACCGCTCAGGTCAGAAATATAATGAAGAACTCCTTGATGATTCCACTCGGGTTGAAATACTGATTCGGTCATCCCTCCGGCTACTTTGGTGATGTTCTCTAACTTTCCATATCTAAAATCCCCAACCCATAGTTCGGTTCCGTCCCAGGGCATGTTCGGATGGTCCCAAGTCAGGAAGGCGAGTTTCTTCCCATCCGGGTTGAAGCGAGGGTAGCTGTAGAAGTCATGACCGGAAGCGAGGATTGCAGGTTCTGCCGATCCATCTGGGTGGAGGATCACCAATTCATTCTCTACTTGTCCGCCTGGTTCATGCCGTTCGCGGACGCATACGAGTGATTTCTTATCAGGAGAAATGCGGATCGCTGCATATCGTAAGCCAGCAGGGATCTCAGGCTCGGGCGTGATTGGAATTGGGGATTTTCCCTGCTCGTGTCGGTACAGACGTTGATCGGTGTAATTACAGAAATAGATTACCCCTTCAGTAACAAAGTATGCGCCACCGCCGTATTCATGAACGCGCGTCCGTACATTAAAATCCCGGGGCGTGATGCATTCGTTTCTTTTATCATCGGAGTTGCGAAGAATGACATAGCGGCCATCTTCCTGGGGTCTTGCGACGACCCAGTAGATGTCTTTGCCATCTACAAGAACCTCACGAGGATATGCCCCGCTTCCCATACCTGATTGAGCAACGTGAGCTGCCGAAATAGGCGACTTCCATGTACCATAAGGGGCAATTGTTTTTGATGGTCCCATGAATTCTCCAAGTCGGTTGTGTTCTGATAGAGACACGGAAAACCAAAAGTGATGTCCTGCTGATCTAACAAACAGGTTGGTTGACCTAGGCGGGTCTAAGGACAAGCGTTGTTCAAATGCTCATCAAAAGTCAACGCAAAGGCGTGCCCACCAGATCCATCGCAAAGTGTGCGGAAGTACAATTCATTTGTTAGATCGGGGAAGGCGACTGCCTTGAGAGAATCGAGACCCGGGTTCGCGATTGGGCCGAGCGGAAGTCCCGCATAGCGGTATGTGTTGTAGGGCGAATCGATTTCCAGATCATCATAGCTCAGTGCCAGCTTCCACCAGTTTCCATCGGGCTGAGCTCCGAGTGCGAATTGAACTGTTGGATCGGCTTCCAGGGGCATACCAAGTTTGATCCGATTGTGAAACACTGCGGCAATTCGAGTTCGTTCCTCGGGCAAAACAGCCTCGCGTTCAACAATTGAAGCAAGAATCACACCTTCAAATATTGTCAGGTCTTGATTGTTGAATCCCTGGCGTATTTCTGGATCCAGGCGATTTTCGAAATTTGCCAGCATTGTAAAAACGAAATCTTGCGCGCTTGAATCGGGATCGATTAAGTATGTGTCAGGAAAGAGGAAGCCCTCCAGAGTAGATGAAGTGGGCATCTCATAAATGCGGATATAATTTTGGGGAGGGGTTAAGGTCGCTTCAAGGAATTCGATCTCTCCAAAACCCAAATCGAGATCAGATAAAAGCCGCGCGATTTGCTCACGTCTCCATCCTTCAGGGATGGTGATCGTATTTTGGATTGGCTGTGAAGATTGGAGCGCCTCTGCGATCTCCCGAATTGTCATCTCGCCTCGCAGGGTATAAAGACCGGCGTCTATCCCCCGGTCTAAACCGCGATAGCGTAAATAGAATCGCAGAACATTCGGCTGTTCGAGGATACCGGCCTGGTTTAGGCGTTGAATAACTACAGTTGCGGTGTCGCCTTCTTCTACCGTGAGGTCAATCGCCGTGCCGGGCGGTCCAGCTGGTGTGTCGAGCGCATTCTGGTTCAAAAGAAGATATAAACCCAAGGCCGTCTCCTGGAACTGGGTGAGCGAAGGGGCGGGGTCTCCAACACTTGCCGGGACAGTTGGGAGTCCGAAGACTGCTGCTCCCGCGACCCAAACGCCAGCGCAGATGACAACTCCAAAAACCGCGAGTACGAATACCAGAAGACAGGATTTAACCAGTTTGGGCATTTAGATAATCCTGTAGAATAACAGCCGCGGCACGTGCATCAAGAAGTTGATCCGCCTTACGAATTTGGAGGGCAGCCTGGGTTGAACTGCTCTCATCCCAAGTAAGGATGGGGATGGATGTGATCCCACGAATGGCTTCGACGAGGCGAAACGCCTTCCTGGCCTGAGGTCCCGTGTCTCCTTCTAGATTATAAGGAATGCCTACCAATATTGTCCCTGCATCATGCTCTTCACCTGCAAGGACGATCGCGCGAGCGTCGGCACCGCGAGAAGTGTGCTCCAGAACCATAAGCGGACGAGCTATCACTCCAGTGGGGTCGCTAATGGCCAAACCGTGGCGTTTGTCACCTGGGTCAACAGCGAGAATCCTACTCACGTGTCTGCCTCCCAGGGATAGCGAACGTGAATTTGCAGATCGAGAAGTGGAAAGCGGTGAAGCCAGGCGGGGCTAATGTTAACTATTAAACCCTCCTCGAATGGAACTTCAGCTTTAAGGTCCTCAAGAGCTTCAAGTTCATCCCTGCCCCTGACGATCTTTCGGATCACTATGGGGTCGATGCCAATATATACCTGGGATGATATTGTCACCTCGATGCTGGGATCCTCATCAGCATCGCCGGGCACAATATCGGAGATTTCAATAATCTTAAGCGAATCTGGCTTGATGTTCTCACCCCTGGAGAGGTCATCATTAAGAACTTGTTTAATTACGGAGAAGAGCTGATTTGGAGAATATACCTGCCCCTCGAATTCTAATACCAAGCTCAATTCAAGCGAATCAGCGGCATCTCCTATTTCGTTGCTGAAGCTCGTTTCGACGGTTTCGAGTATCCGAATACTTCCGGGGATGATGTCCTCACCTTCTTGCGACAAGCCCAGCAAAGCCTGATGTGCTTTTTCGAGCAGGTTAGTCTCCAGCTCCAGGCGGATGCGCAAAAGATCTGCTGAAGCGACAGCACTGCGAATCTCGAGCGACCCACCAGTGAATGGCTCTAGATTAGAAACGGTAGCTGATAATCCGAGTGGTCCATCGATTGCCCGGATCTCTTCCGCTAACACGTTACCTTCAGGTCCTGGCAGAGAGGCAGTTACTACAACACTGACCTGTGTTCCTTCCTCCGGACCAAGAATTATGCTCGATTGAGTTAAGAAGTAAGGCGCAGTTGGATCGAGTGTTCGAACAGTCGTACCAGCAGGTATTTCGAGACGCTGGTCAGTTAGGTTGGTGAAGGTGACCTCGCCGTGAGCGGGTTGATCAGGCTGTGCGGTGGTTCCTGTTGTCGGCAACCGGAGTTGGCCTTCTAGCACTGATTGCACTCGGCGAGTCTGAAGCCGTGGATGGCTCGTGATAATTTCTGAGTGTCCCATGTCTATACCAATGGGATATGTCTCCACAAGATCAACTATCTCGGGCTCGATTGTTATCACCGCCCGCGGGATGAGCAGCAAGATTAGAAGAATGACCGCCAGGAAGCCAACAGAGAACGAAGCGATCCGCGAGATGAGATTCAATCGAGGATGTTTATTGGTAGTCCGATATACAACACCGCCAGGTGAAGAAAAACTGCCTGATGTAACAGGTTTGGAGATTTTACGTTCGCCTCGGACGCGCCAGGCTTTTTCGGGCTGAGAATCCAGGGATTGGAAAGTCGGGATTTGAAGAGATTCGGCATGATGGAGTACATCGGGATCGAGCGTGACAAGCCCCATCTGGATTCCATTCTTGCGTGTATAGCGCTGGAGCATGACCAGGTCGAAGCGTCGAAAGAGAACTCTCCCACGTCCTGGCCAGACGAGGATGACGCGCGGCGCCTGTGTCCAATTTAATTTATCGCGGACGGAGTTGTAATCATCGTGTGGCTCTAGATAGACAATTTGTGTCTTCACAATTTTCGAGAGGGGGGATAGATTCTCAAGAAGAACTCAGGCGTTCTTGAAGCCAGGGTTTTACAGCCCTCAATGCTTCTTCCACGTTGGCAGGATCATTGCCGCCTGCTTGAGCAATCGATGGTTTGCCGCCTCCTCCTCCACCGATAATTTTGGCGATGGTTTTTACTAACTCGCCCGCATGGAAATTACGTTGAACTAGATCTGGACTGATTGCAGCGATAAGTAAAGGCTTATCTTTGATGACCGACGCGAGTACAACCACGCTGTTGGGTTGGTTCGCACGAAAACGGTCTGCAAGCTCGCGCAAGGTTTCCGGATCCGCTTCGGGTATTAGACCTGTAAGAAGGGAAATGCCGCTCACATCCTCCGGAGTGAGTTGATCTAAAGCGGCGAATGCAGACTGCTTTCGAATGGTGAGAATTTTACTAAACAAGAGATCTCGTTCCTCAATCAGGTGCTGGACACTTTGTTCGACCGCGTCGGCTGCCCCACCGAGTTCACCAGCCAGGCGCTGGAGGCTGGCCCGCTGGGTGCGAATCATTCGCAGCGCCTCCCGACCAGTGAGTGCCTCTATTCGCCGAATGCCGGAAGCAACGCTCCCCTCGCTGACAATCAGGAAGGGCCCGATGATGCCTGTCTCATTTACGTGAGTGCCCGCACAGAGTTCAAACGAGATGCGTTTATCAACGCCAATGCTCACTGAGCGGACCGTATCTCCGTAGGTTTCGCCGAATAGCGCCATCGCACCCTCCGCGATAGCTTCCTCCTGAGGTTGGTGGATGATTGAGAGTGTATGATTCGCGAGAATTGCCTCGTTGACCCAATTTTCGACCCCTTCGATTTCCCTGGGCGTCATCGCTTGCGGATGGGTGAAATCAAAACGCAGCCGATTGGGGGCGACGAGTGAACCCGCCTGCCGCACATGTTCACCGATGATTTGTCTGAGAGCGGCATGCAGCAGGTGTGTTGCCGTATGATTACGCATGATATCAAGGCGGCGGTCCCCGTCGATATGAGCTCTGGTGGAAGCGCCGACTTTCAGGTTTCCTGTGACAACTTCACCGAAGTGGATGATCAATCCTTCAACTGGCTGCCGAGTCTCCGTAATTCGCATCTCCCATTCATCACCCTTTACGGATTGAAGAATGCCGGTATCAGAGACCTGGCCTCCTGCTTCAATATAGAAAGGAGATATTGGCAGGATTACGCCAACCGTTTCTCCGGGAGATGCTGACCTGACAGTTTGACTGCTCTTGGTTACCGCGAGAATATCGCCCTGAGTGGTAAAGCTGGAATACGGGTCATACTCAACACCATTTTCACTCAGGAGTCCCTCTTTCTGAAGGTTTGCAAGAAGCTGCCGATAGAATTCGATGCTCTCATCAGCCAATGCGTCGAGCGTGTCTCCTGCGCTCGAGGCGATGCGGTGGGTCTCCATCGCCTGCCTGAAACCTTCCTCCTCGACCTCAAGATTGCTCTCGCGGGCGATATCACGAGTGATCTCGAAGGGGAGGCCATAGGTTGCGTACAGATTGAACGCTTGATCACCGGGGATGACCTTTTCCTTTGTGTCAAGTGTTGCCCGCACAATATCTGAAAGGTAGTTAATTCCGGTATCAATTGTGTGGTGGAACCGGCGTTCTTCATCGGTAATAGTTTCAAGAATAGCTTGGCGATTACGGACTAATTCCGGATATGCATCACCATAATGCTCGACAACTGTTTCGGCCACCTTCGAGAGGAAGGGTTCGTCCAAACCGATCATGGAACCGAAGCGGCTTGCACGGCGAATGATCATCCGGCAAACGTAATTACGCCCGATGTTTCCAGGAACCACACCATCAGCGATTAGAAAGGTTGCCGCGCGCGAATGGTCGGCGATTACTCGGTAGGGTGTGAAGTGGGTCTCGCGATCAGCTTCGGCATGGTTAGCGAGTTTCTGGATGGTGTCCATCAATGGTGTGAATAAGTCGGTTCGGTAATTGGAGTCAACACCTTGGATCACAGAGACGATCCGGTCCAAACCTAAGCCGGTATCCACATGCTTTGCTGGGAGTGGGTGTATATCGGTTGCGCTTAATCGATTGTATTGAATGAAGACAAGATTCCAGAGCTCTATGAAGCGCTGACAGTCGCCGTTAACCCGGCAGACATGGTTCGGTTCATCTGCCACTTCACAGTACTTCTGCCCTCGGTCCAGAAAGATTTCGCTATCTGGTCCAACCGGACCTGTGTCTGCCATCTCCCAAAAATTCTCATCACGACCAAAGAAGAGTAAGTGCTCAGGGTTAAAGCCTGGCTGCTGAAGCCAAAATTCGGCCGCTTCATCATCGCGCGGGATCTGGCCGAGTTCGTCTTCAAAGCATGTAGCCCAAAGCTTGTCCTTAGGGAGCCCCCATTCAATCGTCAGGAGTTCCCATGCCCATTCGATAGCTTCTTTCTTGTAATAATCTCCGAAAGACCAATTCCCGAGCATTTCAAAGAATGTGTGGTGGGTGTCGTCCCGGCCGACGTCATCCAGATCATTATGTTTTCCGGCAACGCGCATGCATTTCTGGGAGTCGGCGACGCGGCTGTAGGAACGCTTCCCGGTTCCCAGAAAGACATCTTTAAACTGAACCATTCCCGAATTAGTGAAAAGGAGAGTTTGGTCACCGCCGGGGACGAGTGACATCGAGGGAACAATCGTATGACCGCGCGCCTCGAAGAAATCGAGGAACGATTGCCGGATCTCTGCGCTGGTCATGCTGCGTGTTTTCCCCTCGCTTAACTTCTTGCCTGCCATTAAACCTCCGAATGCAAAGAAGGATTATACGCTACCTGATAATGCCCTTCAACTGACTATTCTATCGGTCATCCAAGTATCTTGCACAAACCAACGGTTGATTCTAAAGAAGAGGGATGTATCTTGACCGGAGTCCGCGGCTTGCGTTATACTTTTCCTCACTACGGGGGTGTAGTGTAGTGGCTCAACACGCTGCCCTGTCAAGGCAGAGATCGCGGGTTCGAATCCCGTCATCCCCGCTAGCCGTATGGTATATACCATGCGGCATTTATTTTAAATGCAATCACCGATGTGCGCACCTGAATTTCAATTCACTGTGAGCTAGTCTAATAAGAAGGGTACGTTGCCCATATGCGCTATACACAGGCGGGAGATTGCCTCTCACCTTCTCACAGGGAGGGTCCAAGTAATATATTCTTAGGGGCGCTTTACGAATTATTTGGAGAACCTGGCACCAGCCAGCCGGATGGCTATGCAAGACCGCGGTGTTCGTCGGCGACTTATGTGCTTTGTTGGAATGGGTCCAATTCTTGTTCGAGCTGCCGGCGAAATTGCTCGGTATAAAGCTTGAAGTAGTGACCTTGATTTTCCAACAACTTTACATGAGTGCCCATTTCCAGAATTTTACCGTTATCAATAACGATGATGCGGTCGGCGCGTTTAATGGTAGACAGACGGTGGGCGATAATGAAGCTGGTCCGCTCATCAGTGAGCGCTGCCATACCCTGTTGGATGAGCGCCTCAGTGAGCGTATCGACAGAGCTTGTCGCCTCGTCCATGATGAAGATCTCGGGATCTGCAAGTAAGGCTCGGGCGAGACTAATGAGCTGCTTCTGTCCAACCGATAATAAAATCCCACCTTCGCCGACTTCGGTTTCGTAGCCTTTTTCTAATTTACTAATAAAGTCATGTGCGCCAGCGATCTCTGTTGCACCCCGTATCTCATCATCGCTGGCATCTAGCCGCCCGTAGCGCAAGTTCTCACGAATCGTTCCCGAGAAGAGGTGGGGAGTTTGCAGGACCATACCGATGCGGGAGTGGATGGCGTGAAGAGAGAAGTCTGTGTAATCCTGGCCTCCAATGGTGATTCTGCCATTTGTGGGTTCGTAGAAACGACTGACAAGATTAACGATTGTGCTCTTCCCGCCGCCAGTTGGACCAACCAGGGCTATCGTCTCCCCCCTTTTAACAAAGAGGCTGAAATTTTCCAGGACAGGAGCTTCCTTCTCATAGAAGAAATCAACGTTATCGAAAGAGATGTCCCCCTGGATGCTGCCGGGATCGAATGCGTCCGGTTTATCTTGTACTTCTGGTGTCGAGTCGACGAGTGAAAACACGCGTTCAGCGGAGGCGATCGCGTGCTGCATCTCTGCGTAGACCCGCGCTAAATCCTGGATAGGCCACATCATGAAGGTGATATAGGAGATGAAAGCCTGAATACCTCCAATTGTGATCCCCGCAATTGGTACTTGTAGGCCGCCGTACCAGGCGATCATTCCAACGGCAATCGCACTTACGAATTGAACTGTAGGAAGGAACAGCGCCGAGAGCCAGGCGGCGCGATAACCGGCGTTGTACATCTCGCCAGTGACCTCACTGAATTCGTCAAGACTCTTCACTTCGCGGTTGAGGGCCTTGATAACTCGAACACCGGCAATCTGCTCATTGTAAGCGCCGGTAATCTTGGAGTTAATTTTCCGGACAAGCCGAAATTGGAGAAGGATCTTTGTCTTGAATTGTGCAGCGATAACGATGAGAATAGGGATAATCATGAGAACGATTAAAGCCAACTGCAAATTGATCACGACCATGAAATAGACAGCAGTTCCAATATTAAGCAATCCCCAAGTTACATCCAGCAATCCCCACGTGACCAGCTGCGCGATCCGCTCAGAATCCGAAGTCACCCGTGACATAATCCATCCTACGGGTGTCCTATCAAAATACGAAAGCGAGAGGTTCTGAAGGTGGTTAAATGTATTCTTGCGGAGGTCGTATTGGACCCGTTCACCGAGCACACCAGCAAGATAAATGAAACCAAAGACGTTCAGAACCTGCACGATGGTGAGTAAACCGTAGGTTTGAGTAATCCGAAATAGGGCGGCACGATTATTTGCGAGGATTCCATCATCGATGATCTGCTTTCCGAGGTACGTGAAATAGGCATCGAGAGCCGAAACTACCCCGATCGTAACGATGAAGCCAAGCAACCATGGCCAGTGGGGCTTCGTGAGGCCCAGGATGCGGAGGACGGTCCGACCGTTGAATTCCGTCGAGAATTCCTCTTCTCTGAATTCAACTGCTGACATCCGTCAACTCCTTTTCAAGTGCATCTTCAATCTCTGTCTGCATCTTGTTGACCTTCTGGTAGATTCCTTCCTCAGCAATGAGATCCTCATGCACACCGCGCTGAACGATCCTTCCCTTATCTAAAACGAGAATCTGATCGGCGTTCATAACACTTTGAATGCGATGGGCAATGATAAAAGTCGTTCTGTTTTCCATCAATCGATTCAAAGCTCCACGAATTTCTGTTTCGGTCAGGGTATCCACGGAAGATGTCGAATCGTCAAGGATGAGGATGCCGGGATCTTTTAGAAGTGTACGGGCGATGGCGACGCGCTGTTTCTGACCGCCAGAGAGCGTAACGCCTTTCTCTCCCACAAGGGTTTCATACCCCTCTGGAAAAGTCGTGATCGTTTCGTGGATCGCAGCGGCACGCGCAGCGTCTTCAATTTCTTCCTGAGATAAATCACGATCGACGCCTAACGCAATGTTTTCTCGTAAGGTCCTTGAAAATAAGAATGGCTCTTGTTCAACAATCCCGATTTGCTGACGCAGAAACCGCCGCGAGTACTGATTGAGTTCGACTCCATCGAGTTTTAAGCTACCGTCTGTATAGTCATAAAAACGCGGGAGCAGATTGACGAGCGTGGTCTTGCCCGATCCCGTCGGTCCGAGCAGGCCGATAACAGTGCCGGGTTCGCATTCAAAGGAGATGTTTTCAAGAACAGGTGCGCCATCCTCATAGGCGAAACCAATGTTGTCAAAGACGATTAGCCCGTCTGGGTCGTGATCTTCAGGATATGTGCCGATATCCATGGGTTCTCGAATTTGGCGGATTACATCTACAACTCGGCTAAACGAGACTAAACCCATGGAACTCTGTACGATGAGGCGCCCCAGGTTTCTCATTGGCCAGATGATCCAGATGAGCATGCCGGTATAGGCGACGTAGGAACCGATTGATAGGGAACCATCGATTGTCATTAGCGCCCCGATGACAAGCCCGGCGATCTTTTGGAAACTAGCGAGGATGTCGGATGTTGGCCAATAAAATGCGTGCATGGTGAGCAGGCGGCGTCCCAGGACAAATTTTCCCCAATTCTCGCGCTCGAACTTATCGCGCTCGAAAGCCTGGCGGGCGAAGGCCTTCACCACTCGTGTGCCGCTCAGGTTTTCCTGAAGCGTCGTGGATAAAATAGCTTCTTGCTCCTGGTAAGACTCATAGAGTTTAGAGATCTTACGGAAGAAGAAGTAGGAAAGGATTATGATGAGCGGGATAACAACGATTGATCGCCAAGCGAGCAACGGACTTATGCTGAAGATCGCGGCAAAGTTCAGGATAAAAAGGAGAAGTATGCGCCCCAAGCCGATGATTTGATCGGCGAAGAATCTGCGCAAAGCATCCACATCTGAGGTGCAGCGCTGAATGAGTTCACCCGTTGGCGTTTGATCGTGATAGGTGAAAGTCAGTCGTTGAAGGTGGTCGAAGAGGTAATTCCTTAGCTGTCGGACAATTCCCTCAGCTGTTCTAGCGGCGAGCGCTCCGCTGATAAAAGTAAAGAAACCCTGAAAAAGCGCAAGACCAATAAAGCCCATGCCCACCAAGAACAATCGCATTGACGTTGGAGAGCCAGGGAGAACCTCATCGATAAAGTATCGCAGCCACAAATATATCGTCGTCCTTGCAAGCGCAGCTGCGGCAAGGCTTAGGGTCGCGATGAGATAGATAACGCGATAACCACGCATCAATCGCAATAACCCCACCAATCTGTTGCCCGTAACGATGTGTTGGAAATCGCACTTCTTATCCATTTTACGCTTCACAATGAGGCGAGTGTTGATTGCTTAGAAATCGCGGGACCGAATTAAACGTTTATCAGAGATATACTGGACTTTCTGGAAGGGATCGAAACGACGATAATTGCGTAAATTTAGCAGCTTTGAGCAGTCGGTTTCTACAATGCCCATATCAAAGTGTTAAGCAAGGTTGAATTTTACCATCCAGAACGCAGATCGTGCGACCCCCATGAGATTTCAAGGGGTTTTGGCCAGCTCGCGCATTTATCTACTGCGGGGGAGCTTGACACTCGCAGAATCGCTATGGTATTCTCAGCCGGCTCTCGCAGGAAAAGCACAATTAGGAGTGACAATGGGGGACGATCTTCGCTTCTGGGTGGGATTCAACCGAATCAGCGGTGTTGGTGCAGCCCGCTTCAAGATGCTCCTTGAAGCCTTTGGCGATTTGGGCTCTGCATGGAAGGCGACTGCGTCAGGATTACACAACGCTGGTTTAGGAGAAAAAACTGTTCAGGCAATCCTGGCCTCTCGGGAAAAGCTGGATCTTGCCTGGGAATTGGATCGGGTCTACGAACTGGGGTATTCGTTACTTACAATTAATGATCAAAACTATCCTGCAAGGCTACGGGAGATAGACCTGCCACCACCGCTTCTCTATCAATATGGTGATCTGGGAGAGCACGATCGCCTGGCGGCAGCGATCGTCGGCACTCGACGTGCGACGCAATACGGGAAATCCGTTGCCCGAGAAATCGCATATGTCCTGGCAGGGTGCGGCGTAACGATTGTATCTGGACTCGCACGAGGGATTGATGGGATCGCCCATCAAGCAGCAATAGATGCCGGCGGACGAACTATCGCAGTGTTGGGTTCCGGGTTAGATAATATCTATCCACCGGAACATCGTGGTCTGGCGGATAAGATCGCTGTTCAAGGCTCAGTCCTCAGCGATTATCCTTTGGGGACAAAGCCTGAGGGGCGCAACTTCCCACCACGCAATCGCATTATCAGCGGGCTTTCGTTAGCTGTTATCGTAATCGAGGCCGGTGAGTCGAGCGGGGCGCTCATAACTGCGGACTTCTCGGCAGATCAGGGTCGAGATGTTTTCGCTGTTCCGGGAGATATCTATAAGCCGAGCAGCAAAGGGACCAATCGATTGATCCAAGCTGGCGCACACCCTTTAGTAAATCCAGAAGAAGTATTAGAGGTATTAAATTTGGATCTCGTTAGCAGCCAGGATGACGCTGCCGCACAACTCCCGGAAGACGAAATTGAGCAAAAAGTATTCCAGGCGTTAAGCAAACAGCCGATCCACGTTGACGAATTACAGGCACGCTGCTCACTGCCAACGTCAACAATAAATGCAGCACTGGCGATGTTGGAAATAAAAGGAAGAGTGAGGCAGGTGGGCGGGATGAATTTCGTAAGAATTCGTGAGGGAAAAGCGACATATAAGGTGGATTAGCCCATGAAGTCAAAATACTATGCTGCGATAATGGCCGGAGGTGGTGGAACCCGTCTTTGGCCTTTATCAAGGAAGAAGCGGCCTAAACAATCGCTCAGGTTTTTTGGAGAGCGGACACTCTTTCAGGTTTCTGTGGAGAGGATTTTACCGATTATTGAACCTGAAAACATTCTCGTGCTAACAATTGAGGATCATGCGGAATTATTATCAAAACAAGAAGATTTGCTGCCTCCGAATAATTTCATTATTGAGCCATCTCCTCGGGGCACCGCTTCGGCAATCGGCCTCGCCGCAATTTATCTCAACCATCGAGATCCCGGAAGCGTCATGGCTTGCTTGACGGCAGATCATTTTATGGCCAACGAACCAGCGTTCCGGGAACTTCTTACTGCGGCTTATGATGCGGCGCTTGATGACAACCTTGTAACTCTAGGAATTTCACCCGGAACACCGGATCCAACGTATGGTTATATCCACAAGGGAGATGCAGCAGAAAAGTACCGCGGGCTTCAAGCATTTACCGTTCGAGCTTTTAAGGAGAAGCCGGATACTGATCTTGCCGGGAAGTACCTGCAAAGCGGTGAATACTGTTGGAATTCAGGAATGTTTGTCTGGCGAACCGACCGCATATTAGATGAAATTCGACGTCAAATGCCTGATCTTTTTTCGGGATTGCAGGAAATCGAGAAGGCTCTAGATACTGATCGAGAGCGCGAAATAGTTGAGTCCGTATGGAGGGAACTAAAGAGTATCACGATTGACTACGGTGTGATGGAAGGGGCGGATGGTGTTGTCGTGATACCTGCTGATGACCTGGGCTGGATTGATGTTGGCGATTGGAATCGCTTATATGATGTCCTCGAGAAAGATGAAGCAGGAAATGTTAACGAGGATGGAGCTGCGCTATTGCTCGATACACAAGGAGTCCTCATTTTGCAGGAAGGTCAGAGAGAATCAGATCGCCTAATAGCGGTGTTAGGTATCGATGATCTGGTTATTGTTGATACCGAAGATGTGCTCCTTGTTTGCCGTAGAGACATGGCTGATCAGATGAAACGCTTGGTCGATTTCATGGTTGAACGGGAATTGGGAAGATATTCTTAACGGAGTTTAATTTTGATGGAAGCATATTGTGTAAAGTGTAAGACTAAGAAAGAGATTGGAAATCCCGAACCGACGTTTACGTCTTCAGGGACTCCAGCTACGCGGGGAAAATGCCCAGTTTGTAATACAGGGTTATATAGGATGGGCAAAACGCCGGCGCATGAAGGCCTGGAGAAGCCTGAAGTGCAGCGGAAAGAGTCAAAGAAGAAACAACGCAAACGAAAAGGCAAACTTGTCATCGTCGAATCTCCTGCCAAAGCGAAGACAGTTGGACGAATATTGGGAAAAGAATTCTCAGTCAAAGCGTCGGTAGGGCACGTTCGAGATCTATTGCGTTCTCAGATATCGGTAGATGTGGAGAACGATTTCACGCCAAAGTACCGGGTGCCAAATGAAAAGCGCAAGGTTGTTCAGGGATTAAAGGCAGATTCTGATAAAGCCGCAGAAGTATTTATCGCAACTGACCCGGATCGCGAAGGAGAGGCGATTGCATGGCATCTCATTGAATCGGCTGAGATTGAGCCCGATATCGTCAAACGTGTCGTATTCCACGAGATCACGAAAACTGCCGTAGAAGAAGCGTTTCAAGATACACGCAACATCGATATGGATCTTGTCGATGCGCAGCAGGCACGGCGCATTCTCGACAGGCTTGTAGGATATAACCTCAGCCCACTGCTATGGTCCAAGGTCCGCGGGCGCCTCTCGGCAGGTAGGGTTCAGTCCGTTGCCTTGAGGATGGTTGTCGAACGAGAGCGTGAAATACGGGATTTCATTCCACAGGAATATTGGACGATCGATGCAGGATTCGTGAATCAGCAGAAGCCACCTGACTTTAAAGCAAGACTTATTCGTTGGGATGGTGTAAAAGCCGAAATCTCAAACGAGGCGGAAGTCAGGGAGATCGTCGAAGATTTGAGTGCGGCGGATTATTGTGTGGCAAGTGTCAAGCATGGCAAGCGTATACGGAAACCGGCGCCACCCTTTACGACCAGTACGTTGCAGCAGGCTGCCTCTAGACGGTTCAATTACACTGCACGCAAGACGATGGCTGTCGCTCAGCAATTGTATGAAGGACCTGATGTTGGTGAAGGCGATTCGTTCGGTTTGATTACTTATATGCGCACAGATTCGACGCAAGTGTCTAGTGAGGCGATAAAGAATGTCCGTCAATTTATTGAGAAAAGCTTGGGTAGCGAGTTCCTGCCCGAGAAGCCAGTAAACTACCGGTCTCAAGTGCGGGGAGCACAAGAGGCGCACGAGGCAATTCGCCCGACGTCTGTAAATCGAACTCCAGAGCAGATTAAGTCGCATCTCTCGGCAGATCAGTATAAATTGTATGATCTCATCTGGCGGCGTTTTGTCGCCTCCCAAACAAAGCCCGCGGAGTATGACACGCTGGCGATTGAAATCGAGGGTATCTCTACGGAACATCAATCTCTATTCCGTGTGTCGGCATCCGCCTTACGATTTCCCGGATTCTTGGAAATATATGGCGATAGAGATATTAAATCCGAGGGTGAAGATAATTCGGGAAGTGATCTTAAGTCAACACTTTCTCAACTCCCCGACCTGGTCGAAGGGGATCCTCTTGATTTAATCGAAACGTTCCCGGATCAGCATTTCACGCAACATCCACCGCGCTTTTCCGATGCAAGCTTGATTAAAGCGATGGAGGAGCATGGGATTGGGCGGCCTTCAACTTATGCTCCAACGATCTCGACACTACGCCAACGAGGGTATGTAATTCGAGAAAAGCGCCGCCTTTACCCGACCGAAATCGGGGAAGTTGTTACGGATTTGTTGGTGGAGCATTTTACGGATGTTCTCGATATAACGTTCACCGCCAAGATGGAAGCTTCTTTAGATGAAATCGCCTCGGGTAAACGTGAATGGGTGGATGTAATTCGTAAATTCTATCAACCGTTCTCAGAGGAACTTGCGCGAGCGGTGGAGAATATGCCCGAGATAAAGACAGAGCCGGAATTGCTAGATCGTCCCTGTCCTGTATGTGGAAAACCCCTCTTAATTCGACATGGACGCTACGGGAAATTCGTTGGGTGTTCAGATTACCCCGCTTGCCGGCATACCGAACCTTGGCTCGAGAAGATTGGGGTAAGCTGCCCGGATGACGGCGGCGACTTGGTCGAGAGGCGAACCCGGAAAGGTCGAGTCTTCTACGGCTGCTCAAATTATCCAGAATGTCAATTCACTTCTTGGAAACGGCCTTTGAATATACCTTGCCCATCATGCAATGGACTGCTGGTGGTGGAGAATCGCGATCAAGTAGTGTGTATATCATGCGAATCGAAATTCGAGCGCAGCGAATTACCGCAAACCGAGAAGGATACGGCATAGATCGTGCATCGATTACTTTGCTTTGTTATTGTTGTCGGGCTAAAATCTAAACATTGGAGAAGCTTCTCCTACCATTAGATATATGCGATTTAATGGTTGTAGAGGGAAATGAGGGACCATGGATAAGGTAAAAGAATTGATCACAAGGAAGCCCTTCACACTCATCGTCGCTCTAATTGCAGGCATTGTGCTAGGCGTACTATACGCTTGGGTGATACAACCTGTGAAGCTTGTAGACGCAGATGTTTCTCAACTGCGCGAGGACCTACGTGTAGATTACTTGCGTATGGTGATTGACTCATATGCCGCAAATTCAGATGCAGAAGCAGCCATTCAACGCTATGAATCACTCGGCGAAAATAGAGACATAACCCTGGGGGATGTGGGCGAGAGTCCTGGTGAAGTAAAACCGAGTGATCTGCAAAAGTTCCAGGCGCTTGTGGCAGTCGAGTCGCCATCAGCTTCGCCGTTTGTGGAAACCACTGAACCCGAGGAGGCGGCCGCGCCCACGGAGACAACTACCGCATCGCGCTATATTTTACCCCTATGTCTGGGCACATTGGCATTGGGAGCAATGCTAGGCGTTGCACTCGTTCTTCGGCGAAGGATCGAAGCCAAGGAAAATGATTTTGAACCTGACTTTACACCTGATGTTGTAGATGCAGTGCATGAGTTCAGCCCTGAACCTGAAATGGAATTATCGCATGACGAAGCATTGGCAACATTCCGTACTTCCTTCACAATCGGCGATGATTTGTATGATGATTCATTCAGCGTCGAAAGCCCAGCGTCAGGAGACTTCCTGGGCGAGTGCGGAGTGGGTATTGCTGAGGCAATCGGGGTGGGGGATCCTAAGAAAGTATCTGCCTTTGAGGTCTGGCTCTTTGATAAAAATGACATTCAGACTGTAACCAAGATCATCATGAGTAACTACACCTTCAACAATGAAGAGACGCGCAGCCAGCTTGCCGCGAAAGGCGATCCGGTTATGGCTGAAGGAGGAGAGGTTGTCGAGTTAGAGACTGCCTCCCTTCGTGTCGAGGCACGCATCGTTGACATGAGTTATGGGGAGGGGGCGCTTCCCAGTGAAAGTTTCTTCGACCGCATGACGATTGAACTGAAAGCAATAGCGAAAACCTAGAAATTCCTTCCGAAGATTTCTTGAAGCGAATATATAATTCCTGTTGTTGATGAGAACGATAAAGGGCAGACCTATATTCTGCCCTTTATTATTTTGGTTTATGATGGCGTTTCAACGAATTTCTTGGATCTCCATAACGAGGATTCCCCCTGGAGTTTCGGCATTGGCAATGTCGCCGGCGCGTTTTCCCATGAGAGCTCTGCCTATTGGTGATTCGTTCGAAATTTTACCGTTTCTCGGATCGGTTTCTTTGATGCCGACGAGTTTATATGTCTGGGGCGCCTCTCCGTCTATCATGACCACAACAGTAGAGCCAATACTTACCTGCTCGTTGCCGCCATTACCTTCAACTACGACTGCAATCTTTAAGATTTGTTGAAGCTCCGCAATTTTCCCCTCCAAAAAAGCCTGGTCTTCCTTGGCGGTAATATATTCCGCGTTTTCCTTGAGATCCCCCATCGATATTGCGTTACGGAGGCGTTTTGCGAGATCCGCACGCCGAGGACCCGTTAATTCCTGGAGTTCTTCCTTAATCTTTTGTGCGCCTTCAGATGTAAGATAGATCTCTTTATTATCCATAAACTCACCTAATGAAAGATACCTACAAAGTTACCTGTGGGTCGAATAAACGACTATGCTCATCTAGTGCAAAGCGATCGGTCATACCAGCGATGTAATCACAAAATACCCGGTGAATATCACAATTCTTTGCTCGTTCCTGGACTTCGATGGGTAGTATACACGGGTTCTCCGTGTAAGCGTTGAATAGATCCTGCAAGATATGCTCCGCTTTGATCTGCATACGGTAGACCCGAAAATGGCGGTACATATTCTCGAACAGAAAATCTTTCAGCTCGCGGTTCATCTTGGTGAACGATCTGGAGTGGACTACAACATTGCTTTGCAGGAACTGAAGCTCATTAACGGATTGGGCGCCGCTCGCTTTCAGTGCCAGCGAAGTCGACTCGAGGACATCTGAGATCTCAAAACCGAGCAAGCGACGGATGAGCTGATGCCGAGTGATGTCATCTAGCTCAACTGCATCCCATCCGATACTCTCACTTAGTTTTTTCCAGAGCGCCAATCCTTGCAGCTGTTTTATACTGAGCAAACCTGAACGAAGTCCATCGTCCAGATCATGTGCGGTGTAGGCTGTCTCGTCAGCAATGTTCGCTATCTGAGTTTCTAAATTACCTCGCCTCTCAGGGGCATAGTCTTTGGCATCTGAGATATCGTACTCTGTCTCGTGCTTAACCATCCCCTCGCGCACCTCATAGGTGAGATTCAGCCCGGGAAATTGTGGAAATCTACTCTCAAGTGTTGTCACAATGCGAAGTGATTGACGATTGTGCTCAAAGCCGCCGTGCTCATTCATTAATTCGGCGAGAGCGCGTTCACCGGCATGGCCGAAGGGAGTGTGGCCCAGATCATGGGCAAGACAGATCGCCTCCACGAGATCTTCATTTGCGCCAAGCGCACGGGCAATCGTCCTGCCGATCTGAGCGACCTCAAGTGTGTGTGTAAGGCGAGTTCTGTAGTAGTCACCCACTGTAATTACAAAGACTTGTGTCTTATATTCAAGGCGACGGAAAGCAGTGGTGTGGACGATGCGATCACGGTCGCGCTGGAAGGCTGTGCGGTATTTGGGCTCTGGATCGGGATACTCACGCCCTTTGGAATCACGACTGCGGACGCCATACGGAGCAAGTTGTTTATCCTCCAGTTCTTCCAGTAATTCCCTCTTGTAAATCATGCCACCCTCCGTTCGCTAGGGCTTGAGAGTGTAACCGAGCCCGGATCGGGATGTCAACGCAGCGCGTTGACAGTATTGCACCTTATGGCGCATAATTTATTCATCAATTCTGGAGGAAAAAGATGGCCTATCCATTTCCCAGCGAAGAATGGCTGCGGGTTTTAGTCGAGGTGCTCAATTCAGATGAGCGTTATGCTGAAGTCGCGAAGAAATGGGAAGGGGATATGACGGTTGTAATTGAACCGGACGACGGGGATGAGCGACAAGATCTGCCTGTTGCCGTATATCTCGATCTGTGGCATGGGACGTGTCGCAGCGCACGGATTATTGATCTAGGAACAGAAGAATTACCAGACTCCGCATTTACACTGCGGGCGCGCATAGGCAATATCGAGCAATTATTTAGCGGTAAACTGGATCCGATCCAGGCGATGATGACGCGCCGTCTGAAAGTTGAGGGGAATATGGCCTATATGCTTCGTAACGTACCCACTGTATTGGATTTTGTACGTTGCTGCCAAAAGGTTCCGATTAAGGACTAAGTCCTAACGTTCCGAACTCATGACCCGGAGGTCGAATTATGCCTCATTACCTTATCGTACATAAAGTTGCAATGTATCCAGAATCACAGGATGAATGGATCGAACAGTGGCGCGAAATTAAAAAGAAAGCCCATGGAGATGTTGAGTGGGTTCATTCTTTCTTCGATCCAGCCGAGGGGAAATTGTATTGCGAGTGGAAAGCAGAAAGCATGGAATCAATCATTGCATGTTTTCCGCCGGGCAGTCAAGAGCAGGCCCCCGTAGAGTATTCTAGTGAAATCATCCTTTTCGATCTGTTATGGCTAGAATAGTATCGATATTCGATTAATATATTCGCACATGGTTTGCGGCATCCCCCCGGTAATTTTCTAGAAAACGAAGGTTAATCCATGACAGCAGCGATTCCAGAAAACAAATCTATCTACGACTTTGTCATCATCGGCTCAGGATTTGGTGGGAGTGTTTCGGCAATGCGCTTAGTCGAAAAGGGATATCGGGTCCTTGTCCTTGAGCGCGGTTTACGCTACGAGGATGATGATTTCCCGAAGAGCAATTGGAACTTGCCGAAATTCCTTTGGATGCCTGCGCTTCGTTTGTTTGGAATCATGGAATTAACGCTCTTGCGAGATGTGATGGCACTACGCTGGAGCGGGGTGGGAGGGGGAAGCCTGGGATATGCGAATGTGCTCGTTGACCCGGACGATAAAATGTATGAGGTGGGAAATTGGTCTGGACTCGATGATTGGAAATCTGTCCTCGCCCCTCATTTCGAGACTGCAAAGCGAATGTTAGGGCGCACAATGAGCACCAGCATTACTGAAGCAGACAAGATTATGAAATCCGTAGCCGAGAAAATGGGCAGGGGGAGCACATATAGAAACCTTCCTGTCGGAGTTTATTTCGGTACAAAAGGGATCGAGGCTGATGATCCTTTCTTTAACGGTGAGGGTCCACAGCGGTCAGGATGCACTTTTTGTGGCGGCTGTATGATTGGCTGCCGAGAAAACGCAAAGAACACTTTACCGAAAAACTATCTGTATTTTGCAGAAAAATACGGTGTTGAAATCCGACCTGAATCCCAGGTCAGTGAGATAAGTGTTGTGGAAGAAGGTGTAGTGGATGGCGCCCGGTACCGTGTTAGATACCATAACCCTAAACAAGTAATTAGGTCAGTGAATGCGGATGTCTATGCTGCAAACGTGATTGTGGCCGCAGGCGTAATTGGCACGCTGAACCTGCTCCTGCATTGCCAAAATGCATCTCAAACACTCCCCGAGCTATCCGGAAGACTTGGAGAAAATGTCCGCACAAACAGCGAAGCACTCCTCGGTGTTACCGATAGGGATCCTGCCAGCAACCATACAGAAGGAATTGCGATTAGCACTGTTTTCCACGCCGATGACGTTACTCACATTGAGCCTTTTCGATTCCCGGAAGGATCGTCATTCATGTATCGACTCTTAGGTGCACCCATGATCGATGCCGGGGAAGCTGGTGTAGCAAACCGGCTGTGGCTGCTCTTACTTGCCATCCTCCGCCATCCCTTGTCGTTTATTAAATCGAAGTTCGATCCAGCCTGGGGACGGCGCACTTTTGGCATCCTCCTGATGCAAACCGAGGATAACCTCATGCGCGTGAAGCTGGGCCGCAGCCTGCAGACTTTATTCCGTTTAGGGTTGACATCTGACCGGGGGACAGATAGACCGGTGCCCGCGGAAATTCCAATCGGGCATCAGGTCGTCAGAGCGATGGCCGCGGAGATCGATGGTCAACCTATGGGAAATATTGTGGAAGGCGCGCTCAACGCATCTATGACCGCACATATATTAGGGGGCTGCCTCATGGGGGACAACGACGCAGAAGGCGTTGTCAATAAAGAGCTTGAGGTGTTCAACTACCCTGGCTTGTATATCGTCGATGGTTCAATCATCCAGGCGAACCCTGGCCTTAACCCGACCTTGACGATTACCGCGATGGCAGAGTATGCGATGAGCAAGATTCCTGCAAAGGATTAAATCTTCTGATGGTCGAGAAAAATCAAGAATGAAAAGCATTTTGGTGTGGGCACGATTTCGTCAACGACAGATAAGCACTGCGCTAAGTCTATGAGCTTAACCTATTTCCGCGCCCTTACGATTGATCTCACAACTGGTTCTAATTCTTTTGATAATATCGAAAATGAGGTTATGTATAAACACCTCGGGGGGAGTGGACTTGGTGCATATTTGCTCTACCCTGAGTTGTTCCCAGCCCTAGATCCACTGAGCCCGGAAGCCCCTCTGGCTTTCGTAACAGGCCCGCTGACGGGTACGGGCGGACCTGCCGTGGGACGTTCTGTAATTTGTGGTAAGTCGCCGCTGACAGGGATCTGGGCCGAATCCAATATCGGGGGTTTCTTCGGAACAGAGCTGCGCAAAGCGAGGGTTGATGTTCTGCTCGTTCGCGGAAAAGCCGCTAGCCCAGTTTATCTTTGGATCGATGGCAGCCGAGTAGAGCTTCGCTCTGCCAACCATTTGTGGGGAACGGCCGATACCTACCAAACCCAGGAAATTATCAAGGACGAGCTAGGTCAGCCAGCAACACGAGTGGCATGTATCGGCCTGGCGGGGGAACAGCAAATCCCCTTTGCCCTGATACTCTGCGATCATGGAAGAGTGGCAGGACGAACGGGTTTAGGTGCCGTCATGGGTTCGAAGAATTTGAAGGCGATCGCTGTGCGTGGCCGAAGCTCGATCCATCTTGAGAACCCGGGAGGATATGCATCCCTGAGGACTCGAGTAAACAGAGAGCTAAAAGATGATCTCGTAAGTATAAGTATCCGCGACTTTGGCACCTCCAGCACAAGTGATTTATTCGATTACTTCGGGATAATGCCGAAAAAAAACTTTACCTCCGGCGTATTGGAAGGCACTGAAAAAATATCTGGATCAGAGATGGCGGAGACGATATTACGCGGAGTCAGCGCTTGCCATGGCTGCGTGATCGCCTGTGGTAAAAAAGTTCAATTGAGGGATGGTATTGAGCGCAAGGGCTCTGAGTATGAGACGACAGTCGGCTTCGGACCGAATCTCGGGATCACAGATCTACCGTTCACTACAAGAATGGGTGAAATATGTGATCGCTACGGAATCGATACGATCTCGCTTTCGAATACAATTGGATTGGTCTTTGACTTGTATGAGCAGAGGGCAATAACTTCAACAGACACCGAAGGTGATGAATTCCTGTGGGGGGATCAGGTTGTTGTCGAGAAGCTCATCCATCAAACCGTGCTGAAGGAAGGTATGGGCGCGATCATAGCGCAAGGGGCGAGAGCCCTGGGGGAATATTTTAACTCACCAATTTCTGCACTAGTAGTTAAGGGTTTGGAAGTGCCCTACCATGATCCTCGGGGCGCTTCAGGGATGGCGCTTGTTTACGCCACTTCCCCACGGGGCGCTTGCCATAATCAGGGACCGTACTACCTGGTTGAGATCGGGCAGACGATTGAAGCGATCGGCGTAGAATTTTTCAAGCGGCAAGCGGGAGCGGAAAAGGTCAGCAATATAATCCACCACCAGAACTGGACATCCCTCATCAACGCTCTCGTGATGTGCATCTTCGCAAATGTCCCTCCCGGTGATACCTGTAAATTGATCGAGTATGCGACGGGATATGAATACACCTTGGACGATCTACTCCTTATAGGCGAGCGGTCCTGGAATCTCAAGCGGATGATCAATCACCGCCTGAGACCTACTGGATTAGGAGACCGGCTGCCAGAGCGCTTTAAAATTCCGCTTACAGATGGCGGCGCTGCTGGCTATGTCCCTCCTTTCGAAGAGATGTTACGTAGTTACTACAATGAGCGAGGATGGCATTCGGAAACAGGAATTCCGACGGCGAAAAAATTGCGCGAATTGGGTCTGGATGAGCTGTCTGCAGAACTTTACTTGCAGTAAAGGATGGAGGTAGTCCGTTGAAAAAGGTTGTCACGGTTGAGCAAATGCGTGCGATTGAGCAGGCGGCCGATGCCTCCGGGCTGACGTACGAGCAGATGATGGAGAATGCGGGTAAATCTATCGCGGCTGCAATACTCGAGCATTGGCCTGATGCGGGTGGATGGAGCGTGACCATACTGGCCGGGCCGGGAAATAACGGTGGAGATGGCCTCGTTGTCGGGCATTATCTACATGAGGCGGGAGCGAAAGTAGCGGTATATCTCACCAGAGCAAGAACTGAAGATGATGAAAACCTTCAGCGAATTGTCCGGCATGGCTGTCCGGTCACTGTTGCAGAAGAGGATAAGCGGTACAAGGCACTAAAAGATTTGATCGTTTCCGCTGATCTCATCGTTGACTCTATTTTCGGGACAGGATTCAAGCCGCCCATTAAAGGTGATACAAAGAATTTACTGTCATATGTAAATGAAGTATTGGCAGAGCGCGATTCCGTGCCCTGCATCGTCGCCGTGGATTGCCCGTCAGGAGTGGATTGTGACACAGGAGAAATCGCAGACGAGAGCCTCTTTGCAGATCTAACTGTTACGCTCGCTGCAGCTAAGCAGGGCCTTTTGCGCTTCCCGGGAGCTGAGTATGTTGGCGAAATCGTGGTAGGGGATATCGGGATTCCATCCTCACAAAAAGAAATCGCAGCGATTAATCTTGAATTCGCAACGCGCGAGGCTGTTCAGGCGTGGTTGCCGGTGAGGTTGAGGAACGCTCACAAGGGCACCTTTGGCAGGGTGATGATCGTCGCTGGATCAGTTAATTTTCCCGGTGCTGCATCTTTATCCGCCATCGGAGCGTATCGCTCCGGCGCGGGCTTGGTGACTCTGGCTGTTCCAGAACCAATTCAGGGTTTTTTAGTTCCAATGATTCCGGAAGCGACATGGCTTGTTCTACCGCATGAGCTTGGAGTAATATCCGCGGCGGCTGCAGATGTCATCACTGAAGAGCTCCCTCATTGCCAGGCTCTGTTGCTGGGTCCTGGTTTTGGACAAGAGCGGGCAACATTAGACTTTATGAAACGACTGATTACTCCTGCGGCGGCTGCAAAGCATGGAATTGGATTCGTCCGCCGTGAAGAAAACGATGAAATTGCGAAGCTGCCTCCTATTGTTATCGATGCTGATGGCTTGAAGCTGCTGGCAGGAATACCTGACTGGCATGTTCATTTGCCAGCCAAATCGATACTGACACCTCACCCGGGTGAGATGTCAGTAATGACAGACCTCACTATTGAGGAGATCCAGGAGGAGCGGGAACAAACCGCTTTACATTGGGCTGCTCGATGGGGGCATGTAGTCGTTTTGAAAGGGGCATTTACCGTCGTTGCATGCCCATCCGGGCAAGCAACCATCCTGCCCTTTGCCACACCTGCGTTAGCTCGAGCGGGAACCGGAGACGTATTGTCAGGTGTAATCGCATCTTTGCTTGCTCAGGGCTTGCTCCCATATCAAGCAGCGATATTAGGATGCTTTCTTCACGGATTGTCAGGTGAGATTGCGGCAGGCATGATGGGTTCAACAGCCGGAGTGATAGCGGGTGATATTGGTGAGCTTATTCCCGCCGCAATAAGTGAGGTAGAGCGCCGCTAATTTATTGGCATGATGGCTGAATAATAAAAACAAGAAAAGGGACGCAGCGTTGATGCGTCCCTTTAGGGTACTGGGACACAGGCGGAGCTACTTTTTCGCAGTATCGTCTTCTTTCTTCTTTGCGGCACTTTTACCAGAATCAGCTGCTTTCGTGAGCTTCTTTTTCTGGTCGTCAATAAGTTCCTGGCCTCGCTTCTGGAGCTCCTCGGCCTTGGACTTAGCTTCCTTGGCGAGTTCTTCCGCACGCGCACGCGTGTCTTCGACGAATTCTTCTGCTTGGTCCTTGAGCTCGATGCCTTTATCATGGATTAAGGTTCGGGTCTCCTCTCCGGACTGTGGAGCGAAGAGTAGAGCGACGGCTGCACCGACCAGGCCGCCAATTACAAAGCCTGAGACGAAAGCCCCAAAATCACCGTTTTTATCAGACATATTCCGTTCTCCTTTGGTAAATATCTTTTCACAAATTTACTTTGAGCGGCGAAAGTCGACCAACTCGATCGCGCGTCTTAGCGCCGCGAAGGTGCTGTTCGCTTTGACAACAGGTGTAACAAGGTTTTTGCTGAGAAATTTTGTAGTACCACGCAACGAACCAATTGTCTCGTTTGTAGCTTCGAGTATCGGTCCAATCTCGTATCGAAGGAGGTCCGTCAGACGAGCTAACTGAACAAGCAAGATGATAATTGCCAGACCGATTATCAACGATTCGAAGGCAATAAAAATTATCATAATGTCGCGAATCGTTTCAGTTTGCGCGGGGTTTTTGACCATTACTGTGATAGCGAGGACTACTCCTGCAATGAGCACGAGAAAAAACAACACTCCAAGAACGATCCAAATGGGGGAGATCCTGGTTCTCGAGGGGACAGCCTCGGTGGGTGTTGAAGTGTCAGAAGGCGTAGGAATTTCTTTGTCTTTCATGGCTGTCAATTATAGCACATGCATACCCGCTGAAATTTGAAACTAACGCCGACGGCGGATCTTTTTTTGTGAGGCATTAGGCTTGACCAGGAAAGCGGTGAGCACAAGGCTAAGAATTGTTCCTAGAAGTGCAGGAAATAGATTGAGGAGACCAAGCCTGAGAAGCTGCCAGTTGATCAGTTCGCCGAGCAGATGACCTGAAAAGAACCCGATCCACGCAGCGGCAATGTAGATAGAGAGACGTTTGAGATTTCCGCCGCGCAGGATATGGAAAAGGAAAGCACAAGCTGAGGCGATAGTTAAGCCCAGGATAAAACCATGAAGTGTCATTAAAGAATTATCCCTCCTCCTAAGCATTTCTCTCCATCGTAAAACACCGCGTACTGCCCGGGAGTTACGTCCGGAAGTGATTCAAGAAGTTGAACTTCGGCGTTGCCACCTTCGATGGATTGAATGATTGCACCGACTTCCTTTGCTTTATATCGCACTCGGACAAGAATTGATCCTGTATCTGAAGGCGGAGATCCAGAAATCCAATTAGCCTGTCCAATAATGAAGCTCGTTCGACCGAGTCTTTCCTTGGGGCCCACGAGGAGAACATTATTCTGAACATCCTTGTTTATGACATAGAGGGGAAACGATTTCGAAACCCCGATGCCTTTCCGCTGGCCGATCGTGTAATTCGACAAACCGGAATGGTGGCCGAGAATTTCACCATTCTCGTCCAGAATTGGGCCTGGAGGGGTTAAAGGAATTCCTTGATCTTTAAGAAAATCTCGATAATCCTGGTCGCCCACGAAACAGAGATCCTGGCTTTCAGCCCGGTCAGCGATAGGAAGATTGAGTTTTGCTGCTTGTTCGCGGACTTTGATTTTTGTGATATCTCCTAGGGGGAATATCGTGCGCGCGAGTTGATCCTGGTGAAGAACGCTGAGGACGTACGATTGATCCTTGCTTGCATCCGTTGCTCGGTAAAGATGATAGCGATTGTTTTCATGGATGATACGCGCGTAGTGACCCGTTGCGAGGCGGCTTGCGCCCTTTGATAGGACTCTTTCAAGCAAGAATCCCCAGCGGATCATGCGATTACAACGCAAACAGGGATTAGGCGTTCTTCCTTTCGCATAGTCATAAATAAAAGGATTGACGACCTCTTGCTTGAAGGTTTCTTTGACATCAAGGATGTGGAAGGGTATATCGAGTTGACTCGCAACTCGCTGTGCAAGCGAGACATCTTCCGGTGTACAGCAGCGATTGCTGGACTCTGCTCCCGCAGACCAGAGTCGGAGCATTACACCGAAGACATCGTAGCCTTGTTCTACAAGCAGGGCGGCAGCGACAGAGCTATCGACACCTCCGCTCATGGCAATCGCAATTATCTCGTTTTTTGGCGTCATCTTGATTATTGGACTGAACGCAAGTGTGAAATGATGGAGGGCAGTGTACCGGTAAATTCCGAGATGTTATTAGCATCTGTTGAACGTCCCATTGTCACTCTAAGTGAACCTAAGGATAATTCTTCGCTCAAGCCGAGGCTGAGGAGTACATCAGATGGTTTAGGTGTACCTGCCTTGCAAGCTGAACCCGAGGAGCATGCAAAGCCTGCAAGATCGAGAGCGGTGAGAAGAGACACACTGTTTATATTACGGAAGAAAAATGAGGCGTGGTTAGGCAATCTTTCAGTTCGATGGCCCGTGATTCCGGCATCAGGGATTACCCTAAGAATCTCATCGATGAGCTGGTCTCGTAAGGGCGTGTGCAAATTTGCCAGATCGTCACGAAGTGATGTTGCGATTTTAAGCGCCTCGGCAAATCCAACAATGAGCGGGATGTTTTCGGTGCTCGCACGATTGCCGAACTCCTGGCTCCCGCCGGTTATCGCGGAATCTATTGTGGTACCGGAACGAATATATAGTGCGCCCACTCCTTTGGGGCCGTATATTTTATGACCACCCAGCGTAAGGAAATCAACGTTCAGAGAATCAACATCCAGGCTGAAGTAATTTGCCGCCTGTACGGCATCTGTATGGAAGTGGACGTCGCGGGATTTGCATACAGCTCCCAATTCAGAAATATTGTTGACTGTACCGATCTCGTTATTTGCATAGATGATCGAAACGATAATGGTATCTCCGCGAATTTGGTCCTTGAGATCCTCAAGGTTAACCAGCCCGTCATTGTCGATTGACAAATATTCGACACTGAAACCAAAATCATTTTCTAACTGCTGTAAGGTGCGCGTAACCGAGGGGTGATCGACAGGCGATGCGAGCAGGTGATTCGCGCCGCTCCGCCTTCTGGCGGCAAACGCTGCACCGCGCAGGGTCAGATTATTACTTTCCGTTGCCGATCCGGTAAATATCACCTCCGCAGGAGAACAGCCAAGCGTCTCTGCAACAATCTCTCGAGAGCCTATCAGGGCGTTCTCTGCGGTTTGCCCCCAGTGGTGGATGGACGATGGATTCCCGAAATCCTGCTGGAAATATGGCAGCATTGCTTTTAGAACCCGATCGTCTAAGGGTGTAGTAGCTGCGTAGTCAAGGTAAATTCGAGCTAAATTCTGCATTGAAGGAGATTCTATCACGGGGTCTTGAAAATCTGATTGCAAGTGTTCTCGAGCAATCCTTCGGGGAGGATACGAGTTTCTCGGTTTATAATTGTAGCAAAGATAACAATGGAGGCTTGCTTCGATGCAGACAACGATTGAGATGATACATGGACGCGAAGTTCTTGATTCTCGAGGAAACCCAACTGTTGAAGTTGAGGTTTCGCTGTTTGATGGCAGCTGGGGCCGTGCGATTGTCCCATCGGGCGCATCAACTGGTGTTCACGAGGCACTTGAGCTGCGGGATGGGGATAAGTCTCGCTTTGGCGGAAAGGGGGTTTTGAAAGCGGTTGAAAATGTGAATTCGGCGCTTGCAGAACTTCTACTTGGGTGGGACGCAACCGAACAGCGTTCGATCGATCTTGCCATGATTGAAGCCGATGGAACAGATAACAAGTCTCGGCTAGGTGCAAATGCCATCCTCGGTGTGAGTTTAGCGGTAGCAAAAGCGGCCGCAAATTCTCTGGAGCTCCCTCTCTACCGATATATCGGTGGAGTAGGCGCGCATCTCCTGCCGGTCCCCATGTTAAATATTTTGAACGGTGGGGCGCACACAGGATGGCAGTCGACGGACGCACAGGAATTCATGATCATGCCGCTTGGTGCGCAAACATTCTCCGAAGGTCTGCGGTGGGGTGCAGAAATTTATCAAGAACTTAAAACCGTGCTTAGAGAAAAAGGCTACACGGCGCTTGTCGGCGACGAAGGCGGATTTGCTCCTGCTTTGAAAGCAAATGCTGAAGCTGTAGAAATAATATTGGAAGCTATAGAGAAAGCCGGTTACAAAACCGGGGAGCAGGTTTCGATTGCGCTCGATCCAGCAGCTTCCGAGTTTTATGATGCTGATCGAGGGGTGTACCAGCTTCGCAGCGAGGGGAAGGAGCTTAACGGCGAAGAGCTGGTTGAGTTCTGGGCATCCTGGGTCAATCAATATCCAATCGTATCTATCGAAGACGGCCTTGCGCAGGATGATTGGGAAAGCTGGCAATTAATGACTGCGAAGCTAGGTGACAAAATCCAAATTGTCGGGGATGACCTGCTTGTAACGAACCCCGAACGTGTTAGAAAAGGCGTCGAATTAAAAGCCTGCAATTCGCTTTTGGTGAAAGTAAACCAGATTGGCACGCTTACGGAAACGCTAGAGGCTGTTCAGGTTTGCCGGGAAGCAGGATGGCGGGCAGTGACATCACACCGCTCTGGTGAAACTGAAGATGCCACAATTGCCGATCTCTCTGTAGCGATTCACATGGGGCAAATCAAGACCGGAGCGCCTGCTCGTTCTGATCGTGTAGCCAAATACAATCAGCTTCTTCGCATTGAGGATGAACTCGGAGAGAGCGCGCAGTATGCAGGATGGTCCAGCTTAGGAGTTGTTGGCAAGAAGTAACCCACACTTAAATTACCGGTCACGAATAAAAAAACTGGCGAGATGAAATCGCCAGTTTATTCCTTTAAGAGGTTACGAGAAAAGGTTGAGGCTATTCTGATATTGGTGGTAAATCTGCGGACTGCGCTTCAGAGGGAGACCCTGGAACTGGAATGGTGCAATGAGGACAAATCTGCCATGGTAGCTGCAGAAGCTCACCACACTGTCGGCATATCTTTCGAAGTCGGGTATGACAATGAGCGCAGACCTGCCAGTTGTTTTCCGTTTGACTTCCACAGCCTGGGCACAGCAAACGTTCTTCAACTTGCGAGAGAAGCGCTTCTTCTTCGAGTGTGAGTTGGTACTCCTCAGTAAGGGTCAAAGATGGGCGCAGAATGAGGTAGATGATCAGCCCAGGTAAATTCAGGACTGCAACCACGATCGCCGCAAGAATATGCACAAGCTTGTCATTGGACCTGGAACGGATATCTCTGAGCGTCCAAAAAATCAAGCTAAGCCATAACGCTGCCAAGAAGGCACCGAAGAAAGCTGTGAGATATGTAAAGAATTTCCCCAATGAGGTGATTCCAAATAGATCCAGCATGGGCCCTCCTGACGAGCGGCATTATAGCATGCGGTTTAAATCTAGCAGTGCAACTTACGGACCACTTTGACCGTGAGAATCCACTGAAGTATAGTCGCAGTCATCGATCTATGGCACGCAATTTGCACAGAATGGGGGTGTGATATGGGGGATAATCAACTGGGATACCGGATTAAGGATCTTGACTCTGGTGATCGTCCACGTGAACGGCTCGCTGCACTAGGTCCCGGGGCGTTGTCCAATGCAGAACTCTTGTCCATAATGCATCGAACGGGCATCAAAGGGATGAACGCTGTTCAATTAGCGCAAACTCTGTTGATGGAAATAGGAGGCCTTGCAAGATTGCATCGCCTCTCACTTCCGGAGCTTCAAAAGAAACGGGGTATCGGATTTGCAAAAGCCGCTCAAATACAGGCAGCGATTGAGTTAGGGCGTAGATTTGCAAATGTGAATCAAGAGGAAAAACCCCGTATTCAATCACCGCAGGACGCGGCCAATCTCATTCTCTATGAGATGGGTGCACTTGAGCAAGAGCACTTAAGGGTATTGCTGTTAGACACACGCAACCAGGTCATTCAGGTTGTTGAAGTATACCGAGGCTCACTCAATAGTTCGGTTATCAGAATTGGTGAAGTCTTTCGGGAAGCTGTTCAGCGCAATGCAGCCGCAATCATCGTTGCGCATAATCACCCGAGCGGTGACCCGACACCCAGTCCGGAGGATGTCGCAGTAACCCGGGCAATTGTGGAGGCGGGAAAACTACTTGATGTTGAGGTGCTAGATCATCTCGTGATTGGAAAAAACCGCTACGTTTCGCTGAAATCAAAAGGCATGGGGTTTAATAACTAATTATGGAACATCAGGTAATCTTGCTGCCTCGTGAAAGTTACTGGACATGGGTTCGCG